>NZ_JBJGYK010000028.1:0-52796 GCF_054049955.1 Geodermatophilus sp. SYSU D00758
TACCACCGCCGTCGCCGGCAGCGCCGCCTCGGCCGACTGACCCCGGTCGAATACGAGACACTCACCCACGCCGCAGCAGCGGCCTGACCCCCTACCGGAACGAGTCAACCGGACTGGGGGCAGTCCCTCATGGCGAGCGTTGAGAGTCGGTTGACCCGCCGCGCCGGCCGCGAGGCGAAGGTCTACGACGTCCGCTTCCGCGACCCGGACGGCCGGCAACGGCGAAAGACGTTCGGGAAGAAGGGCGACGCGGATCGGTTCGCGGCCACTGTCGAGGCGGACAAGCTGCGGGGCCAGTACGTCGACCACAGCCACCGTGTCACGGTCGCCGAGTACGCACGGACGTGGGCGGCAGTCCGTCCGCATCGGCCGTCGACTGCCCGGCGGGTGTCGAGCCTGATCGAGCAGCACATCGCGGGTACGCGGCTCGGAGACCGGCGGCTGTCCGCGGTGCGCCCGTCGGAGGTGCAGGCGTGGGCGTCGGATCGGGCGCAGGTGCTCGCTCCGACGACCCTGCGCAACCTTGTGTCGCTGCTGCGCTCGATTTACGCGAGTGCCGTGCTCGATCGACTGGCGGCGTCCTCTCCCGTGGTTCGGGTGGCACTTCCCCGCCACGAACGTGCGCGAGTGGTCCCGCTGACCGTGGCGCAGGTGCAGGAGCTGGCTGACGCGATGCCGACCCGGAACCGGGCGATGGTGGTGACGCAGGCCGGGCTGGGGTTGCGGATCGGCGAGCTGCTAGCGCTGCGGGTCGAGGACATCGACTTCCTGCGGCGCACCGCTCGGGTCGAGTTCCAGATCGCTCCGGGCGCGAAGCTGCGGTCGGAGCCGAAGACGCCGCGGTCCCGGCGCACAATCCCGCTCCCCCAGGTCGTCGCTGACGAGCTGGCCGCGCACATCGCGGAGTTCCCCCCCGGGCGTGGACGGTTCGCTGTTCACCACGAAGACCGGGGCCGTCTACAGGCACGACTACTACGGGTCGCAGATCTTCGCCCGAGCCGTAGTGCGCGCCGGGCTGCCGGCCGGGACCACCAGTCATGACCTGCGGCACCACTACGCCAGCGTCCTCCTGGCAGCCGGCGAGTCCGTCGTCGCTGTCGCCGAACGGCTCGGCCACGAGAACGCCACGCTGGTCCTGAAGACCTACGGACACCTGATGCCCGACTCCGAGGAGCGCACCCGGCGGGCGGTCGACGAAGCCTGGTGCGCCATCACGGTGCCATCACGGCAGTCAGCACAGGGCTGACCTGTGCGGATGACAGGGAGTTACACGTTGAAGCGGAACTCCACGACGTCGCCGTCCTGCATGACGTAGTCCTTGCCCTCCATGCGCACCCAGCCGCGGGACCGGGCCTCCTGCATCGATCCGGCCTCCACCAGCTGGTCGTAGGAGACGATCTCGGCCTTGATGAAGCCGCGCTGGAAGTCGGTGTGGATGACCCCGGCCGCCTGCGGGGCGGTCGCGCCCACCGGGATGGTCCAGGCGCGGGCCTCCTTGGGGCCGGCGGTCAGGTAGGTCTGCAGCCCGAGGGTGCGGAACCCGACGGAGGCCAGCTGGTCCAGGCCCGGCTCGTCCTGGCCCACGGCGGCCAGCAGCTCGGCGGCCTCGTCGGCGGGCAGCTCGATGAGCTCGGACTCGATCTTCGCGTCGAGCAGGATCGCCTCGGCCGGCGCGACCAGCTCGCGCAGCTCGGCGACCAGCGACTCGTCGGACAGCTCCTCCTCGTCGACGTTGAAGACGTAGAGGAACGGCTTGGTCGTGAGCAGGGTCAGCTCGCGCAGGGGCGCGGGGTCGACGCCGGCGGAGAACAGCGTCCGCCCCTCGTCGAGCACCTTCCGGGCCTCCTGGGCCGCGGCGAGGAGGGCGGCGCGCTCCTTGTCCTTGCGCGCCTCCTTCTCCAGCCGCGGGACCGCCTTCTCGAGCGTCTGCAGGTCGGCCAGCACCAGCTCGGTGTTGATCGTCTCGATGTCGTCGCGCGGGGAGACCTTGCCGTCGACGTGCACCACGTCCGGGTCGGAGAACACCCGGATGACCTGGCAGATGGCGTCGCTCTCGCGGATGTTGGCGAGGAACTTGTTGCCCAGCCCCTGCCCCTCGCTGGCGCCGCGCACGATGCCGGCGATGTCCACGAACGAGACGGTCGCGGGGATGATCTTCTGCGAGCCGAAGATCCGGGCCAGCTCCTCCAGCCGCGGGTCGGGGACCCCCACGACACCGACGTTCGGCTCGATGGTGGCGAAGGGGTAGTTCGCCGCCAGGACGTCGTTCTTGGTCAACGCGTTGAACAGCGTCGACTTGCCGACGTTGGGCAGCCCGACGATGCCGATGGTGAGACTCACGGGTGTCCAGGGTACGGCGCGCGCCCGGGACGGCCGCGGCTCCGTGGCCGGGCCGCCCCGAGCTGCGTCGGTCGATCCGCGACGTCGGGGGCCGGACGAGCCGGAAGCGCTCGAAGACGACCTCGTGCTGCTCGGTCCGCGTGCCCCCTCGGCCGCGCAGATCCGGCGCTGGTGGCGGGTGTGGTCGCGCAGCCAGCGCTCCCGCGTCCGGTGGCCCTCACCCTCGTACGGGAACGCGTCGTCGACGCTGTCGAGGGGGCCGATGCGCAGGTCGACCGTGTGCAGCACCGCACGCGGGGTGGCGGCTCCGTCGCAGGCCACCCGGTGCGAGCCGATCCGGGGTAGCCGCCGGCCCCCCGCGGCGAAGCGGGCGACCAGCGCCGCGGCGGCGGCCCGGTCCACGGGCGCCGGCGGGGTCACCGGGTCCGCCGGGCGGCACGAGCCCGGACCAGGCCGGCTGCGGCGACGTGGGCGCCGACCACCACCGCGGGGCCCAGCAGGACCGCTGCCGGCGGCACCGGGGCGATCGGCACACCGGCGCGGCGCAGCCGGCGCCAGGCCCACAGGGAGAACGGCGCGACCACCGTCGGCGCGGTCAGCACGCCGGGGGTGTAGCCCCGGGTGAGCAGCGCCGAGGCCACGTGCGGACCGGCGTGCACCCCGAAACCGGCGAGCACGGCCTGGAAGAAGGGGCTGCGCCCGCCGGTCCGGGCGCCACGGGCGGCGGCCGCGCCGATGACGCACGCCATGACCCCGATGGCCGCGGTCGCGTGCTCCTGCGACACGTCCATCCGCTGCCAGACCGCGGGCGGCACCCACGGCAGGTTCCGCTCGAGCCGGGGGCGGGCGCGGCCGGACCAGCCGGCCATCGTGAGCAGCTCCTCGGCGTCGTGCACCGCCCAGGCGGCGAAGAGGCCCCAGGTCACCGCCGGGGGCACGCGGCCGGAGGCATCGCGGCGCAGCGGTCGGCGGGGGCTCATCGTGCGGGCTCCTCGGCAGGGGTGGGGGGCGTCCTGGGCCGGCGGGTCTGCGGCAGCGGCCACGCCGGCGTCCGCCTCAGCCGGTCGATCCAGCCGGTCGGCTGCGCGGTGCGGGTCGGATCCGCTGCCGCGTCGGATCCTCCCAGGCGTGCCGGGCGGTACCGCCGGGGCCGCCCGTCGTCCGCGGGAGGGCCGTCGACGCGGGCCGGTCCCGGCAACTGCGCGCGGTCGATGTCCCGCTACCGGACTCCTCGCCGGCCGGGGTGTCCGGTGCGGGGGACGGCGGTCGGCTCCCGGCGGCGCGGGGACCGGACGGCGACCGCGCCCACGGCCCGCGGGACCCCTGGGGCAGACTCCCCCGGTGCGCACCTCCACCGCGGCCGCTGCCGGCCTGACCGCCGCCGGCCTCGTCGCCGGCACCGCCCTCGCCCGCCGCCGCCGGGTCCACACCGCCACCCCGGTCCCCCCGCGCACCCCCGAGCCGCCGCTGGACGGGCGCAGCCGCACCGTGCTGACCGAGGACGGCGTCCCCCTGCACGTCGAGGTGTTCGGCGCCGAGCAGCCGTCGGCCACCGTCGTCCTGGCGCACGGCTACGTGCAGTCCTCCCGGCTGTGGGCCGGCCAGGTCCGCGACCTCACCGCCGCACGCCCGGACCTGCGTGTCGTCACCTACGACCACCGCGGCCACGGCGCCTCCGGCCCGACGCCGCGGGACCGCGCCACCATCGAGCAGCTCGGCCGCGACTTGGCGCGGGTCGTCGAGGAGGTCGCGCCGGCCGGTCCGGTCGTGCTCGGCGGCCACTCGATGGGCGGCATGACGCTCATGGCGCTGGCCGAGCAGCGCCCCGAGCTCTTCGGCGACCGGGTCGTCGCCGCGGCCTTCGTCGCCACGAGCTCCGGCGACCTGGCCGCCGCGACGTGGGGCATGCCCGCGCCGGTGGCCCGCGTCGTGCAGCGGCTCCTGCCCCTGCTCAACGAGCGGGCGGTGCGCGCCGAGCAGGCGGGCCGGCCCCGCCGCGTCGGCGGGTTCGACATGCGGCTGATCTTCAGCCCGGACGCCCACCCCGAGGACGTCGCGGCCGCGCTGGAGGTGCACCGCGCCTGCTCGGCGGAGACGGTGGCCGCCTTCCTCCACACCTTCACCGAGCACGACCGCGCCCGGGCGCTGAAGACGCTGGCCGGCCTGCCGGTGCTGGTCGTCGGCGGCGACCGCGACCTGCTCTGCCCGCCCGACCACAGCCGGGTCATCGCCGACGCGCTGCCCGGGGCCGAGCTGGTCGTGCACCCCGGCGTCGGGCACATGGTGCAGCTGGAGCGGCGCGCGGAGGTCAGCGAGCGGCTGCTCGCGCTGGTCGACCGGGCGGTGCCCGCGGCCGGCTGACCGGCCGGCGGAGCACGATGGTGCCGTGACCGACACGGCAGGGGTGGGGTCCCGGCGGAGGTGCTGCCCGTGACCGGAGACCGCGAGCCGATCACCGACGAGCACCTCGACCGGGTCACGGTCGGCCCCCGGCCGGCCGTGCCCCAACGGATCGTCCTGGTCGATCCCGACCCCGACTGGCCCCGGCGCTTCGAGGGGCACCGGGCGCGGATCCGGGCGGCGCTCGGCGCGGACGCCCGCCGGGTCGAGCACATCGGTTCCACGTCCGTCCCTGGTCTGCGGGCCAAGGACCGGGTCGACGTCCTCGTCGCCGTCGCCGACCCCGAGGACCCGGACGTCGTCGCGCGGCTGGAAGCCGCCGGGTACGCGCTGCACATCCGCGAGCCCGGCCACCGGTGCCTGGTCGAGTCCCGCGGTCCGGACGCCAACGTGCACGTCTGGGCCGACGACGACCCCGAGGTCGAGCGCTGCCTGCTCTTCCGCGACCGGCTGCGCGCCGACCCGGCCGATCGGGCCCGCTACCAGGCCCGCAAGGAGGAGCTGGCCCGGCAGCCGTGGACCGACGTCAACTACTACGCCGAGGCCAAGGGGGACCTGATCGAGGAGGTCCTCGCACGGGCCCGTGCCTCGCGCACCGGACGCTGAGGCCCGCCCCTCCGCCGGCAGGGGGCTGGCTACCGTCGGGGCATGGCAGCGGAGGGGGACGGCGGGGTCGAGCACCACCTCGGCCCCGGGCACGACCCGTCGCTGACCGACATCGACGCCGAGCGCCAGCGGGCCGCCCTCCGGCGGACGGCGGCCTTCGTCGAGGAGCACATGCCCACCGCCCGCTCCGTCGGCGGGGCCACCCCCGTGGAGGGCAAGCACCGGCTCCTCGACCTGGCGCTCGACCTCGCCCCCGCCGATGGCCTCGTCCTCGAGTTCGGGGTCGCCGGCGGGGACACCCTGCGCCGGATCGCGGCCCGCCGCGCACCGGTGCACGGCTTCGACTCGTTCCAGGGGCTGCCCGAGGACTGGCGCACCGGCTTCGAGCGGGGCGCCTTCGCCGCCGAGCCGCCCGAGGTGCCCGGTGCCGTGCTGCACGCGGGGCTGTTCGAGGACACGCTGCCGCGGTTCCTCGCCGACCACCCGGGGCCGATCGCCTTCGCGCACCTGGACGCCGACCTCTACAGCTCGACGGCGACCGTGCTCCGGGAGGCCGGGGACCGCCTGGTCGCGGGCAGCGTCCTGCTCTTCGACGAGTACTTCAACTACCCCGGCTGGGAGCGCCACGAGCACCGGGCGTTCACGGAGTTCGTCGACCGCACCGGCCGCGGGTTCGACTACGTGGCCTACAACCCGCTGTGGGAGCAGGTGCTGGTCCGGTTCACGAGGTGAGCAGCCCTGGGGCGTGCCGGCGTCACGCTCCGGGCGGGGGCAGCAGGCCGCGCTCGACGGCGACCATGACCGCGCGGGTGCGGTCGTCGACGCCGAGCTTGGCGAACACCCGCAGCAGGTGGGTCTTCACCGTCGCCTCGCCGATGTACAGCTCCCGCCCGATCTCGGCGTTGGTCAGCCCGCGGGCCACCCCGGCCAGCACCTCCAGCTCCCGCGCGGTCGGCGCCTCGGGCGCGGGCGCGCGCAGGTGCGACACCAGCCGGGCCGCCACCGGCGGTGCGAGCACCGTCTCCCCGCGCGCCGCGGCCCGGACGGCGTCGGCCAGCTGTGGCAGCGGCGCGTCCTTGAGCAGGTAGCCGGTCGCCCCGGCGCCGACGGCCCGCACGATGTCGGCGTCGGTGTCGTAGGTGGTGAGCACGAGCACCCGCACCGCGGGGTGGGCCGCGCCGATGCGCTCGGTCGCGGTGACGCCGTCCATGCGCGGCATGCGCAGGTCCATGAGGACGACGTCCGGCTCGAGCGAGGCCACCAGCGCCAGCGCCTCCTGCCCGTCGCCGGCCTCGCCCACGACGGTGAGGTCCTCCTGCGCGTCGAGCCAGCCGACCAGGCCACCGCGGACCACGGGGTGGTCGTCCACCACGAGCACCTTGATCACGGCTCGGCTCCGGTGATCACGGCGCCGGCACCCGCACGGTCACCCGCGTCCCCGCGCCGGGCGCGGAGGCGACGTCGACCGTCCCGCCGACCTGCGCCACCCGGCCGCGCAGCCCCTCCAGCCCGGCGCCGGGCGCGGCCGCGGGGTCGAAGCCGACGCCGTCGTCCTCGACGTGCACCGACACCTGCCCGGCCACCCGGACCAGCCGGACCACCACGGCGGTCGCCTCCGCGTGCCGGCGCACGTTGGTCAGCGCCTCCTGGGCGCCCCGCAGCAGCACGACCTCCTCGTCGCGGCGCAGCTCCGGCCCGGTGCCCAGCGCGCCGGTGTCCACGCGCACGGCGAGGCCGGTCTCGCGGCCGAACCGCTCGGCCAGCCGCTGCAGCGCCTCCACCAGGGTCGACTCCTCCAGCCCCACCGGCCGGAGCGCGGCCACCACCGCGCGCGCCTCGGCCAGGTTGTCGCGCGCCACCTCCTCGATGACCGCCAGCCGCTCCCGCGCGGCGGCCGGATCGCGGTCCAGCTGGGCGGCCGCCGTCTGCGCCAGCACGACGATGCTCGTGTAGCCCTGGGCCAGGGTGTCGTGCACCTCGCGGGCCAGCCGCTCCCGCTCGGCCAGCACCCCGCGCTCGTGCTCGGCCGCGGCCAGCTCCGCGCGGGTGCGCTCCAGCTGGTCGATCAGCTGGGCCCGCTGCTCGCTCTGGTGCAGCACCCGACTCACCCACAGGCCGAGCGCGAGGCTGAACAGGAGGCTGATCCCGGCGGAGACCAGGGCCTCCTGCGCGGCGTCCCCCGAGGCGGCCCTCGCCACCGGGCCGATCGCGCTGGCCACCGCCAGCAGCACCGTCCAGGCGATCCCGGTCGTCGTCCCGCCGACCACGAACCACACCTGCGGGTAGGCCAGGAACAGCAGGAAGAACATCGTCGGGTCGGCGAAGCCGAGCACCGCGAAGCCGGCGACCAGCACGGTGAGGTAGACCGGGCTTCGCAGCCGTAGCCCGCCGGCCGCGATCGCCGGCGCACCCGCCAGGGCGTAGGCCGCGGCCAGCACTGCGAGGACGGCGAGGACCAGCGGTCGCACGCCCTCGGGCCGGGCGACCGCCGAGACCACCGCGAGGGTCCAGACCGCCGCGGAGATCACGTGCATCCCGGCCACGGTGGCCCGCCACCCGCGCTCGGACAGCGGGAAGCCGCCGTCCTCCTCACCCGGCTCGGGGACGAGGACGGCGGCCCACCAGCGACCGCGGGTCACGTCCCGCGCCGCCAGCGGAAGGTCCGGGCGCACACCACGGCGCCGATGATCACCCATGCGGCCAGCACGAGGGCAGTGGTCCCGTGCTCCCACGACCCAGCCTGCTCGGCGACGGCGGCGGAGTCGGGCAGGAAGACCGATCGCATGCCCTGGACCATCCACTTGAGCGGGAACAGCGCGGCCACCTGGTCCATCCAGCCGGGCAGGTCGGAGTCGAGGAAGAACACCCCGGAGATGAACTGCAGCACCACCGCGAAGGCGGGGATGCCGGCGCCCGCCGACCGGGCGCTGCCGATGACGCCCGCGACCGCGATGCCGAGCACGGTGCCGGCCAGGATGCCCAGCACGACCACCCAGGCGAACGTCAGCCAGCGGCCGGCCTCGGTGGGCAGCGGGACGTCGTAGACCAGCCGGGCCACGGTGAGCAGCACGGCCAGCTGGACGACGGTGGTGAGCACGACCTGCCCGGCCTTGCCGATCGCGTAGGACAGCGCCGGGGTGCCGAGGGTCTGCAGCCGGGCCAGGTCGCCGCGGTCGCGCTCCTCGGTGACCGCGGTGCCGACCGCCTGGAAGCTGGTCAGCATCACGCCGGTGGCGGCGATGCCGGCGAGGAAGTACTGCGGGAACCCCACCCCGGGCAGCACCTCGTCGTCCCCGAAGACGGAGCCGAAGATCACCATCATGATCACCGGGTAGGCGAAGGAGAACACGACCTGGCCGGCGTCGCGGGTGAACAGCCGCAGCTCCAGGCCGATCCGGGCCAGGCCGACGGCCGCCGCCGAGGGCGGCGCGGGCCGGGTCGCGGCCGGGCGGGGCAGGGTCGGGGCGGTCATCGGGGCTCCCCCTCCGGGGTGGCGACCAGCCGGAGGTAGACGTCCTCCAGGCCGGGACGGGTGACGGTCAGGCCGGGCACCTCACCGGCCGGGGTGGCGGCGAGCAGGTCGCGCAGCAGCGCCGACGGGGCGGTCGTCCCGACCTCGCGGGTCGCGCCGCCCTCGGTCCAGCGCACGGTCGCGACCCGCCGCAGGTCCCCGCCCAGCTCGGTGGGCGCGGCCACCTCGACCAGCCGGCCGGCGGTGATGACGCCGACCCGGTCGGCCAGGTGCGCGGCCTCGTCGAGGTAGTGGGTGGTGAGCAGGACCGTGGTGCCGCGGTCGCGCAGCCCCTCGACCAGGCCCCAGAACGCGCGCCGGGCGACCGGGTCCATGCCGGTGGTGGGCTCGTCCAGGAAGAGCAGCTCCGGGCGCCCCTGCACCCCGAGGGCCACCTCCAGCCGGCGGCGCTGGCCGCCGGAGAGCTTGTCCCCCCGCCGGCCGGCGGCCTCGGTCAGGCCGACGTCGACCAGCAGCTCCGCGGTGGGCACCGGGGTGGCGTGGTAGCGCGCGTAGTGGTCGAGGGTCTCCCGGACGGTCAGCGCGTTGCCCGCCCCCGTGGTCTGGCCGACCACGCCGATCCGGCCCCGCCACGCGCGGCCGCCGGTGGCGGGGTCCCGGCCCAGGACGGCGACCTCCCCGGCGTCGCGCCGGCGGACGCCCTCGAGGACCTCCACCGTCGTCGTCTTGCCCGCCCCGTTCGGGCCCAGCAGCGCGAAGACCTCCCCGCGCCGCACCTCGAGGTCGACGCCGTCGACGACGGCCCGCCCCCCGTACCGCTTGACCAGGCCGCGCACCCGCACGGCCGGCTCGTCGGGCGCGGTCCCCGGAGGAGCCGGCGCCGGCTGGATCGCTGTCATGGCGACGAGCCTGCCGCCGGCTGCGGCCCGCGCGGGACGGCCGACCGGCCGGTCCGTCGTCCACCGGTCGGTGGACGACGCCGGCCCGTCGTCCGACCGACCGGCTGCCGCCGCATGACGCCCGGATGACACCTCGCCGCCCAGCACGCGCCGTGATCCGGGTCACCCTAGCCTCGATACATGACATCGACACCGAGTCCCAGGGTGGCCGCCGGCCTGCTCGCCGGCGGTCTCGCCGTCGCCACCCTGTCCGGGTGCTCCGGTGAGACCGCGGACGACGCGACCTCGGCCGTCGAGAGCGCCGCCACCGCCGCCGAGTCCGCCGGCGAGGCGGCCCAGTCCGCCGCGGAGTCGGCGGGCTCCGCGGCGAGCTCGGCCGCGGAGGAGGCCGCCTCCAACGTCGACTGCTCCGGCACCTCCTGCTCGGTCACCCTGACCGGGCAGGGCGCCCAGGTCGACGTGCTGGGCACCCAGATCGCGTTCAACGGCGTCCAGAACGGCGAGGCCAGCCTCGAGGTCGGCGGCACCCAGGCCTCGTGCACCCAGGGGCAGAGCGTCGCCGCGGGCCCGCTGAGCCTCGAGTGCACCACCGTCGCCGAGGACGAGGTCACGCTCACCGCCTCCCTGGGCTGACCAGGGCCCCCTCCCCGGGTCGGCGGGCTCCCGCGCGGCCGGCTGCCGATGAGGCCGAGGCCCACCGGCGGCCGGTCGCGGCCTCACCGCGCGGACCCCACCGGCCTGTGCCACGCTCGGTTGTGCAAGACCTGATCCAGCACAACCAGCGGAGGTTGCGTTGCCCGGTACGTCCCGTCGAGTCGGCGTCGCGGTGGTCGGTCTGGGGGGTGCGGTCGCCACGACCGCCGTGGCGGGGCTGGAGCTGTTGCGGCTCGGCGCGGTCGACCCCGACGGGCTGCCCCTGGCAGGGGTGGAGGTCGACGGGGAGCCCGTCGAGGTCGCGACCGGCCTGGCCGGCTACGGCGACCTGGTGGTCGGGGGCTGGGACCTCGACGGCGCGGACCTGCGCAAGGCCGCGGAGCTGCACGGCGTCCTCGACCACCGGCAGCTCGAGCAGGCCGGCCCGGCGCTGTCCGCGCTGACCCCGTGGCCGGCGGCCGGCGACGCCGACTTCTGCCACAACGTGACCGGTGGCAACGTGGTGCTGGCGCGGACCCGCCGCGACCAGTCCGACGCCGTCCGCGCCGACCTGCGGCGCTTCCGGGAGGAGCAGCGGCTCGACGGGCTGGTCCTGGTCAACCTGGCCTCCACCGAGCGCTGGCCCGATCCCGCAGCCCCCGCGCTGCAGACGGCGGCCGCCTTCGAGGCGGCGCTGGACGCCGACGACCGCTCGATCACCCCGGCGATGGTGTACGCCCACGCCGCGATCAGCGAGGGCGCCGGGTACGTCAACTTCACGCCGTCGCTGGCCGCCGACGTCCCGGCGCTGCTGGAGCTGGCCACCGCCCGCGGCGTGCCGGTCGCGGGCAAGGACGGCAAGACCGGGCAGACGATGATGAAGACCGTCCTGGCCCCGGCCTTCCGCAGCCGCGCGCTCACCGTCGAGGGCTGGTACTCCACCAACATCCTCGGCAACCGCGACGGCCTGGCCCTGGACGACCCCGACTCCCTGTCGAGCAAGCTGCAGACCAAGGGCAGCGTCCTCGACTCGATCCTCGGCTACCCGGTCGAGGACCACGTCGTCCGCATCGACTACTACCGGCCGCGCGGCGACGCCAAGGAGGCCTGGGACGCCATCGACCTGGTCGGCTTCCTCGGCCAGCGGATGCAGGTCAAGGTCGACTTCCAGTGCCGCGACTCGATCCTCGCCGCCCCGCTGGCCATCGAGCTGGCGCGGCTCACCGACCTCGCCCAGCAGCGCGGCGAGGGCGGGGTGCAGGAGCAGCTGGGCTGGTTCTTCAAGGCGCCCATGACCGCCGACGGCGAGGTCCCCGAGCACGCGCTGCACCGCCAGGAGCGCGCGCTGCTCGACTGGCTCGCCGCCGCGCCCGCCTCCCGGTGAGCGGCGGGCCGGCCCCCCTCGAGGAGCTGCGCCCGCTGCTGGCCGAGATCGGGGACGCCAAACGGGTCCGGGTCGCCGGCGGCCCCGGCTCCCTGGCCGAGCAGGCCTTCGGCCGCGCCTGGGGCCGCCTGGTCGCCGGGGAGGACCCGGCGGTCGTGGCGCGGTCGGAGACCGCGGCGGCGGTGGCCCGCGCCCGGCTGGCCGGGATCGACGGCGCGGTGCTGCGGACGGCGGGGCTCGGGGACGCCGAGGCCCTCGCCGTGCTGCGCCGGTCCTTCGACGAGGTCGCCGGGCCGCTCGACCCGGACCTCGCCGCGGACCTGCGCGCGGCCCTGGCGGTGGACCTCCCGCGGCCCGGGCCCGCGGCGCCGGCCGAGGTGCTCAGCCGGCAGCCGCGGGCCGGGGCCACCGCCCCCGGCCGGGCGCGGGTCGTGGTCGAGCCGCCCGAGAGCCACGGCGACCACTGCCTCACCGTGGCGGTCTACGGCGTCCTCACCGCGCCGCTGTTCGGCGCCGACCCGGTGCCGCCCTTCCTGGTCGGCCTGGCCCACCACCTGCACAACGTCGCGCTGCCCGACGCCGGGTTCGCCGGCGAGGTGCTGCTCGGCGGGGCCCTGCCGCGGGTGCTGGCCACGCTCGAGGAGCGGGAGCTGGCCGCCCTCCCCGGGCCGCTGGCCGGGCGGCTGCGGGAGGTCCTGGCGCTGCGCGCGGACGCCGGGACCCCGGAGGCGCGGGCCTTCCACGCCGCCGACGTCCTCGACCGGGTGCTGCAGGTGCACCACCACGCCCGCGCCGTGGCGTTCACCGCCGAGCAGGCGCTCGACGAGCTCGAGCTGGTGCACGCCGGGCCGGTGCAGGGGTTCCACTTCGAGGTGCTGGCGGCGGCGGGGCTGTGACCCTCGCCCCGCCCGTCCCCCTCGTCGACGGCATCCCGTTCGTCCGGGCCGGCCGCGAGGACCTCCGCGCCGAGGTCGCCGGGCTGGTCGCCGCCGGCGAGGTCGCCCGCGCCCGGGTGCTGCTGCTGGCCGACGCCGACGACTGGTGGACCGAGCCCCCGCCGCCACCGGAGCAGCTGGCCCGGGTGCCGGCCGCGCGGACCCTCCGGGAGGCCATGGACCTGCTCGGCATGGGCCGGGTGGCCGACTACTTCGCCCACCGCTGGTCGGACCCCACCCACCTGGCCGGCCTGGCGCTGCTGCAGCAGCACTGGCCCGGCCGGCGCCCGGTGGTCGACGTCGCCTGCGGCATCGGCACCCAGCTGCGCGAGCTGGCCCGCCGCGGCTGCACCGGGCTGGTCGGCGTCGACGTGGTGTGGGCCAAGTTGTGGCTCGCCCGCCGCTTCGTCTGCCCGGGTGCGCGGTACGTGTGCGCCGACGTCACCGCCGTCCCGGGGCTGACCGTGCCGGGCACCGCGGTGGCCGGCCTGGACGTGCCCCAGCCGGCCTACGTCCTGTGCTCCGACGCCTTCTACTTCATGCGCGACAAGCCGGCCGCCGCGGCCGCGCTGCACGCGCTCGCCGGCCCCGGCGGCACCGTCGCGGTCGGCCACGCGCACGTCACCGACCCCGCCGGCGAGCCGTCGACCCCGGAGGGCTACGCCGCGCTGCTCGGGGCGGACCTCCTCTACGACGACGGGGAGCTGACCCGCGCGCTGCTCGAGCGCCGCCCGCCGCGCCCGGCGGCGCCGGCCGACCTGCACGGGAGCGAGGCGGTGGCCCTCGTCGCCGGCGACCCGCGCCGGCCGGCACCGGTCGACCTGGGCGAGCCGCTGCCCCCGCTGCGCCCCAACCCGCTCTACGTCGACGGGTTGCGCACCTGGCCCAGCGACCGGTACGCCGCCGAGTACGGCCCGCGGTCGGGGTACCTGCCCGAGCGCTGGCCGCACCCGCTGCCGCCCGACGCGGCCCGCCGCCGGCTGCTGGTCGACCTGCCGGAGGCCTGGTGACCTCCGCCCGACTGCCGTCGAGATCGCGGGGTCTCCCACGGGTCCGCCCCTCCGGGCGTGCGAGGCCCCGCGATCTCGGCCGGGAGGGGGCGGCGCCGTGAGCGGGGCGGTCGGCTGGGGGGTCGCCGGGTGCGGGTGGGTGGCCCGCGACCACGCCCTGCCCGCGCTGCGCGCCACCCCGGGGGCGGAGGTGGTCGCGCTGCACGACCGCGACGCCGCCGCCCTCGCCCGGGTGGGCGGCGACACCCCGCGCGGCACCGACCTCGCCGCCTTCCTGGCCACCCCGGGCCTCGACGCGGTCTACGTCGCGGTGCCCAACGCCGCGCACCGGGCCGTCGTCGAGGCCGCCGCCGCCGCGGGCCGCGCGGTGCTGGTGGAGAAGCCGCTGGCCGCCGACGTGGCCGACGCCGAGGCGCTGGTCGCCGCCTGCCGGGAGGCCGGCGTGCTGCTGGGCACCGCCTACGACCAACGCTGGCACCCGGCCCACGCCCGCCTGCGCGGGCTGCTGCCGGAGCTGGGCACGGTGACCGCCGTCCGCGTCGTCTACTGCTGCTGGCTGCCGGCCGACTGGACGCCGGACGGTGCCCCGCACGACAACTGGCGGGTCGACCGGGCCCGCGCCGGCGGGGGCGCCGCGATCGACCTCGCCCCGCACGGGCTGGACCTGGTCGGCGTGCTGCTCGGCGAGGACGTCGTGGAGCTCACCGCGCTGCTCCAGCGACGGGTGCACGGCTACCCGGTGGACGACGGGGCACTGCTGGCCGGCCGCACCGCGGGGGGCGTCCTGGTCGACCTGCACGTCGCCTACAACACCCCCGACGCCCTGCCCCGCCGCCGGCTCGAGGTGGTCGGCACCCGCGGGATGGCCGTCGCCGTGGACACGATGGGCCAGACCGCGGGGGGATCGCTGACCCTGCACCGCCCCGAGCCGGTCGACGTCCCCTTCGCCGGCACCGCCCCGTTCGCCGCGCAGTTCGCCGCCTTCACCGCCGCGGTCGCGGGGACGGCGGCGGTGGCGGTCGCCTGGCCCCACGACCCCGACCGCGACCTGCGCCTGCACCGCCTGCTGCTGCGAGCCCTGGAGGAGGCACGATGACCAACCCCTACCGCGGCCTGCTGCCCGACCTGCCCGCCTGGGCCTGCACCAACTGCGGGCACTGGCAGCGCTGGCCGGCGCCCGGCCCGCTCACCTGCCCGGTCTGCGCCGACGTGCGCAACGCGCTGCCCGAGCACGGCTTCGAGTTCGTCACCGCCAAGCAGGCCGACGAGCTGGTCACCGGCTCCTGGCGGCCCACCGCGGTGGACGGCGTCACCGAGTTCGGCACCGAGCCCCGGTTCGGCCTGGACAGCCGGGGGTGGGTGATCGAGACCGACGCGGGCCTGGTCGGCTTCGAGTGCGCCCCCTGGTACACCGCCGGCATGCTCGCCGAGCTGCGCCGGATGGCCGCGGAGCACGGCGGCCTCGACGTCCTGGCGTCCAGCCACGTGCACGGCTACGGCGCGCTGTGGCAGCTGCAGGCCGAGCTGGAGCCGCGGGTGGTCTGCGTCGGCGTGCGCGACCTGGAGTGGACCAAGGCCTTCCGGGTGACCTGGCCGGCCGACGACGTCCTGGAGCTGGCCCCCGGCCTGACGCTGCACCGCACCGGCGGGCACTTCCCCGGCCACTCCGTGCTGCACGACGCCCGCCGCGGGGTGCTGTTCTGCGGCGACTCGCTCAAGGTCGACCTCGACGACGCCGGCACCCCGGTCGCCCTCTCCGCGCACAAGGCGTTCCACGCCCAGATCCCGCTCTCCCACGGCGAGCTCCGCGAGTACCTGACCGTGGTGGGCGCGCTGGAGTTCGACACGGTGGCCACGCCGTTCGAGCTGGTCCGCGGGGTGACCACCGACCACGTCGTCCACCTGGTGCAGCGGCTGCTGGCCGGTCCGCCGGACGCCGCCCCCGTCCCGCTGGAGGAGCTGTGACCCCGGCCGAGCGGTACCTGGCCTCGTTCCCGCCGGTCGAGGAGTTCGCGGTCGAGGGCCTCGACGTGCTCGACGTGCCGCTGCACAGCGCCTTCCTCGTCGACTCCCCCGCGCACGCCGGCGGCAGCGGCCTGGGCTACGGCGCCACCCGGGAGGAGGCCCGCACCGGGGCGCTGGGCGAGATGGCCGAGATGGCGCTGTCGGCCCGGACCCTCTCCGTGCGGCCGCGGGTGCAGGCCTCGTACGCCGAGCTGGTCCGGCGGGAGGGCCGCGACCGGGTGGCCGACCCCCGCACCCTCGCCCTGGAGGCCGGCAGCCCCTACGTCGAGGACCGGCCGCTGCAGTGGCTGCCCATGACCCGGTGGTCGGACGCCGGGAGCGTGTGGGTCCCCGCCGAGCTGGTCGCCTCCGGGCCCGCGGACCTGCCCGGCGACCCGCCCCCGGGGGGCTGGCTGACCACGGTGGTCACCAACGGCCAGGGCGCGGGCTTCGACGTCGACCGGGCGGTCGCGCACGCCCTGCTGGAGGTCCTGCAGCGCGACGGCAACGCCACCGCTTTCCGGGCCATGGACCGCGGCGTGGTGGTCGACCTCGCCGGGCTGCGCGACCCCGACGCGTGCGCGCTGCTCGAGCGGCTGGCCGCCGCGGGCATCGAGGTGCTGGTCAAGCTGGCGAGCACCGCCTTCGGGGTGGTCGACGTGTACGCCGTCGGCTGCTCGCGGGACGGCTCGGAACCGGTGCCGGTCATGGCGACCGCCTGCGGGGAGGCCGCGCACCCCGACCGGGACACCGCCGTCCGCAAGGCCCTGCACGAGTTCGCCGCCGCCCGCAGCCGGAAGGCGTTCATGCACGGCCCGCTGGACCGCGTCGCGGCGGCCACCCCGCCCGGCTACCTCGACGCGTGGCTGGCCGGGCACCCGCCCGAGCGGCTGGTCGAGGAGGACCGCGCGCTGGAGGCGATGCTCGGCTGGGCCCGGCAGGGCACCGCCGCGCTGGTCGACCAGCTGCGCGGATCGGTGCTCTCCCGGCGGGAGACCGTGCCGTTGACCGGCCTGCCGACCTGGGACGGCGGGGACCTGCTCGGCACGCTGACCGGGCGGCTGGCCGCCGCGGGCCTCGACGTGCTGGTCGACCTGCACCGCTCCGACGGCGAGGCGGTCGCGGCGAAGGTGCTCGTGCCCGGGCTGGAGGTGGAGACGATGTCCTACGGCCGGATCGGCGAGCGGGGCGTGCGCCGGCTGCTGGAGCGGGGCGACCCGCTGGTGGCCGTCGGCCCGGACCCGGGCGGCTGGGCGCGGGTGCACCTGACCCCGGAGGCGCAGGAGCGCCTGGGCGGGCCGGCCTGGTTCGACCGGTCCGGTGCCGCGGCCCGGGTGGGACCGCTGTACGCGCTGTACCGGGAGCCGGGCCGGCACGTGGCCGCGAGCGCGGGAGCGGCCCGGTGACCGGCCGCGAGCGCGGGAGCGGCCCGGGAACCACCGCGCTCCGCTACGCGTACAACACCAACGGGCTGACCTCGCACCGGCTGGGCGACGCCCTGGCCCTGCTCGCCGACACCGGCTACGCGGGCGTGGCCCTGACCCTCGACGTGGTGCACCTCGACCCGTTCGCCGACGACGCGTTCGCGCAGGCCGAGCGGGTGCGGGCCCGCTGCGACGCGCTGGGCCTCGGCGTCGTGGTCGAGACCGGCGCCCGCTTCCTGCTCGACCCGCGGGTCAAGCACGAGCCCACCCTCGTCTCCCCGTCGGCCGCCGGCCGCGCCCGCCGGCTGGCCTACCTGCGGCGGGCCTGCGACCTGGCGGGCGTGCTGGGCGCCGAGGCGGTCAGCTTCTGGGCCGGCGTGCCGCAGCCGGCGGTCGACCGCGGCGCCGCGTGGGGGTGGCTGGTGGACGGCGTCCGCGCGCTGGTCGACAGCCACGGCGGGGCCGGCTACGCCCTCGCCGTGGAGCCCGAGCCGGGCATGCTGGTCGAGGACTGCGACGGGTGGACCGGGCTGGCGGCCGCCGCGCCGGGGATCACCCTCGCGCTGGACACCGGGCACTGCGTGGTCGCCGGCGGGTACGCCCCCGAGGAGGCCGTCACCGCCTTCGCGCCGCACCTGGGCACGGTCGCCGTCGAGGGCATGCGCCGGGGCGTGCACGACCACCTGCCGCTGGACGAGGGCGACGTCGACCTGCCCGCCGTCCTCCGGGCGCTGCGGACCGCGGGCTTCGACCGGCTGGTCACCCTCGAGCTCTCCCGGGACGGGCACCGCGCGCACGAGATGGTGCCGCGGTCGATGGCGACCCTGCGGGCCGCGGAGGAGGCACTGTGCGCACCTGTTTCGTGAGCCGGCGCTACTGGCCGGCGGTCAGCGGGATGAGCGTGTACGCGGAGAACCTGCTGCGCGAGCTGGTCGCGCTCGGCCAGGAGGTGACGCTGGTGAGCCAGTACCGCGACGACGAGGCCGGCACCCGGGTGTACGGCGGCGGCCCGCCCCCGCCCGAGCGGGTGCCCGACGGCGTCGAGGTGGTGGCGCTGCCCAGCCGCGGGGAGACCGTCGTCCCGGCCGACTGGGAGGGCGACATCGACGAGATCGTGCGGACCGTCGTCCGGCTGCACGCCGAGCGGCCCTTCGACGTCCTGCACGCCCAGTACGGCTACCCGCCGGGGCTGGCGGTGCTGGCCGCCGCCCGCGAGACCGGCCTGCCGGCCGTGGTCAGCATCCAGGGCGGTGACGGGCACTGGGTGGGCACCTGCTGCGCCACCCACGCGCACGCCATGCGGACCGTGGTCGACGCCTCCAGCGCGGTGCTGATCGGCAGCGCCAGCTTCCGCGACGAGGTGGTGGGCAACCTCGGCTGCGACCCGGCGCGGTTCACGATCGTCCCCGGCGCGACCGACACCCGCCGCTTCACGCCCGCGGAGCGGCCGCTCGGGGCGCTGCGCGAGCCGCCGGTGCTGCTCTCCCACGGCCGGGTGGACCGGCGCAAGGGCGTGCTCGACCTGCTTGCGGCGCTGCCGGAAGGGGTGCGGCTGGTGGTCTCCGGGATCGGCCCCGACCTCGACGAGGCCCGGGCGCGGGCCGACGGGCGGACGACGTTCCTCGGCTACGTCCCGCCGGACGAGGCACCGGAGGTCTACCGGTCGGCCGACGTCTTCGTCAGCCCCACCTACAGCGAGGGCTTCAGCAACACCCTGCTGGAGGCGATGGCCAGCGGGCTGCCGGTGGTGAGCACCGACAGCGTCGGCGTGGTCGACTGCCTGCGGCACGAGGAGAACGGCCTGCTGCACGCGCCCGGGGACGTCGCCGGGCTGCGGGCCGCGCTGGACCGGCTGCTCGCCGACGCCGGCCTGCGGGAGCGCCTGGCGACGGCGGCCCTGGCGGAGGTGCGCCGGCTGTACTCCTGGCCGGTGCTGGCCCGCGCGGTCGACGCGGTGCACCGGGAGGTGGCCGGGACGACGCCGGGCGCGGGCTGGACGATGCCGGACGGCGTCGACCCCTCCTGCCGCTTCCGGTCCGCGGCGCACCTGCTGTGATGCGCGTGCTGGCGGTCAGCCCGCACCTGGACGACGCGGCGTTCTCCGTCGGCGGCACGCTCGCCGCCCTCGCCGACGCCGGCCACGAGGTCACCGTGGTCACCTGCCTGACGGCGAGCGTGCCCGACCCGGCCGGGTTCGCGCTGGCCTGCCAGCTGGACAAGGGGCTGCCCGCGGACGCCGACTACATGGCGCTGCGCCGGGCCGAGGACGCCGCCGCGATGGCCGCGCTCGGGGCCACGCCGGTGCACTGGGACCTCCCCGAGGCACCCCACCGCGGCTACGGCAGCGCCGCGGACCTGTTCGCCGGCGTGCACGGGGACGACGACCTGTGGCGCGAGCTCGCCGCCCGGCTCGACGGGCTGGAGGCCGGTCTGGGGGCCGACCTGGTGCTGGCCCCGCAGGCCCTCGGCGGCCACGTCGACCACCTGCAGGTGCTGCGCGCCGTGGCCGGGCGGGACCGCCCGGTGCTGTGGTGGCGGGACAGCCCGTACGTGCTGCGCGACCCCGCCGCCGCCCCCGGCCCGCACCTGCCCGGCGGCCTGGCCCCGGTGCGGCTGCCGCAGGACCCGGACCGGCGCGCGGCCGCGTGCGCCTGCTACGGCACCCAGCTGGGCTTCCAGTTCGGCGGGACCGAGGGCATGCGGGCGGCGCTGGCCGGCCTGCCGGAGGTGTTGCTGGCGGGGGCGCGCGCCCGCGCGGTGCTCAGCGGCGCCGCGGTGGGGTGGCAGGGCGCGGGAGGTGCGCCCCGCCCGCTCCGCTAGCGCGCGACGGCGGCGCGGTCGGCGGTCGCCCAGCGCCAGGCCCGCCACGCGCTGCCGACCGTCGATCCCAGGTCGCAGCGGGCCCGGAAGCCCAGGTCGGCGGCGATCCGGTCGACGGCGGCCACCACCCGGGGCGGGTCACCGGGGCGCCGCCCGGCCACCTCGGGCGCGGTGTCGCGGCCGGTCACCGCGCCGACGACGCGCAGCACCTCCAGCACGCTGCTGCCCTCCCCCCGCCCGACGTTGTAGACCCCGCCGGGGTGCCCGCCGGCGAGCGCCCGGGCGGCGGCCAGGTGCGCCTCGGCGACGTCGGAGACGTGCACGAAGTCCCGCACCGGGCTGCCGTCGGGGGTCGGGTGGTCGGCGCCGAAGAGGACCGGGCGCCGCCCGGCGTCCAGGGCCTGGAACACCATCGGGACGAGGTTGGCCGCGCCGCGGTCGCCGAGGTGCGGCGCGCCCGCGCCGGCCACGTTGAAGTACCGCAGGCACACCGCCGCCAGGCCCCAGGCCGAGCTGTCGCGCAGCACCCACTCGGCGGCGAGCTTCGTGCGCCCGTACGGGGAGATCGGGCGGCAGTCGTCGTCCTCGGCCACCCGGTCGGCGCCGGCCGGCCCGTACACCGCGGCCGAGGAGGAGAACACCACGCGGGCCACCCCGGCCGCGCGGCAGGCCTCGAGCAGCGCGACCACGCCGTCGACGTTCTCGCCGTAGTAGCGCAGCGGGTCGGCCACGGACTCGGCCACCTGCTTGCGGCCGGCCAGGTGCACCACCCCGTCGACCGGGTGCTCGCGCAGCAGGCGGGCGAGCAGCCCGCGGTCGCGCACCGAGCCGACGGCCAGCGGGACGCCCGGCAGCCCGGCCAGCCGCCCGGCGTCACCGGTGGAGAGGTCGTCGAGGACGACGACGTCCTCCCCGCCGGCCACCAGTGAGTGGACCACGTGCGCCCCGATGTAGCCGGCTCCCCCGGTCACCAGCCAGCCCACCGGCACCCCCTCCGCGGTCGGCCACGACCCTGTGGCGCGCCATCGTGTTGCCTAGGAGGGAGTCAAGCACCAGGTGGGCCGATCGGCCTGTCGAGCGACGGCGGCGGACGACGGCTCCCGGGATCAGGTGAGCTGGTCGTTGCCGGTCCTGGGGGCCCCGCCCGGGGGGGGCCGGGACCCGGGGGGGGGGCCCGGGCCGGGCGGGGGGGCCCGGGGCCCGGCGCCGGGCGCGCTATTGGACGGGGGGGGGGGGGGGGGGGTGGGGGGGGTGGGTGGGGGGGGGGGTGGAGCGGGTGGGGGGGGCGGGCGGGGCCCCCCCCCCCCCCCCCCCCCCCCCCCCCCCCCCCCCCCCCACGGGGGGTCCGCGCTGGTGCGCGGCCCGGGCCGCCGCTGCAGGATGGCCGCCATGATCGGCCAGCTGCACTCCGTCGTCATCGACGCACCCGACGCGCACGCGCTCGCCACCTTCTACGCCGAGCTGCTCGGGATGGAGGTGTCGAAGGGCGGGCCGGGCGACGACTGGGTGGTGGTCACCGGCCAGGGGTACCGCCTGGCCTTCCAGCAGGCGCCGGACCTGCAGCCGCCGGACTGGCCCGATCCCGCGCGGCCGCAGCAGTTCCACCTCGACGTCCGGGTCGCCGACGTCGAGGAGGCCGAGCCGCGGGTCCTGGCGCTCGGCGCCCGCCGGCTGCCCGGCGAGGGCGGCGACTTCCGGGTCTACGCCGACCCGGTCGGGCACCCCTTCTGCCTGGTGTGGGACGCGTGAGCGGCCCCGAGGACCTCCGGCGGGCGAGCCGGTTCGTCGCGGCCTCCGGGTTCACCGTCGGGGAGGTGAGCGGCACGCGGGTGACCGGGTCGGTGGAGCTCGGCCCGGACCAGCACACCCCCTGGGGCGTGGTCCACGGCGGCGTCTACTGCACGGTGGTGGAGTCCGCCGCCAGCATCGGCGCGAGCGCCGCGGTCGCCGACCGCGGCCAGTTCGCCGTCGGGGTCAACAACAGCACCGACTTCCTGCGGCCGGTGACCGCCGACCGGCTCCATGTCCTCGCCGAGCCGCTGCAGCAGGGCCGCACCCTCCAGCTGTGGCTGGTCACGCTGACGCGGGCCTCGGACGGCAAGCCGGTGGCGCGCGGGCAGGTCCGGCTGCAGAACGTGCCGCTGCCGGGGGCCCGATGAGGTCTCAGCCGCCGGGGACGTGCGCGGGGTCGAGGACGACCCGGAACAGGGCGCGGGGGTCCTGGAGCGTGGCCGGGGGCAGGGCCGCGGCCCGCGGGACCACGCGGTCGAAGCGGGCCGGACGCCGGTGCGGCAGCAGCTCCCGCCCCTCGAACTGGTAGGCGCCCACGACCTCGCCGAGCAGCAACCCGGCCCCCCGCTCGACGGGCAGGCCCACCCGGTCGCCGGGCCGGACCTCGTCGAGGAAGGCCGAGAGCTGGCGGAGGTCCTTGGCCGGGCGGCGGCCCGAGATCTCCTTGGCCAGGGCCCGCAGCTCCGCGGGGGTCAGCCCGGTGGCGTCGACGTCGATGCCC
Organism: Geodermatophilus sp. SYSU D00758; assembly: GCF_054049955.1. Classification (NCBI taxonomy): domain Bacteria; kingdom Bacillati; phylum Actinomycetota; class Actinomycetes; order Geodermatophilales; family Geodermatophilaceae; genus Geodermatophilus; species Geodermatophilus sp. SYSU D00758. The sequence goes on from NZ_JBJGYK010000028.1 coordinate 22,440, forward strand.
GACTGGGTCCCCAGGCCCACCACGCCGGCGGCCAGGCAGGCGCCCAGCTCGTTGTGCGCGCGGGGCCGGACGACCCACACGGGCACCCCCTCGGGGGCCGGCGCCGGCGGCAGGTCGTCGGGGTCCGGCCAGAGGTAGGGGAGGTCGTCGGGCTCCGGGCCGAACAGCGGGACGAAGCGCTCGCGGTAGAACCCGGGCTCCTTGGCCAGCAGGTTGGACCGGTGCGAGCGGTGCAGCGCCTCGTCGCCGATCCACCTGGGCAGCAGCCCGGCGCGGGCCAGCTCCTCCTGCGCCACCCCCACCACGTCGGGGGCGAACTCGGCGATGAGGGTGTGCGTCGTGTCGGCGAACCCCCGCTCCCGCCACACGCGGACCATCGCCAACCCGTAGGCCACCAGCGCCGGCGTGCGGCCGCGCCACATCCGAACGACCGGGTGGGAGGTCCAGCCGTAGTCGGGCAGCTCCAGGGCCCGCAGCACCTGGAGCGTCTCGACGCGCTGCTTGCCCAGGCGGGGCGAGTCCAGCAGCCGGGCGCTCTCCTCGAAGTCGGCGACGGGCAGGAAGGTCTGCATCGCGCCCGATCCTCGCCGAGGCCGGCGCGGCCCGCCCGGTCAGCGGGGGCGGACCCGGCCGCGGGCGCCGCTCAGGCCGTGCGGTGGGCCGCGCGACGCGCCAGCTCGGGCAGGACCGCGCCGAGCGGGGCGTCGACGCGGACGTCGACCTTCGCGTCACCCCGGGTGGGCCCGAGGTTGACCAGCCCGACCGGGATGCCGAGCTTGTCCGCCCGCAGCACGAACCGGTAGCCGCTCATCACGGTCAGCGAGGAGCCGAGGACCAGCAGCGCGCCGGCGTCCTCCACCAGGGCGAAGCAGCGGTCGACCCGGTCCCGGGGCACCGTCTCGCCGAAGAAGACGACGTCGGGCTTGAGCGGGCCGCGGCCGCAGGCCCGGCAGTCGACCATCACGAACCCGTCGAGCACCTCGTCGGGCAGCTCGGCGTCGCCGTCGGGGTTGACCTCGTCGGCGTGCGGGCCGAACGCCGGGTTGGCCGCCCGCAGCCGGGCGTCGAGCTCCCAGCGGTCGGCGAGGTCCCCGCAGGCGAGGCACACCGTGCGGTCCAGGCCCCCGTGCAGCTCGAGCACGCCCGTCGCGCCGGCCGCCTGGTGCAGCCCGTCGACGTTCTGCGTGATGACCCCGGAGAGCAGCCCGGCGCGCTGGAGGTCGGCGACCGCCCGGTGCCCGGCGTTGGGGCGGGCGGCCGCGATCCGCGGCCAGCCGACGAAGCTGCGCGCCCAGTACCGGTGCCGGCCGCGCGGGTCGCGGAGGAACGTCTGGTAGGTCATCGGCGTGTGCCGGCGCAGCGACCCGGTGGCGCCCCGGTAGTCGGGGATGCCCGAGTCGGTGGACAGCCCGGCACCGGAGAGGACGACGACGTCGCCGTCCCGGACCAGCTCGGCCAGCGCGTCGAGGGCCGGCGCGTCGAGGGCCGGCTCGTCCACGGCCGGGGCACGGTCCACCGGCGGGGTGTCGTCCACGGGCAGGCCGGGGAGCGCGTCGGTCGCGGGGACGGCGGTCACCCCGCCATGGTCCCCCGCGATCCGGTCGCGCGCCGCCGGTCCACCCGCGGCGCCACCGCCGGTGTCAGGCCGCCGGGCCCAGCTGTCGCTCGAGCCGGCCGAGCAGGTCCTCGTACACCCGGCGCAGCCCCCTCGGCGCGAAGGTGCGCTCGAAGAAGCCGCCGACGCCGCCGGCGCCGTCCCAGGTGGTGCGGACCCGGACGGTCGTGCTGCCGGCATCGGCCGGGTGCACGCTCCAGGTCGTCACCATCGAGGAGCGGGTGTCGCGCTCGACCAGGGTGTCGGGGTCGGGCTGCGAGACCTCGACCAGCTGCTCGCGGACCCGCTTCGAGGTGGCGGCGAACCGCCACGCGACGCGGGTGCCCGCGCCCTGGCCGCCGGCCTCGACCCGGTAGTCGGAGAACTGCTCCGGCAGCGCCTCGCGGCGGGCACCGGTGTAGTCGGCGAGCGCCGAGCGGACCTGGTCGGCCGGTGCCCGGACGACGCGTTCAGCGGTGGCGACGACCTGTCCCATGACCCCATCCTGCGCCACCTCACCGGCGGCTCCTCCGCAGGGGGACCCGGTTCGCGCACGGCTCCGCCGACCGGGGACCCGCGCCGGCGCAGGGCGGGCGCACCTCCGGCCGGTCCGGCTCGCCGTCCTCGCCGGGTACCTGCAGGTCGTCCCGGTGGGTCCAGCCGTCGAGGAAGACCTCGCAGTCGCAGTGGCCGCCGCGCGACGCCGGCCGGCGCTCCAGGCCGGTCGCCCGGGGCCGGCGCAGGTCCCGCCAGCGGCCGGCCCGGCGCAGGGTGCCGTCGCAGCCGAAGGCGTCGAGCATCCGGTCGGCGAAGCACAGGACGCACTCGGCGTCCCGCGGCTCGGTCAGGGCGCCGGCGAGGGAGCGCAGGTGCTCCTCCGGCTCGGCGGGTGTCGGGGTCGGGGTGTCCACGTGTCCTCCTCGGTTCGGGAGGACACCGTCGCGACGGCCGCCGACAGGGCTCGACCGCCGTCCCCAGCGGACCGGCCGTCCACAGGGCGAGGCGTCAGGCCCCGTGCTCCTCGTTGTTGAGGTAGGTGCAGCGGAACCGCGCGCCGGCCATGGCCTCGGTGAACCGGGCCTCCCACGCCGGGTCGTCGGCCGGGAAGTCGGTGAAGACCCGCTCCTCGAGCACCATCGGCAACCCGTCCAGGCCGGTGCAGGAGCGGCGCAGCAGCACCCGCGTCCGCCCGTCGACCTCGTCGTGCGCCGGCGCCCAGCGCGCCGTGGCCACCGCGTCGGCCAGCCGCGCCCGCTCCCGCGGCGGCAGGGCCGCCGGCCGGCCGGCCGACAGCCGCGCCCGGCGCTCCGGCGAGGCCACCCACACCAGGACGGCGGCCAGCACCGCGACGAGGACCACCGCCGCCAGCACCCCGGTCATGTCACGACGGTAGTGCGCTCCGGGCGCCAGAGCCGCCGCCCGGCGCGGGAGCCGGCGGCGCGGGCCGATACCCTCCAGGCCGTACGCCCCGGTCGGCGCACCCGCCGACGAGCCCCCGTAGCTCAGGGGATAGAGCATCGGTTTCCTAAACCGTGCGTCGCAGGTTCGAATCCTGCCGGGGGCACCGGGCTCCGCGGGCTACCAGCCGACGCCGGGCTCGTAGGTGCCGAAGGTCCACTCCTGGCCGCCGGGGTCCACCACCTGGGCGCGGCGGGTGTGCCAGATGGTCCGCTCCGGCTCGACCACCGGCCGGGCGCCCGCGGCGACGGCCCGCTCGAAGGTCCCGTCGACGTCCTGCACGCGCAGGTAGAGGCCGCACGTGGCGGGCGGGCGCACGGCGGCGTCGGCGCCGTCCCCGGTCGCGGTGCCGTCTCCGGCGACCATGAGGACGGCGTCCCCCCACCGGACCTCGGCGTGCAGGACCTGCCCGTCCGGTGTCTCCTGCCGCCGGACCTCCGTGAACCCGACCGCGGCCAGCCAGTCGAGGGCGGCCCGGGCGTCGCGGTAGCCGAGGGAGGCGAACAGCCGCGCGGTCACGGGGCGGAGCCTAGGGGGTCGCGCGCCGCCCGACGACGGGTCGCGCGCCGCCCGACGACGGGTCGCGTGCCGCCCGACGGCCGGTCGCGCCCCGGCGGTGCCACGCTCCGTGACCGCGCCCCGGTGATCGACTCGCCCGCCGGGGCGAAACCACGGGGGGCTCCGAGGCGTTACCGTTCCCGTACGCATGTCGTGTCCCGGCAACGGCGCCGGGGCGGAGCGGAGGTGGATCAGCAGCATGGAGACACGTGTGGTCGACGCCCCGGAGCGGGGGCGCTTCGAGGTGCTGCTCGGGGACCGGGTGGTCGGCCTGGCCAGCTACCACGTCGAGGGCGGCACCATGGCGCTCCCGCACACGGAGGTGGACCCCTCCGTCGGCGGTCGCGGCATCGGCTCCGCGCTGGTGGCCGGGGTGCTCGCCGCCGCCCGGGAACGGGGGCTGCACGTGCTGCCCTACTGCTCGTTCGTGCGCCACTACATCGCGCAGCACCCCGAGTACCTCGACCTGGTCAGCGAGGACGACCGGCCGCACTTCGGCCTGGCGACCGCCGACCACTGACACCGACGCGCGAGGGCCCCTCCGCCCGCCGGGTGGAGGGGCCCTTCCGCGTCCTGCAAGCCGGTCGTGCACGACCTAGTCTTCGCGGGTGCCGACCGTCCTGCTCTGGTTCCGCCGCGACCTCCGGCTGGAGGACCACCCGGCGCTCCTCGCGGCCCGCGACACCGCCGGCCCGGACGGCGCCGTCCTGCCGGTGTTCGTGTTCGACGACCGGCTGTGGGGACCGTCCGGGGACCCGCGGCGGGCGTTCCTGCTCGACTGCCTCGCCGACCTGTCCGGCCAGCTCGACGGCGCGCTCGTGCTGCGGCACGGCGACCCGGCCCGCGTCGTCCCGGCCGTGGTCCGCGAGGTGGGCGCCACCGCCGTGCACGTCTCGGCCGACGCCGGGCCCTACGGCCGGCAGCGCGACGCGGCGGTCGAGCGGGCGCTGGGTGACGCCCCCCTGGAGCGCACCGGCTCGCCCTACGCGGTCACCCCGGGCCGGGTGACCAAGGACGACGGGACGCCGTTCCGCGTCTTCTCCCCCTTCGCCCGCGCCTGGCGGGCGCACGGCTGGCGCGCCCCGGCGCCGCGCCCCCGGGACGTGCGCTGGCTGACCGGCGTGCGCTCCGACGACCCGCCGCCGGCGCCCGACCTCGGCGGCGTGCGGCTCCCCCCGGCGGGCGAGGCCGCCGCGCGGGAGGCCTGGCGGCGCTTCCGCGACGAGCGGCTGACCGGCTACGCCGACACCCGCAACACCCCCGGCACCGACGGCACCAGCCGGCTGTCGGCCTACCTCAAGTACGGCTGCCTGCACCCGCGCACCCTGCTGGCCGACCTGGCCGAGGTCGGCGGCGCGGCGGCGGGCGCGTACGCGAACGAGCTGGCCTGGCGGGACTTCTACGCCGACGTCCTCTGGCACCGGCCGGAGACGCACAAGGAGCCCTTCGACCGCCGGATGGCCGCGATGCGCTACGACACCGGGCCCGACGCCGACGAGCGGTTCGCCGCCTGGGCCGCCGGCCGCACCGGCTACCCCGTCGTGGACGCCGGGATGCGGCAGCTGCTCGGCGAGGCGTGGGTGCACAACCGGGTGCGGATGATCGTCGCGTCGTTCCTCGTGAAGGACCTGCACGTCGACTGGTGGCGCGGCGCCCGGCACTTCCTCGCGCACCTGGTCGACGGCGACCTGGCCAGCAACAACCACGGCTGGCAGTGGGTGGCCGGCACCGGGACCGACGCCTCCCCCTACTACCGGGTGTTCAACCCGGTCACCCAGGGCGAGAGGTTCGACCCGGACGGCGAGTACGTGCGCCGCTGGGTGCCCGAGCTGCGGGACGTGCCGAGGCGGTACGTGCACCGCCCCTGGGACAGCCCGGACGGCGTCCCCGACGGCTACCCGCCGCCGATCGTCGACCACGCCGAGGAGCGCCACGTGGCCCTCGAGCGCTACCAGCGGGTCCGTGAGGCCCGGTGACGCCCGGGTGTCGCCGAGGTCACGCCGGGGCCGTGGCGAGCGGTGGGCGCGCAGGTGACGCTGGGGGCATGACCCGGCGAGCCGCCCGTGCCTGAGGGCCACACCCTGTACCGGCTGGCCCAGGACCAGTCGCTCGCCTTCGCCGGTCGCCCGGTGCGCGTGTCCAGCCCGCAGGGCCGCTTCACCGCCGGGGCCGCCCTGCTCGACGGCCGGGTGCTGGACGGCGTGACCTCCTACGGCAAGCACCTGTTCGCCGGGTTCGGCGAGGACACCCTGCACGTGCACCTGGGCCTGTACGGGAAGTACGCCGCGGGCACCGGCGCGCCCCCGCCGCCGCGCGGCGCGCTGCGGATGCGCTGGGTGGGCGAGGGGCCGGACGGGCTCGGCGCCTGGACCGACCTGCGCGGCGCGACCGCCTGCGAGGTGCTCACCCCGCCCGAGGTGGAGGGCATCCTGGCCCGGCTCGGCCCGGACCCGCTGCGCCCGCGGCGGGACGACGGACGGGCCCTGCGCCGTGTGCAGGGCAGCCGCACCGCCGTCGGGACGCTGCTCATGGACCAGTCGGTGCTCGCCGGGGTCGGCAACGTCTACCGCGCCGAGATCCTCTTCCGGCACCGGGTGTCGCCGTTCCGCCCTGGCCGGGACGTCGACGCCGACCTGTGGGCCGCGCTCTACGCCGACCTGCGCACGCTCATGCGGGCCGGCGTCCGGATGGGCCGGATCGTCACGACGCGGCCGGAGGACCGGGGGCGTCGCGGCGGGGCCGTCCGCCGCGAGGACGCCCACTACGTCTACCGCCGCACCGGCCTCCCGTGCCGCATCTGCGGGACACCGGTGCGCACCGAGGTCATGGTCGGCCGCAACCTGCACTGGTGCCCCGTCTGCCAGGCGGTCTGACCGGCCGCCCCGCGCGGCGTTCTAGGGTGGACCGATGAGGGCGACGGTGCACCCCCCGGCGGTCGGGGCCGCCGTGCGCCTGGTCGCCTGCCTCGCGCTGGTCTGCCTGGCGCTGGTGCTCGCCGCTCCGCCGGCGGCGGCCGCTCCCGGGGGCGGCCGCGGCGACGACCGGGGCAGCGAGGGCACGCGCGGCAGCGGGGACGACCGGAGCAGCGGCGACGAGCGGAGCGGCGACGACCAGCCGGGACGCGGGAGCGGGAGCGGGCGGGGCCCGGACGACGGGCGGGTCGGCTACGACGTCTCCCACCCGCAGTGCGACGAGGACCTGCCCGAGAACCCTGCCTTCGCCGTCGTCGGCGTCAACGGCGGGCTGGCCACCCGCCCCAACCCGTGCCTGGCCGAGCAGCTGGAGTGGGCGGCCGAGTCCGCGACCGGCCGGGTGAGCGGCCAGCCCGAGGTCCAGCTCTACCTCAACACCGCCAACCCGGGGCAGGTACGCCACCTGGTCACCACGTGGCCGGAATCCGGGCGCTCGCCGTACGGCCGCTGCCTGGGCGGCAACACGCTGGCCTGCTCCTGGCAGTACGGCTGGCTGCGGTCCTACACCAGCGTCAACTCCTTCTTCGTCCCGGCCGCGCTCGAGGCCGACCTGGACCCCGACCCCGCCCAGTACCGGTGGTGGCTGGACGTGGAGACCATGAACACCTGGCAGGAGCGCTCCCCCGAGGCCGCCGCGCACAACCGGGCGGCGCTCGAGGGCATGACCGACCACCTCACCGGTCTGGGGGCCGAGGTCGGGCTCTACTCCACCGGGTACCAGTGGGGCCGGATCGCCGGCCGGGTGCCGCCGGACAGCCCGCTGTACGAGCTGGACAGCTGGCTGGCCGGCGCGACGACCCGCTCGGGGGCGGCGGCCAACTGCGCGCTCCCGCCGCTGGTCGGCGGCGGCCGGGTGGTGCTCGTCCAGTACGTCGCCGACGGCCTGGACCACAACCACGCGTGCCGCTGAGCGCGGTGCGACCCGCCCGGGGTCAGAGGGCGCCCTTGCCCGGGTCCCCGGCCGGCACGGCGGTCAGGACGACGACCTCCGGTGCGGCGGTCAGCTTGCCCTCCAGCCGCCGGCCGAGCTCGGTGAGCGCCTCCCCCTTGCCGTGCGCGGCCAGCGCCTGGGGGCTCTCCCACTGCTCGACCATGACCAGCCGGCCGTCCTGGGCCTCGTGCAGCGCGTAGCGCGCGCAGCCCGGCTCCTGGTGCACCTGCGGGACCGCGGCGAGCACCGCCTCCCGGACCTCGGCGGCGTGCTCGGCCTGGGGGCTGATGGTGGCGACGACGACGATCGGCACGTGGTTCCTCCGGGGAGATCGGGGCGGAGCCTGGCGCACGCGCGCCCGGCCGGGTCAGGATGCCTGTCGTGTCGGCCCTCACCCCCCCTGGCCCCCTGTCCGCACCGCTGCGGGTCGCCGTCGTGGGCGCCGGGCCCGCCGGCATCTACGCCGCCGAGGCCCTGACCCGGCAGGACGACGTCCCCGTGGCCGTCGACCTCGTCGACCGGCTGCCCACGCCGTTCGGGCTGGTCCGGCACGGCATCGCGCCCGACCACCTGAAGATGCGCGCCATCCGGGAGACCCTGCACCGGGCGCTGGAGCACCCCAGCGTGCGGTTCGTCGGCAACGTGTCGATCGGCACCGACATCTCCTGCGCGGAGCTGCTGGAGACAGTCGACGCGGTGATCTACACCTACGGCGCGGCCCTGGACCGCCAGCTGGGCATCGAGGGCGAGGAGCTGCTGGGCAGCCTCGCCGCCACCGAGCTGGTGGCCTGGTACACCGGTCACCCCGACGCCGACCGCGCGAAGGTGGAGGCGGCGCTGGAGGGGGTCCGGGACGTCGTGGTCGTGGGCGTGGGCAACGTGGCGCTCGACGTGGCCCGCGTCCTCGTCCGCACGCCCGAGGAGCTCGACCCCACCGACATGCCCCAGCACGTGCTCGACGTCCTGGCCGCCGCCCCCGTCGAGCGGGTGACGGTGCTGGGCCGCCGCGGCCCCGCCCAGGCCACGTTCACCACCAAGGAGCTCGACGAGCTCGGCGAGGTGGCCGGCGCGACCGTGCTGGTCGACCCGGCCGACCTGCCCGGCGAGGACGAGCCGCCGCCGGCCGACCGGCTGGTCGCCCGCAACATCGGGGTGCTGCGCGAGTTCGCCCGCAACACCGCCGAGCCGGGCCGCCCGACGGTGACCCTGCGCTTCTTCGGCCGGCCGGTGCGGCTGGCCGGCGAGGACCGGGTGACCGGGGTGGAGGTCGAGCGGACGGTGGTCGACGAGGACGGCCGCGCCTCGGGCACCGGGGACGTCGAACTGGTGCCCGCCGACCTGGTCGTCCGCTCGGTCGGCTACCGCGGCAGCGGGCTGCCGGGCCTGCCCATCGACGAGGGCCGCGGGACGGTGCCGCACGCGGCCGGCCGCGTGCTGCGCGAGGGGAGCCCGGCCCCCGGCGAGTACGTGGCCGGCTGGATCAAGCGCGGCCCCACCGGGGTGGTGGGCACCAACAAGCACGACGCGCGGGAGACGGTGGCCGCGCTGCTGGAGGACGTCGCGACCGGCGTCCTGCGGCCGACCGGCGGCCGCGGCGACCTGGTCGAGCTGCTGCGGACCCGCGGCGCCGACCCGGTGCTGCTCGAGGACTGGCGGGCCATCGACGCCGCCGAGGTGGCGCTGGGGGCCGAGCGCGGCCGGGCGCGCACCACGCTGCACGAGTGGGACTCCTTGCTCGCCGCGGTGCGGGAGGCCGCCCACCGGGTCGGCTGAGCACGCCGGGGCCCGCGCCCTCTCCCCAGCTCCGGCTCTGCAGCCCGGCCCCGGCCCGGGGCCCCGGAGCCCGGCCCCGGCGGGTCCCCTGCTGGTGCACCCGCGCTCCTACGCCGCTGAGTGCCATCGCACTCAGCGGCGTAGGAGCGCCGCAGGCCCACCTCAGCGGCCCGGTCACCGCGGCCGGACGGCCCGCCCGCCCGGCCCCACGGTCAGCGCGCCAGGCGGATGAGCTCCCGCGCGGTCCGGGTGTCGGCCGCGGCGGCGAAGCGGATCAGTGCGACGGTGTCGGGCTGCAGCAGCAGCGGCTCGCCGTCCGGGTCCAGCGCGACCCCGCCGGCCGCGGCGAGCACGGCCAGCGCCCCGGCGACGTCGTGCACGTGGGTGCCGCTGCGGTCGACGTCGTGCCAGGCCGCCGCCGACCCGTCGGCGACCAGGCACAGCTCCACGGCGGTGCACCCGGTGACCCGGACCCGGTGCGCTGACGGGGGCACCCGCACCGCCCCGCCACCGGGCGCCGAGGGCAGGACGACGGTCGAGCCGGCCCGCACCCGCACCGGGGTCCCGTCCCGTCGCGCGCCCTCGCCGGGCACCCCCTCCCAGCGCCGGCCGGACGACAGGTCGACGACGACCCCGGCCAGCGGGCGGCCGGCCTGCACCAGCGCCGCCGAGAACGCCCACGGCGGCACCCCGGCGCGGAAGTTGCCGGTGCCGTCGAGCGGGTCGAGCACCACCCAGGGCCCCAGCCCCGGGTCGGCGGGGTCGGCGCGCTCCTCGCTGAGCACCGGGACGCCGAGGTCGCCCATCACCGCGGCCGCCGCCTCGTGCGCGGCGTCGTCGGCGGCGACCGACAGGCTGCCGTCGTCCTTGCGGGTGTCCCCGCCGTCGTCGCGGGTGAGGGCGACGGCGATCTCCACCCGGCTGGCCGCCAGCGCCGCCGCGTGCCGGAACCGGGTGGTCAGCGGCGCGTCGCCGGGCGGGACGGGCACGGGGAGGGACTCGTCCCGGAACTTGTGCCGCACCCGCTGGCAGCCCCAGCCGGCCGCGGCGTCGAGCACCTCCGGCCGGCCGAGGGCCAGCCCGGCCGAGGGCAGCACGACCACCTCGGGGGTGCCGTCGGGCGACCACTGGCGGCGCAGGTGCGCCGCCCCGGCGGGGCCGAGGAGCACCCGGGCGTTGGGGTCCAGCAGGGCCGGCGCCAGCGCGTTGGGCGAGACCTCCATCCGGGCGGCCGCCTCCCGCACCTGGGCGCCGGTGGTGGCCACGCCGAGCCCGGCCCCGACGTCACCCACTGTTGCGCAGCGCGGTGGCGATGCCGTTGATGGTCAGCTGGATGTTGCGCCGGACGAGCTCGTCGTCGTCCCCCTGCCGGCGGCGCCGCAGCATCTCCACCTGCAGGTGGTGCAGCGGCTCGAGGTAGGGGAACCGGTTGCGGATCGACCGGGCCAGCGCGGGGTTGTCGGCGAGCAGGCCGTCGTCGCCGGTGAGCGCCAGCAGCATCCGGCAGCTGCGCCCGTGCTCGGCGGTGATCCGGTCGAACACCGTCCGCCGCAGCGTCTCGTCGGGCACCAGCTCGGCGTAGCGCGCGGCCAGCCCGAGGTCGGTCTTGGCCAGCACCATGCCCATGTTGGACAGCATGGTCCGGAACCACGGCCAGCGCCGGTGCAGGTCGCGCAGCCGGTCCAGCCGCTCCGGCGAGCCGTCCACCCAGCTCTCCAGGGCCGTGCCGGTGCCGTACCAACCGGGCAGCATGATCCGCGCCTGCGACCAGCTGAACACCCAGGGGATGGCCCGCAGGTCGGTGATCCGGTCACCGGGCTTGCGGGAGGGCGGCCGGCTGCCGATGTTCAGCTCGGCCAGCTCCCGGATCGGGGTGGCGGCGCGGAACCACTCGACGAAGCCCGGCGTCTCGTGCACCAGCTCGGCGTAGGCGCGCCGGGCCCGGTCGGCGAGGTCGTCGAGCAGCGCGTAGGCCTCGTCCGCGTCCTCGCCGAGGCCCTCGACGTCGAGCAGCGTGGCCTCGAGGGTGGCCGAGACCATCGCCTCCAGGTTGCGGCGGGCGAGGTCGGGGTCGGCGTACTTGGCCGCGATCACCTCGCCCTGCTCGGTGATCCGCAGCGACCCGGCCACCGCGCCGGGCGGCTGGGCCCGGATGGCGTCGTAGCTGGGCCCCCCGCCGCGGCCCACGGTGCCGCCGCGGCCGTGGAAGAGCCGCAGCCGGATGCCCTCGGCGCGGGCGACCTCGACCAGCTCGAGCTCGGCGCGGTACAGCGCCCAGTTGGCGGCGAGGTACCCGCCGTCCTTGTTGCTGTCGGAGTAGCCGAGCATGACCTCCTGCTCGTCGCCGCGGTCGGCGACCAGCGCGCGGTAGAGCGGCTGGGCGAGGACGGCGGCCATCGTCGTCCCGGCGCGCTGCAGGTCGTCGATCGTCTCGAACAGCGGGGAGATGCCGACCGGGCAGCCGGGACCGTCCTCGCCGTCGGGGTCGAGCAGGCCGACCTCCTTGAGCAGGACGGCGACCTCGAGGACGTCGCTGACCGACTCGCACATGCTGATGACGTAGTTCGGGATGGCCCGCGGACCGAGCAGGGCCACCTGCCCCGCCGCGGCCTCCAGCAGGTCGAGCTCGCCGCGGGCCAGCTCGGAGAGCCCGGCCCCCGGCCGCACGAGGGGCCGGCGCATCTGCAGCTCGCCGGCCAGCAGCGCGACCCGCTCCTCCTCGCCGAGCGCGGCGTAGTCGGGGCAGACGCCCGCCCAGGCCAGCAGCTCGGCGACCACCTCCTCGTGCACCGCGGAGTTCTGCCGCATGTCCAGCCCGCACAGGTGGAAGCCGAAGACCTCCACCGCCTCCCGCAGCCGGGCGAGCCGGTCGTCGGCGAGCGCACCGGCGCCGTGCGTGCGCAGCGAGGTGTCGACGACCGCCAGGTCGGCCAGCAGCTCGTCGGGGTCGTCGTAGGGCTCGAGCCGGGCGTGCGGCGGCGGGCCGGGCACCGCGCCGAGGACCCGCTCGGCGGTGGCGGCCAGCCGGGCGTACATGCCGTACAGCGCCCGCCGGTAGGGCTCGTCGGCGCGGAACGGGGAGTCGTCGCGGGCCACCTCGGCGAGGTGGGCCAGCTCGCGCGTGGGTGTGATGAGCCGGTCGGACATCGACAGCTCGTCGTGCAGGACCAGCAGCTCGGCGAGGTGGTGGCCCAGCGCGGTCTCCGCCTGGCGGGTGCTCGCCCGCCGGACGGCCTCGGCGGTGACGAACGGGTTGCCGTCCCGGTCCCCGCCGATCCAGGAACCGGGCAGCAGCATCGGGCGGGCCAGCAGGCCGGCGTCCGGCCAGCGGGCGCGCAGCTGCCGGCGCAGCTCGGCGTTGATGGCCGGCAGCACCTCGAACAGCGAGAGCTCGTAGTAGCGCAGCGCCTCGTCGATCTCGTCGGCCAGCCGCAGCCGGGACAGCCGCAGCAGCGCGGTCTGCCACAGGGTGAGCACGGCGCGGTGCAGCGCGGCCTCCCAGTCGGCGTCGGTCTCGCCGGCCGCCGAGCGGTCGCGCTGCCGGATCAGCTCGGTCACCTGCCGCTGCACCCGCGAGATGGTCCGCCGGCGCACCTCGGTCGGGTGGGCGGTCACGACCGGGGAGACCATCGCGCCGCGCAGCTGGCGGGCGACCGCGTCGGGGTCGAGCCGCTCGGCGTCGAGCAGCCGGAACGTGGCCGCGAGGCTGCCCTTCTGCGGCGGCGAGCCCTCCCGGCGGTGGAACCGCCGGCGCCGCTCGTGGTGGAGGTCCTCGGCGAGGTTGGCGAGCACGGAGAAGTGGCTGAAGGCGCGGATGACGTGGTTGGCCGCGCGGACGTCGAGGTCGCCCAGGCGGCCGGCGAGCTCGGCCCGGTCGACCTCCGAGCGGCGGACCCGGAAGGCCTCCACGCGCGTGGACTCCACGAGGTCGAGGACGTCGTCGCCGGACTGCTCGCCGATGACCTCCCCCAGGACCCGGCCCAGCAGCCGGATGTCCTCCCGCAGCGGGGCGTCGGCGCCGTCGGCGTCCACCCCCCCGTGGTGACGCAGGTCCGCGACGTCGATGCTGGCTTCGGACACCCCGCGAGTATCGACCGTCGGTGTGACGGGTGCGTGTCCTGGGCGTCCCGGCGGTGCCGCGGCACCCCGCGGGCCAGGATGGGGCCGTGGAGCGACTGACCGCGCGCCCCGCCGCCCCCGCGGCCGCCGAGCACGGCGAGGGGCCGGTGTGGGACGACGGCCGCGGGGAGCTGGTGTGGGTGGACATCCCGGCCGGCCTCGTCCGGCGCGCGACCCTGGGCGACGGCGACGAGCTCACCGAGGTCGCCTGCGACCGCGGCGGCGGCACGGTGGGCTTCGCCGTCCCGGCCGCGGCGGGCGGGTGGCTGCTCGGCGCCGACGGCGGGTTCACCCACCTCTCCCCCGACGGCACCGCACGGGTGCTGGTCGAGCTGGCCGGTGAGGGCGGCACGCCGGGGACCGGCGGCACGCGGATGAACGACGGCGGCTGCGACCCGGCCGGGCGGCTGTTCGGCGGCACCATGGCCTTCGACCAGCGGCCGGGGGCGGGGGCGCTGTACCGCGTCGACCTCGACGGCACCGTGACCCGCGTGCTCGACGGCCTGACCGTCTCCAACGGGCTGGGGTGGTCCCCCGACGGGCGGACCCTCTACCTGGCCGACTCCGGCCCGGGCGTGGTGCACGCCTTCGACTACGACCCGGCGACCGGCGCGCTGCACCGCGGCCGGGTGGTGCTGGACCTCTCGGGCGACGACGGGCCGGCCGACGGCCTCACGGTGGACGACGCCGGCTGCCTCTGGACCGCCCTCTGGGGTGCGGGGCAGGTCCGCCGGTGGTCCCCGGACGGCGCGCTGCTCGCCGTGGTCGAGGTGCCGGCGGCGCAGACCTCCAGCTGCGCCTTCGCCGGGCCGGGCCGCGACCTGCTGGTGATCAGCACCTCGACGGAGGGCCTGGACGACGCGGCCCGCGCCGCGCAGCCCGACGCCGGCCGGCTGTTCACCGCCCGCCCGGGGGTGACCGGCCCGCCGGCCGCCCCGTACCGCGGGCCGGGAGGCGGGCTGCACCAGGCCGGCTGAGCCGTCCGGCGCCCGGCGGGTCGTTCAGCCCTCGAGGTCGGCCAGGGTGCGGGCGGCCAGTTCGTCGCCCTCGGCGGCGCCGAGGCGCAGGTGCTCGATCGCCCCGTCGAGGTCGCCGCGGCCGGCGAGCAGGACGGCCAGGTTGTGGTGGCAGTACGGGTCGCCGGCGGCCAGCCCCGCCCGGTAGGCCTCCTCCGCGGACTCGACGTCCCCCAGGTCGTCGACGTAGAGGTTGCCCAGGGGCAGCCAGGACTCCCGCTCGCCCAGCTTGGCGCCGCACTCGAGGAACCAGCGCGCCTCGGCGGTGCGCCCGCCGTCGCGCAGCAGCGCCGCCAGCGCGGTCCGGGTCGCCGGGAAGGCCCCCGCGCCGGCGCGCAGCTCGGCCTCCAGCGCCGGGTCGCGGGTCTCGGCCCAGCGCCAGCTGGCGAGCACCGCGGCGGCCGTCTCGTGCCCGGTCCGGGCCAGCCCGGCCGCGACGACGGCCGCCTCGTCGGTCTCGCCCTGCTCGCGGAGGAGGAAGGCCAGCTCCAGGAGGCCGGCCGGGTCGCCGGCCGCGCCGGCGCCGCGGAAGGCCCGCTCGGCCCCGGCGAGGTCGCCGAGGTCCTCGAGCACCAGCCCCAGGTTCAGCCAGGCGTCGCTCTCCCCGCCGGCCAGCGCGCGCTCGTAGGCGTCCACCGCCTCCGCGGCCGCGCCGCGGGCGGCCAGCGCGTTGCCCAGGTTGAACCAGCCCAGCGGGGCGCCCAGCTCGGCGGCACGGCGGAAGCAGTCCTCGGCCTCCCGTCCCCGGCCGGCCTCCACCAGGTCGCAACCCAGCTCGATGACGGCGTCGGTGTCCCGGGAGGTCCGCAGCAGCCGGATGCGCCGGTCCAGGTCCTCCATGCCCGTGATCATCCGGGCCCCGCGGCGGGACGTCGTCCCCCGTTCGGTGCGCTCTCACCCCTCGGAGGCGTGGTCCGGCTCAGGCCCGCTCGGCCCGCAGCGCCTCCCGCAGCTTCGTCCTGCCGGTGGTGCGCAGCAGCGCCCCGGCGTAGACCCGGCCACCGACGCGGACGACGACCGCGATCGCGGCGAGCATGACCAGCACCGACAGGGCGACCTCCCACACCGCGACCTCGCCGGCGGCCTGCCGCACCGGCATGACCAGCGGGGAGAGCCCCGGCACGTAGGAGGTGACGGTGGCCAGCGTGCTCGACGGGTCGCCGGCGGCCTGGATGGCGACGACGAACCCCGCGACCAGCAGGATCGTCGTCGGGGTCAGCACGCTGCCGAGGTCCTCCTGGCGGCTGACCAGCGAGGCCGCGACGGCGAACACCGAGGCGTAGAAGCCGTAGCCGAGCACGAACCAGGCCACGACCGTGACCACGGTGGAGACCAGCTCGCCCGGGACGCTGACGACGTCGAAGGCGAGGGCACCGGTGACGCCGACGACGGCGATCAGCACGATCTGCGCGAGGCCGAGCAGCCCGAGGCCGAGGATCTTGCCGGCCAGCAGCTGCCACGGGCGCATGGTGGCCAGCAGGAGCTCCACGACGCGGCTGGCCTTCTCCTCCACGACGCCCTGCGCGACGAACTGGGCGAAGAGGATGAGCAGGCCGTAGAGGACGGCGACGCCGATGATCGCCACGACGACGCGCTGGCCGTCGGCCTCGTCGTCGCCCTCGAGCGTGGTGATGCCGAGCTGCGGGACCGCCTGCAGGTCGACCCCGGCCTCCACCAGCTGCCCGGTCACCGCCACCTCGGCCACCGCGGAGCCGACGACGGCCTCCAGGGTCGGGTCGCGGTCGGCGAGCAGGAGCTCGGGGGCCGCACCCCCGTCGAGGAGGACGGCGTCGACCTCCTCGGCCTCCAGCGCGGCGCGGGCGGCGCCCTCGTCGGGGAGGTCGACCAGCTCGACGTCGAGGCCGACCGCCTCGCCCTGCGCCTGCACGGCCGGGCCGACGCCCTCGGTGCCGTCGACGACCCCGAGGCGGCTGGTGTCCGAACCCGAGTTGACCACCACCTGGAAGGCCATCACGCCGATCAGCAGCAGGACGATGACCACCGAGCTGATGAGGAAGTTCTTGTCGCGGATCCGGCTGGAGACCTCGCGGCCGGCCACCATCCGGACCAGCGCCGCGCTCGACGGGGTGCGCACCTCGCTCACGCCGCCACCGCCTCGGGGGTCCGCTCGTCGGCGACCGCCTCGCGGAACAGCTCGACCAGCGTCGGTTCCCGCCAGGCGAAGTGGGTGACCCGCCCGGTCCGCACCGCGGCGGCCAGCACGGCCTGGTCGTCGCCGCCGGCGTCGAGGGCCAGCAGCGTGTCGCCGGCCTGCTCGGAGACGACCCGCACCCCGGGCAGCGTGGCGGCCCAGCCCCGCGGCGCGTCGGGGACGACGACGCGCAGCAGCCGGCCGGCCTCCCGCTCCCGCAGCTCGGGCACCGTGCCGACGGCGACCATCCGGCCGCGGGCCAGGATGCCGACGGAGTCGCACAGCCGCTCGACCAGGTCGAGCTGGTGGCTGGAGAACACCACGGGGACACCGCCGCGCACCTGCTCCAGCAGCCCGTCGGCGAGCGCGTCGACCCCGACCGGGTCCAGCCCGGAGAAGGGCTCGTCGAGGATGAGCACCTCGGGGCGGCTGACCAGGGCCGCGGCCAGCTGGACCCGCTGCTGGTTGCCCAGCGACAGCTTCTCGACCGCGTCGCCGCGGCGGTCGCCGAGGCCCAGCCGGCCGGCCCACTCGTCGGCCGCCCGGGCGGCGGCCCGAGCATCGAGGCCGTGCAGCCGGGCGAAGTAGGCCAGCTGCTCGCCGACCCGCATCTTCGGGTAGAGGCCGCGCTCCTCCGGCATGTAGCCGATGCGGCGCCGGACCTCCTGGTCCAGGGGCCGGTCGCGCCAGCGCACCACCCCGGCGTCGGCCCGGACGAGCCCGAGCGCGATGCGCATGGTCGTCGTCTTGCCGGCGCCGTTGGAGCCGCAGAACCCGAACATCGTCCCCGGGGCGACGGTGAAGCTGACGTCGTCCAGGACGCGGTTCGCGCCGTAGCTCTTCGTCAGCCCGTCGAACTCCAGCACCGCTCCGACCCCCGCACTCGCCGCCCTGGTCTGCGGGACCGACGCTATCCGGGTGACCCCGGGCACGTTCCGGCGGGCGCGATCACGCGTCCCCGGCCCACCGCAGCCGGTCGCCGGCGCGGGAGGCGGTGACCGTCGACGCGCCGCCGTCGCGGGTGACCCGCCAGGCGGTGCCGCGACCGGCGACGAGCGCGCCGTCGCCGTCCGCGTGGACGGCGGTGTCCTCGTCGAGGGCCAGGCCCCGCGCGGCACCCGAGGAGAGCAGCCGCGGCAGGGTGCCCCACTGGGCGCAGTGGACGTCGACGGTCCACGGCACCAGGCCCAGCCCGGGGGTCACCCGCAGCTCGTCGAGGTCCTCGGCGGCGTCCTCCGGGCACACCGGCACGCCGCCGGAGCGCCAGCCGCCCACCAGCGCCTGCGCGGCGGCCACCGCGGCGCCGGCGGAGAAACCGGCGTAGGGGCGGCCGCCGGCCAGCCACTCCCGCACGCCCGCGGCCGCGGGGGCCAGCGCGTCGGCGTAGGCGGGGGTGAGGCCACCGCAGACCAGCAGGGCGTCGGCGTCCCCCAGCGCGGCCGGGTCCAGCCGCCCGCCGAGGGGCACCAGGACCGGCACCGGCTCGCAGGTCGCCGTCCGCCGCAGCACGCCGGCCCAGCGCTCGAACTGCGCCGCGCCGTCCCCCTCGTCGAGGACGACGGCGGCCACCACCGGTGCGGTCCCGGCCGACTCGAGGAACGGGCCGTAGAGGTCGGCCGCCGCCGCGGGGTCCCAGCCGCCGCCGATCAGGTGGGTGGTGGTCACGGTGCGCGGCCTCCTCGCGGTGGGTGGGGCGTCAGTGTGCACGGCGGCCGCGGCTGCGCTTCCATCGGCGCATGAGCCAGGAGAACGTGCCCGCGCAGCCGCCCTCGGGCGTGGGCCTCGACGGGCTGCGGGCCGCCGCGGCGGGCTGCCGGGCGTGCGAGCTGTGGGAGCCGGCCACCCAGACGGTGTTCGGCGAGGGGCCGGAGACCGCGCGGATCGTCTTCGTCGGCGAGCAGCCCGGGGACCAGGAGGACCGCAAGGGCGAGCCGTTCGTCGGCCCGGCCGGGCGGTTGCTGGACCGGGCGCTGGGCGACGCGGGCATCGACCGCCGGGACGCCTACGTCACCAACGCCGTCAAGCACTTCCGGTTCACCCCGACGCCGAAGCGGCGGATCCACCAGAGCCCGGGCCCGGAGCACCTGCGCGCGTGCCGGCCGTGGCTGGAGGCGGAGTTCGCCGTGCTCCAGCCCGAGGTGGTGGTGTGCCTGGGCGCGGTCGCGGCCAAGGCGCTCATCGCGCCCTCGTTCCGGATCACCAAGGACCGCGGCCGGCTGATGCCGTGGACGCCGCCCGGGGTGGCCCGTGCCGAGGCCGGGGACGACGCCGCGCCGGACGAGGAGGACGCGCCGCACCAGACCTGGATGCTGGCCACCGCGCACCCGTCGGCCGTGCTGCGCACGCCCGACGACGCCCGCGCGGCCGCCTACGACGCGCTGGTCGCCGACCTCCGCGTCGTCGCCGGGGCCCTGGCGTGAGCGCCGGGAGGACGCGGGTCTACACGGCCGAGGCCACCGCCTTCGGGCAGCGCACCGGTGCGGTGGTCTCCTCCGACGAGCGGCTGGAGCTGGAGCTGTCGCGGCCCGCGGCGATGGGCGGGGACGACGGGCCGGGCACCAACCCCGAGCAGCTGTTCGCCGCCGGGTACGCAGCCTGCTTCCACAGCGCCATGCGCTTCGGCGTCCCGCGGCTGGGGCTGCCCGCCGACGCGCTGGAGGGCTCGCGGGTGACCGCCCGGGTGCACTTCCTCCGCGGCGCGCAGGGCGACTTCGGGCTCGCCGTCGACCTGCACGCGCACCTGCCCCGGCTGGACGCCGACCAGGCCCGCGCGCTGCTCCACGAGACGCACACCGTCTGCCCCTACTCGCGGGCGACCGCGGGCAACGTCGAGGTGGGCCTGCACGTGGGCGACCCGGCCGGGGAGGGCTGACACGGGCGTTCGGTGCCCGACCTCGTGTGGCCCCGGCCGCGTCGGGCCCTCGTGCGCCCCCCTGTGGCGTCGTGCGGCGTCGTGCGGCCCGGCCGCGTCCTGCCGGCGTCCCCGCGGGAACGCCGACGTGCCGCGTGCGCGACTCCCGAGGGTCCCGAGCCGGTGCCGGGCTGCCGCCGAGCAACCCGCTACGAGACCTGCTCAGACGTTCCCCGCGGGAACGCGGCCAAGGGGAGAGGCTTGACGGCGTTCCCCCGGGAACGCGGGCGAGTCCCGGTGGCGCATGCCTCGTCACCGCGACCGCAAGCCAAGGACCAGGCACGTGGCCATCGGGGGGACATCAGTTCGGGCGCCGCTGGCCAGTCCGTTCCCCGGTCACGTGGATCAGCGCCGGCGACGTGCCCGTGCGTCCCTGACGTTCGAGTAGGCGACGACCAGCACGTCGGCGAGAACCAGCGCCTGCACCGCGAAGACGGTGATCCACACCGACGTCGGCGCTCCGTCGAAGACGTCGAGCAGGTTCACCAGCTGGAGTGCGAGGCCGGCGACCACGGCCACGGTGGCCAGCAGGCTGCGGCGGGAGGGGGCGGTCAACAGCCTGCCTCCCCGACCTGGCGGTTCGTCCTCGGCCACACGCGCCATGTGCCCGAGAGGATCTCGAGCACGAACACGGGCCGCGTCCCGAGCCGCCGATGAGGGGAGCGTTCGCTGGCACCTTGATGGCCGCCCTCAGGGACACGGCGCGCCGGCCCGCCGGACCGCTCAGGGCAGCGCCGACCGGGAGGCGCGGAACGCCCAGAACGACGGCACCGCGACCGCGACCACGGCCATCGCCACGACGACCACCACGCCGCCGGAGACCATCGCCACGCCGACCCCGGCCGTGCTGGCGATCGCGCCGGCGCGCAGGTCGCCCAACCGCGGGCCCCCGGCGACCACGACGAGGAAGACGCCCTGCATGCGCCCGCGCATCTCCTCCGGTGCGGCCAGCTGCAGCATCGAGGAGCGCAGCACCGCGCTGACCATGTCGCCGGCCCCCGCGACGGCGAGGCAGAGCACGGCCAGCCACAGGGTCGGGGCGAGACCGAACCCGATGATCGCCACGCCCCAGACGGCGATCGCCGCGAGGACGACGGCGCCCTGCCGGTCCACCCGCGAGACCCAGCCCGACGTCAGCCCCATGGCCAGCGCGCCGATCGAGATGCCGGCGAACAGCCACCCGAGGCTGTTGGGCGAGTCGGCGTAGCGGCCCTCGGACAGCTCGGGGAACACCGCCTGCGGCCAGGCGAAGAGCATCGCGACGACGTCGACGACGAACGTCATGAGCAGCACCGGCTGGGTGCGCAGGAAGCCGAAGCCCTCCCCCACCCCGCGCACCGCGGCGCCGAGCCGCAGCGGCCCGGCGTCCCGGCCCGGGGGCAGGGCGGGCAGGCCCCGCAGCAGCAGGACGGCGACGAGGAAGCCGAGCGCGTCGACGGCGTAGGTGACGAACAGGTCGCCGAGGCCGATGAGGACGCCGGCCAGCAGCGGCCCGACGATCACCCCCACCTGCCGGACGGTCATCGCCAGCGCGTTGGCCGCCGGGACGCCCTCGGCGCCCACGATCGCCGGGATCACCGCGCTGCGGGTGGGCTGGTTGACAGCGCTGAACCCGGAGACCGCGGCGGTGAGCGCCCACAGCAGCCACAGGTTCCCCCCGCCGGGCAGCAGCGCCTGGACCGCGAGCAGCGCGCTGGTGACCGCCGACCCGGCACCGGTCACCAGCATGAGGCGGCGCCGGTCCATCGAGTCGGCGATCGCCCCGCCGAGCAGGCCGAAGACGACCAGGGGCACCAGCGCCACGACCGACGTCACGCCGACCAGCAGCGAGGAGCCGGTGAGCGCGTAGACCTGGTACGGGACGGCGACCAGGGTCATCTGCTGGCCGAGCATCGTCGCCGCGACGCCCCAGAACAGCCGGCGGTAGTGCGGGTTGCGCAGCGGGGTGGTGTCGATGGCCCACCCGCGGCGGCGCACCTGCTCGGGCACCGGCTCCTCGACGCCGCCGGCCCCCTCGACGGGGTCGACGGGTGAGGTCACCGCGTCCTCCCGGCGGGCTCCCTCACGGGGCGAGCCGCTGGACCACCCAGCCGCCGCCCTCCGCGTCGTCGCGCACGAAGCGCAGCCGGTCGTGCAGCCGGTCGGCACCGCCCTGCCAGAACTCGACGGCGTCGGGCAGCACCCGGTAGCCGCCCCAGGTCTCCGGCCGCGGCAGCTTGCCGTCGGGGGTGTCGGCGTCCAGCCGGCGCAGCCGCGCGACCAGCTCGTCGCGGGAGTCGACGACCGTGGACTGCAGGCTGGCCGCGGCGGCGAGCTGGGCGCCGCGCGGGCGGGGGTCCCACAGGTCGTCGGAGGCCCGGTCGCCGACCCGCTCGACCCGGCCGGTCACCCGCACCTGGCGCTGCTGGGCGTGCCACGGGAAGACCAGCGCCGCCCGCGGGTTGACGGCGAGCTGGGCGCCCTTCGCCGAGGCGTAGCTGGTGCCGAACACGAAGCCGTACTCGTCGTAGCCCTTCACCAGCACGATGCGCGCGTCGGGGGCGCCGTCGGCGTCCGCGGTCGCGACGACCACCGCGTTCGGCTCGGGGAGGCCGGCGGCGACGGCGTCGCCGAACCAGCGGTCGAACTGCTCCACCCAGGTCGGTGCGAGGTCCTCCTCGCGCAGTCCCTGCCGGTCGTAGTCCCTGCGCATGCGGGAGAGGTCGGGCACGGCGACCATGCTGTCACCGCGCCGGTGCGCCCCTCCGGTGCGGGCCGCGCCCCCCGTGCACCGGGGGGCCCGCCACCGCCTAGGGTCGCAGGCGCAGTCGTGCGCCATGCCTCCCGTGGCCGCACGTGTCCCGCGCGCAGAGGAGCATGCGAGATGGCCGACGACTTCACCCCCGGGCTGGAAGGCGTCATCGCCTTCGAGACCGAGATCGCCGAACCGGACAAGGACGGCGGTGCCCTCCGGTACCGCGGGGTCGACATCGAGGACCTCGTCGGCAAGGTCACCTTCGGCAACGTGTGGGCGCTGCTGGTCGACGGCAAGTTCGGCCCGGGCCTGCCGCCCGCCGAGCCGTTCCCCATCCCGGTGCACAGCGGCGACGTCCGCGTCGACGTGCAGGCCGCGCTGGCGATGCTGGCGCCGTTCTGGGGCTACCGCCCGCTGCTGGACATCTCCGACGAGGAGGCCCGCGACCAGCTGGCCCGCGCCGCGGTGATGGCGCTGTCCTACGTCGCCCAGTCCGCGCGCGGCATCGGCGTCCCGGCCGTGCCGCAGTCGCGGGTCGACGAGGCCGCGACGATCGTCGAGCGGTTCATGGTCCGCTGGCGCGGCGAGCCGGACCCGCGCCACGTCGCCGCCGTCGACGCCTACTGGACGTCGGCCGCCGAGCACGGCATGAACGCCTCCACCTTCACCGCGCGGGTGATCGCCTCCACCGGCGCCGACGTCGCCGCGTCGCTGTCCGGGGCCATCGGCGCGATGTCCGGGCCGCTGCACGGCGGGGCGCCCTCGCGGGTGCTGCACATGCTCGACGGCGTGGAGCAGGCCGGGGACGCCGACCGGTACGTGAAGGACCTGCTGGACCGCAAGGAGCGGCTCATGGGCTTCGGGCACCGGGTGTACCGGGCCGAGGACCCGCGCGCCCGCGTGCTGCGCAAGGCCGCCCAGGAGCTCGGCGCCCCGCGGTTCGAGGCCGCGCTGGCGCTGGAGCAGGCCGCCCTCCGGGAGCTGCGCGAGCGGCGCCCGGACCGGCCCATCGAGACGAACGTGGAGTTCTGGGCGGCGATCGTCCTCGACTTCGCCGAGGTGCCCGGCCACATGTTCACCTCGATGTTCACCTGCGCCCGCACCGCCGGCTGGTGCGCGCACATCCTCGAGCAGAAGCAGACCGGCCGGCTGGTGCGCCCCTCGGCGCGCTACATCGGCCCGGCGCCGCGCCGGCCCGACGAGGTCGAGGGCTGGGACACCATCCAGACCAAGGCCGTCGACGAGGTCGCACCCGCCTAGCAGGGCCTCCCTCCCCCCTCACGACCCGAGAGGCACCCCCCGGATGACCATGTCCATCCCCGCCGACCTGCTGCCCGCCGACGGCCGCTTCGGGTGCGGTCCGTCCAAGGTGCGCCCGGAGGCGCTGCAGGCCCTGGCCGCCGACGGCGCCGCGATCATGGGGACCTCGCACCGGCAGGCACCGGTCAAGGGCCTGGTCCGGCAGGTGCGCGAGGGCCTGGCGCAGCTGTTCGACCTCCCCGACGGCTATGAGGTCGTCCTCGGCAACGGGGGGACGACGGCCTTCTGGGACGCCGCGGTCTTCGGGCTCGTCCGGGAGCGCAGCGCCCACGGCAGCTACGGCGAGTTCTCCGCCAAGTTCGCCTCGGGGGTGGCCGAGGCCCCGTTCCTCGCCGACCCGGTGATCGCCAAGGCCGCCCCGGGCGGGCTCGCCCTGCCCACCGCCACCGAGGGCGTCGACGCCTACGCCTGGGCGCAC
Organism: Geodermatophilus sp. SYSU D00758; assembly: GCF_054049955.1. Classification (NCBI taxonomy): domain Bacteria; kingdom Bacillati; phylum Actinomycetota; class Actinomycetes; order Geodermatophilales; family Geodermatophilaceae; genus Geodermatophilus; species Geodermatophilus sp. SYSU D00758. Next base: position 46,396 of record NZ_JBJGYK010000028.1, read on the forward strand.
AACGAGACCTCGACCGGCGTCATGGCCCCGGTGGAGCGGCCGTACGGCACCGAGGACGCCCTGGTGCTCGTCGACGCGACCAGCGCCGCCGGCGGCCTGCCCGTCGACGTGTCGCAGACCGACGTCTACTACTTCGCGCCGCAGAAGAACTTCGGCGGGGACGGCGGCCTGTGGGTGGCCCTCATGTCCCGGGACGCCCTGGACCGGGTGGCCGAGATCAAGGGCTCGGGCCGCTGGGTGCCCGGCTTCCTCGACCTGTCGATCGCGATCGACAACTCCGCCAAGGACCAGACGTACAACACCCCCGCGGTGGCCACGCTGTTCCTGCTGGCCGACCAGATCCGCTGGCTGCTGTCGCTGGGTGGCCTCTCCGGGGCCGTGGCGCGCACCCAGGAGTCGTCGAGCCGGCTCTACGGGTGGGCCGAGCGCTCGTCCTACGCCACCCCGTTCGTCGCCGACCCCGAGCAGCGCTCCTACGTGGTCGGCACCGTCGACTTCGACGAGTCGGTCGACGCGGCGCAGGTCGCGAAGGTCCTGCGGGCCAACGGCGTGGTCGACGTCGAGCCGTACCGCAAGCTCGGCCGCAACCAGCTGCGGGTGGGGATGTTCCCCGCCGTGGACCCCGACGACGTCAGCGCGCTGACCGCCTGCATCGACTTCGTCGTCGAGAAGCTCTGAAAGGACCCCCTGCCGCCCACCACTCGCACGCTCGCGGCGGGGCCCGAGCTCGAGGGCGAGAACGCGCTCGCCGGCGGGGTGCGGACCGACGCGGACCAGGACGACGTCGAGGAGGCCTTCCGGACGTGGGGCCACCTCGGCCTGACGGTGCTCCGCGGCTGCGCCGTCGCCCCGGGCACCGGCGCGGAGCGCTGCGCCCGGTTCATCGCCACCCACGACCCCGACGCCCGACCCCGGCGCCGCACCCCGCCACGCCGGGTGGCCTGCCGACACGCTCGGCCCGGCACGGATAGCCTCGGGAGCCGGACTGTCCCTCGGGCCGTCCGCGTCGACGACCGGTTCCGGGAGGTGCCCATGCGCACGCTGCGCCTCGTGGCGCTCTCCGAGGACGGGTCGCGGATGGTGCTCGCCGCCGACCCCGTCGAGCCGGGCGAGGAGGGCGAGCGCTTCGAGCTGGTCGTCGACGAACGGGTCCGCGCGGCGGCGCGGGGCGACGCCCGCCGGCTCGGTCAGATCGAGGTCGAGATCGGCGCGACGCTGCCGCCGCGCGTCATCCAGGCCCGCATCCGCGCCGGCGAGACCCCCGAGCAGGTCGCCGAGGCCTCGGGGATCCCCGTCGAGCGGGTCATGCGCTTCGCCCACCCGGTGCTCCAGGAGCGCGGACGGGTGGCCGAGCAGGCCCGCGAGGCCCGGGTTCGGCTCTCCGACGGCAGCCCCGCCGTCCCCCTGCAGCAGTTCATGTCCGAGCGCCTGCGCGTGCTCGGCAGCGACCTCGACGCCGTCCGGTGGGACGCCGCCCGGACCACCGACGGCACCTGGCAGGTCACCGCGACCTGGCAGGCCGGGGACGACGAGGGCGTCACCCGGTGGGCCTACGACGTCCCCTCGCGCACGGTCACCCCGCTCGACGCGGCCACCACCGACTTCGCCGAGGGCACCCGCCTGGTGCGGGTGGTCCCCCACGTGCCCGCCGGCGTCCCCGTGCCGCCGGTGCGCACCCGGCCGGTCGCCGTGGTCGCCGACGAGGAGCCGCCCGCGGAGACCGGGACCGCCGGCCGGGAGACCACCGGCGAGGGGACGGACGGGACGGCGACCGGCGGCGCCCCGCCCACCGGGGCCACCGCCGACGACGCCCGCCCGCGGACCGGACCCGACCGCGACCGGGCCGGCGGACGCGGCCGGGAGCGGCGGGACGACGAGCCGGTCGACATCGACGACATCGCCGAGCACGACACCGTCGTCCTCGGCCGTCCCGGCGGGGAGGGCGAGGACGAGGACCCCCGCGCCCGGATCCCCGCCTGGGAGGACATCGTCTTCGGGGTGCGCCGGCAGCGCTGACCCGCCCGGTGACCTCCGTCTCCCGGAACCGGCCCTGCGTGTCCGCCGTTGACCCGGGGGTAGGAGGTGGTCATGTCTGCGTCGGTGTCCATGCCCCTCGGCGGCGTGCAGGTCGGGTCCTACGACAGCTATCCCCAGGCCCAGGCCGCCGTCGACTACCTGTCCGACGAACGCTTCCCGGTCGAGAACGTGACGATCATCGGCTCGGACCTCAAGCAGGTCGAGCGGGTGACCGGCCGGCTGTCCTGGGGCCGGGCCATCGCCGCCGGGGCCGCCGCCGGCGCCTGGTGGGGTCTGTTCGTGGGCCTGCTGCTCGGCATCTTCGCCCCCGACGGCAGCAGCTGGGTGGGGTCGGTGCTCACCGGCCTGCTCATCGGTCTGGCCTTCGGCGCGCTCTTCGGCGCCATGGGCTACGCCGCGACCCGCGGCCGACGGGACTTCACGAGCACCAGCGCGATCGTGGCCGGCCGCTACGACGTCATGTGCAATCCCGCGCACGCCGAGGAGGCCCGGGCGATGCTGGCCCGCTTCTCGTTGCGCGGCTGAAAGGGGACCCCGTCCTCCTCACCGCTCGCAGGCTCGCGGCGAGCCTCTGGACGGGGCCGCCGCGAGGGGTGGGCAGGAGGGGGTCCTGCCTCAGCGCAGCGCGGCGAAGGCGACCGCGGCCGCGGCGGCCACGCCGAGGGAGTCGACCCCGGCGCGCATCGGGATCCGCGCCCGCACCCGCGCCGCCGCCTGCGCCTCGGGGCTGAGCCCGGGCCCCTCCGCCCCGAGCAGCAGCGCGGTGCGCGGGTGGGCGCGGGGGTCCACCTCGGCCAGGTCGACCGCATCCGGGGCCGGGGTGAGCGCCACCGTCAGGTAGCCGGCGTCGTGCAGCCGCGCCAGCCCGCCCGGCCAGTCGGCGAGCACGGCGAACGGCAGCGCCAGCACGTGCCCCATCGAGACCCGGACCGAGCGCCGGTAGAGCGGGTCGGCGCAGCGCGGGTCCAGCAGCAGGCCGTCGACGCCGAGGGCCACCGCCGAGCGGGCGATCGAACCCAGGTTCTCGGCGTCGTTGAGCGCCTCCAGCACGGCCAGCCGGCGCGGCGCCGCGGGGGCCGGCCCGCGCAGCAGGTCCTCGAGGTCCGCGGGCGGGCGGCGGTCGGCCGAGGCGAGCACCCCGCGGGTGAGCCGGAAGCCGATGACCTCGGAGAGCACCCACTTGTCCGCCTCGTAGGCCGGCGTCCCCGGCGGCAGGTCCAGCGCGGCCACCCGCCCGGGGACGCCGAGCACCGCGCGCACCCGGTACGGCGAGGCCAGCAGCCGCTGCACCGCGGGCACGCCCTCGACGATCACGGGGCCGGTGCCCCGCTCCGTCCCCGGTCGCCGGTCGCCGGCCTTGAGGTCGAAGAAGTCGGCCAGGCGCTCGTCGCGCGGGTCGGTGACGGTCACGGGGGGCACGGCGGCGATCGTGCCAGCGCGCTCGCCGGGCGCCGCGCCGGGACAGCCCGCAGGATCGGGACGTGCCCTCCCCTGCCCCCGTCCTCGTCGTCGGCGGCGGCATCGCCGGGGTCGCCTGCGCCCGCGCCCTGGCCGGTGCCGGGCGGCCGGTCCGCGTCCTCGACCGCGGCCGGCGCCCCGGCGGCCGGATGGCCTCCCGGACCCTCCACGACCGGGTCGTCGACCTCGGCGCCAGCTACCTGACCGCCGAGGATGGCTCCCCCTTCGCCGAGGTGGTGGCCGGCTGGGTCGCGCGCGGGCTGGCCCGGCCCTGGACCGACACCTTCGCCGTGGCCGGCCCGGACGGCGTGCGCGAGACCCGGCGCGGCCCGCTGCGCTACGGGGCGCCCGGCGGGCTGCGCTCGCTGGTCGCCGACCTCGCCGGCGACCTCGAGGTGGAGCAGGGCCGCACGGTCGGGGAGGTCGGCCCCGGCCCGCACCTGGACGGCGAGCCGGCCCCCGCCGTCGTCCTGGCGATGCCCGACCCGCAGGCCCGCCGGCTGCTCGACCCGGCGACCGCGGCGGCGCTGCTCGACGAGCGGCCCTGGCTGCCCGCGCTGGCCGTCGTCCTCGGGTGGGGGACCCGGCGCTGGCCGGCCGACCTGCACGGCGCCTTCGTCCACGACGACCCCGCGGTCGAGTGGGTCGCCGACGACGGCGACCGCCGCGGGGACGGCGCCCCCGTGCTGGTCGCCCACACCACCCCGGAACTCGCCGCCGCCCACCTCGAGGACCCCGACGCGGCCGCCGGCCCGGTCGCCGCCGCGGTCACCCGCGCGCTCGGCATCGACGGGCCACCGGCCTGGACGGCCGTGCACCGCTGGACCTTCGCCCGCCCGGCCCGGCCGCGCGAGGAGCCGTTCGGCCTCGTCGACGGCGTCGGCGCGTGCGGGGACGGCTGGTCGGCGCCCTCCCGCGTGCAGAGCGCCTGGACCTCCGGGACGGCGCTGGGCCGCGCGCTGGCCGGGACCGCCTGAGCCTCGCCCGGGAACGGCGCCCTGCCGGCCGCGTCGTCCCCCGGGGTCGCCGCCGGATTCCGGACTCGGGGCCGTTGACGGCGCCCGGAAAACTCACCTACCGTTGAGTTCATCAGGCGTTGAGTTCCTCTCCGGGAGGTCGCCATGACCGACGCCGTCACCGTCACCGGCCTGACCGTCGACCGCGGCCGCCGCCGGGTGCTGCACGGGCTGTCGTTCTCCGTCCCGGCCGGCCAGGTGACCGGCCTGCTGGGGCCCAGCGGCAGCGGCAAGACCACGCTGATCCGCGCGGTCGTCGGCGTGCAGCGCACGGCCGGGGGCGCGGTCGCCGTGCTCGGCCGGCCGGCCGGCTCCCCCGCGCTGCGGGCCCGCGTCGGCTACGTCACCCAGGCACCGAGCGTGTACGCCGACCTGACCGTCCGGGAGAACGTGCGCCACTTCGGGTCCCTGTACGGCATGGGCGCCCGCGAGTCCGACGCCGCCCTCGCCGACGTGGGTCTCGCGGACGCCGCGGGCCGGCTGGTCCGCGACCTCTCCGGCGGCCAGCAGGGCCGGGTGTCCCTGGCCTGCGCGCTGGTGGCCGCACCCGACCTGCTGGTGCTCGACGAGCCGACCGTCGGGCTCGACCCGGTCCTGCGCGCCGAGCTCTGGGCGCGCTTCCACGCCCTCGCCGCGGCCGGGACCACCCTGCTGGTCTCCAGCCACGTGATGGACGAGGCCGCCCGCTGCGACCGGCTGCTGCTGCTGCGCGAGGGACGGCTGCTGGCCGATTCCACGCCGGCCCGGTTGCGCGCCGAGTCGGGCACCGACGACCTGGAGGAGGCCTTCCTCCGGCTGATCCGCGCCTCCGAGGAGGTGGCTGCGAGCGAGCAGGGGCCTGAGCATCGCAGCGAGGGACGTACGAGGAGCGGAGCGTCCCGCGGGAGCGAGCAGGTGAGCCGAGCATGACCGCCCCGACCACCCACGTGAGCCCCGCGCTGACCGCGGCGACCACCGGCCGCGTGCTGCGCCAGCTGCGGCACGACCACCGCACGATGGCGATGCTGCTCGTGCTGCCGAGCCTGCTGCTCGGGCTGCTGCACCTCATCTGGGCCGACCTGCCGACCGCGCCCGGTCAGCCGTCGACCTTCGACCGCGTCGGCCTGACGATGCTCGGCATCCTGCCGTTCGTCGTGATGTTCCTCGTCACCAGCATCGCGATGCTGCGCGAGCGGACCTCGGGCACGCTCGAGCGGCTGCTCACCACGCCGCTGTCCCGGCTGGACCTGCTCCTGGGCTACGGCACGGCCTTCGGGCTGGCCGCGGCGCTGCAGGCCACCGTCACCGTCACCGTGGCCACCACGCTCTACGACCTCGACGTGGCCGGCCCGCTGTGGGCGGTGGTCCTCATCGCCGTGGTCAACGCCGTCCTCGGGGTGGCGCTCGGGCTGCTGGCCAGCGCCTTCGCCCGCACCGAGTTCCAGGCGGTGCAGTTCATGCCGGTCGTCGTCCTGCCCCAGTTCTTCCTCTGCGGGCTGCTCGTGCCGCGCGAGCAGATGCCCGGCTGGCTGCAGGCGGTCAGCGACGCCCTGCCCCTCACCTACGCCGTCGACGGGCTGCAGGAGCTGGGGCGCTCGGCCGAGCCGACCGGCACGATGTGGGTGGACGTCGCCGTCGTGGCCGGCGCCGCCCTGGTCGCCCTCGCCCTCGCGGCGGCGACGCTGCGGAGGAGGACCAGCTGAGCGCACCCCGACGCCGGCCGACCGGCCGGCGCCCCGGCAACCCGGACACCCGGGAGGGGGGGGGGGGGGGGGGGGGGGGGGGGGGGGGGGGGGGGGGGGGGGGGGGGGGGGGGGGGGGCGGGGGGGGCGGGCGGGGGGGGGGGGGGGGGGGGGGGCGGGGGGGGGGGGGGGGGGGGGGGGGGGGGGGGGGGGGGGGGGGGGGGGGGGG
>NZ_JBJGYK010000029.1:0-52272 GCF_054049955.1 Geodermatophilus sp. SYSU D00758
CCCCGCCGCCGCCGCCGCCCGCCCCCGCCCGCCCCCCCCCCCCCCCCCCCCCCCCCCCCCCCCCCCCCCCCCCCCCCCCCCCCCCCCCGCCGTGAGGGCGCCGACCTCGCGTCCCGCGGCGACCCGCCGATGACGGCGATCACGGCCCGGGGCGTCGAACGCCAGCGGCCCGGGACCACGCGGGTCCCGGGCCGCTGCCGTCCAGCGCTGGGGTGTCAGCGGGCGCGGCGGCGCAGGCGCTCCTCGTCGAGGACGACGACCGACTTGCCCTGGAGCTGGATCCAGCCGCGGTGCACGAAGTCGGCCAGCGCCTTGTTGACCGTCTCGCGGGAGGCACCGACCAGCTGGGCCAGCTCCTCCTGGGTGAGGTCGTGCTTCACCCGCAGGCCCTCGCCCTCCCGGCTGCCGAACCGGTCGGCCATCTGCAGCAGCGCCTTGGCGACCCGGCCCGGGACGTCGGTGAAGATGAGGTCGGCGACCGAGTCGTTGGTGCGCCGCAGCCGCCGGGCCAGCACCCGCAGGAGCTGCTCGCCGATCTCGGGGTGCGCCTCGATCCACGGCCGGATGACCGACTGCGGCATCCGGGCCAGCTTCACGTCGGTCACCGCGGTGGCGGTCGCCGTGCGGGGGCCGGGGTCGAAGACCGAGAGCTCGCCGAACTGGTCGGACGGGCCCATGACGGCGAGCACGTTCTCCCGGCCGTCGGGCGAGCGGCGGGACAGCTTGATCTTGCCCGAGAGGACGATGTACAGGCTGTCGCCGGGCTCGCCCTCGTTGAAGACCACTCGGCCGCGGGGCAGGGTCAGCGTCTCCAGACGGCTGATGACCGGTTGCACCGCCTCTTCCGACTGCCCCTGGAAGAGCCCGGACTGGGCCAGCACCTCGTCCACTACGCGTCCTCTCGCACGACCACCTGGCTCGCCGACGACCGGCGGGTCCTCGTCGGCGCACGCCCGGGGCGGCGCCGTCCGGTGGTGAGTCTAGGGGTCTGTGCGGACCGTCACCCGATCGGTGGGAGGTCCGCGCACCCCGGACGGGTGAGCTCCCGCCCGCTCCGGGCCGGCGGGTCCTCCCTCAGACGACCGGCGGGCGGGCCCGCTGGACCCGCGACCGGCGCCGTGCCCGCCAGCGGGACATCGCCCGGCGGATGCCCGACCGGGCCAGCGTGTCGACCTCGCCCGGCGTGGCGGTCGACAGGAACTCGGCCACCTCCCGCTGGCCGGTCGGCCGGCGCAGCGGCTCCTCGACGCGCTCCATGACCAGCAGGAAGGCGATGAGCAGGGGTGGGAAGAGGATGACGACGAGGGAGACCACGGCAGCTCCTCTCGGTCCTCGTCGGCGGCAGGCGGTACGCACCTGTGTACCCGGTGGCCGGGGGACGACGCCCGCATCGGCGCCGCAGCGCTCGACGGTCGCCGATGATGGCACGGCCCGGGGGACGTCGGTGGATCCGCCTACCCTCGACCGCGTGTCCTCGCCGGCCTACGCCCGCCCCGTCCCGCCGCGCACCGCCGCCGCCCGCCGTGCCGCCGCGCGCGGGGGAGCACCGTTCGACCCCGACGAGACGCCGCTGGCGCGGACCCGCCGCGCCCGCCGCATGGCGCGCGAGCTGGCCGAGATCCACCCGGACGCGCACTGCGAGCTGGACTTCACCAACGCCTTCGAGCTGCTGGTGGCCACCGTCCTGTCGGCGCAGACCACCGACAAGACGGTCAACAAGGTGACGCCGGCGCTGTTCGCGCGCTCCCCCGACGCCGTCGCCCTTGCCGGGGCCGACCGCGCCGAGCTGGAGGCGATCCTCAAGCCGACCGGCTTCTTCCGGGCCAAGGCGAACTCGGTGCTCGGCCTGGCGCAGGCGCTGGTCGAGCGCTTCGACGGGGAGGTGCCCGGGCGCATGGCCGACCTCGTCACGCTCCCCGGCGTGGGGCGCAAGACCGCCAACGTCGTCCTCGGCAACGCCTTCGGCGTCCCCGGGCTGACCGTCGACACGCACTTCGGCCGGCTGGTCCGCCGCTTCGGGTGGACCGAGGAGGAGGACCCCGTCAAGGTCGAGGCCGAGGTCGCCCTGCTGGTCCCCAAGCGCGACTGGACCATGTTCAGCCACCGCGTGATCTTCCACGGCCGGCGCGTGTGCCACGCCAAGAAGGCGGCCTGCGGCGCCTGCGGCCTCGCGCGGTGGTGCCCGTCCTTCGGCATCGGGCCGACGGACCCGGAACTGGCGGCGAAGCTGGTCAAGAGCCCGGCCGCCTCGGACACCGAGTGAGGGCGCCGCGGGCCGCGGCGGCCCTCCTGCTCGCGGCCGCGCTGGCCGGCTGCGGTACCGGCGGCAGCACGGACGGCGGGGGAGCGGCCGCGGCGCCGTCGTCACCCCCGGAGGTCGTCGACACCACCACCCCCTGCCCGGAGCAGCCGGACGAGCCGGCCTCCGGCGGTGAGGTGCTCGCCGACCTCTCCTTCGACTGCCTGGCCGGCGGGGAGCTCGACCTGGGCCGGGCGCAGGGCCTGCCCACGGTGGTGAACCTCTGGGCCAGCTGGTGCGGGCCGTGCCGGGAGGAGCTGCCCGTCGTGCAGCAGCTCGCCGACGCCGGCGGGGACCGGTTGCGCGTGCTGGGCCTGGTCAGCCAGGACCCCGCGGAGAACGGCCGCGCCTTCGCCGCCGACGCCGGCATCACCATGCCCACCGCCGTCGACGCGCAGGGCGACCTGGCCGTCGAGCAGGGGTTGCGCGGTCTGCCCTACACCTACTTCCTGCGGGCCGACGGCTCGGTGGCGCACCTGCAGCTGCGCCCGGTCCGCTCCTACGAGGAGCTGCGCGACCTGGTCGCCGAGCACCTGGGCGTGCAGCTGTGACCGCACCGGGCGACGGGCTGCCCGAGTACCTGCACCGGCTCGTGGCCCGGGCCGCGGACCTCCCGCTGCGGCACCGGATGCCGCGGCCCACCGCCACCGCGCGGCGCTCGGCGGTGCTCGTGCTGTTCGGCGAGGGCCCGCGCGGTGCCGACGTCCTGCTCATCGAGAAGGCCGCCCACCTGCGCACCCACGCCGGTCAGCCGGCCTTCCCCGGCGGCGGCGCCGACCCCGGCGACGACTACCCGGTCGGCACCGCGCTCCGGGAGGCCGAGGAGGAGGCCGGCGTCGACCCGGACGGCGTCCGGGTGCTGACGACGCTGCCCGAGCTGTTCCTCGGGCCGTCGGACAACCTCGTCGTCCCCGTCGTGGCGTGGTGGGACGACCCCCGCGACGTCACCGTGGGCGACCCGCGCGAGGTCGCCCGCGTCGCCCGCGTGCCCCTCGCCGACCTCGCCGACCCGGCCAACCGGTTCCGCGCCCGGCACCCCTCCGGCTACGTGGGCCCGGCCTTCGGGGTGGCCGGCATGGTCGTCTGGGGCTTCACCGCCGGGCTGCTCGACGCCGTCCTGGAGGCCGCCGGCCTCGCCCGGCCGTGGGACGCCGGCGACGTCCGGCCGCTGCCCGCGTTGGGGGTCCGCCTGCCGCAGCTGCCCGGCACCCGGGACACCGCCGAGGAGGAGGAGGCCGCCGCGCCGACGGTCGCCGACCCGCCCCCCGACGGGCCGCCGTCACGTACCGTTCCCGAGCGATGACCGGACGGCTGACGGGGCGACGTGGCGGTGCCGCGGTCGCCGGGGTGCTCCTGGGAGCCGGCCTCGTGCTGGCGGGGTGCGGCGCCGACGCACCCGCGACCCCCGGGACGGCGGCGTCCACCACCGCCCCCGGGGCGGGCACGGTGACCACCGCCCCCGACGGGGTGCAGGAGGTCACGCTGCAGACCCAGGACGACTACGTCTTCACCCCGGACACGTTCACGGTGGCTCCCGGCCGGGTCCGGCTGACGGTGACCAACGTGGCCGAGCAGATGGTCCACAACTTCCGGTTCACCCCGGGCACCGGCCCGGCGCCGATCGACGAGGAGATCCCGCTGCTGGCGGCGGGGGAGAGCCGCACCATCGAGTTCGAGGTCACCGCGCCCGGCGACTACCCGTTCGAGTGCACCTTCCACATCCAGCTCGACCAGGTCGGCACCATGACGGTCACGGGCTGAGGTCCCTGCCGTGTCCGTCGTCGACCTCGTCCTGATCGTGCTCGCCCTCGTGTTCGCCCTGTCGGGGTTCCGCCAGGGCCTGATCGTCTCCGCGACGTCCTTCTTCGGGTTCTTCGGCGGTGCGGTGCTCGGCGCGCAGCTCTCCGGGCCGATCGCCGACCAGGTCGACGGGTCGGCGGTCACCCGGGTGTTCGTCGCGCTCGTCGTGGTGCTGGCCGGTGCCCTGCTCGGCCAGCTCCTGGCCGGGGCGGTGGGCCGGGCGGTGCGGCGGCGGGTCACCTGGGAGCCGGCCGCGCTGGTGGACGCCGTCGCCGGTGCGGTGCTCTCCGCGGCCGCCGTCCTGCTCGTCGCCTGGATGGTGGCCACCCCCCTGGCCAGCGCGCCGTTCCCCCAGGTGGCCGGCCAGGTGCGCCAGTCCTCGCTGGTGCAGGCGGTGGACCGCACGGTGCCCGACGGCGTCCGGACGGTGTACGACTCGCTGCGGGAGGCGATCGACCGCCGGGGCCTGCCCGACGTCCTCGACCCGCTGACCCCCACGCAGGTCAACGACGTCCCCCCGCCCGACCCGACGCTCATCGACAGCCCCGTCGTCGACGCCGTCGAGGGCTCGGTGGTGAAGATCACCGGCGTGGCACCCTCCTGCTCCCGCCAGATCGACGGCTCCGGGTTCGTCTTCGCCCCGCAGCGGGTGATGACCAACGCCCACGTGCTGGCCGGCGTGACCGACCCGGTCGTCCAGGCGGAAGGCAGCGAGTACGACGCGGTGCCGGTCTACGTCGACGAGGCCACCGACATCGCCGTCCTCGCCGTCCCCGGGCTGCCCCAGGTGCCGCTGACCTGGGCCGACGCGCCGGTCGACGAGAACGCCGACGCGATCATCATGGGCTACCCCGGCGGCGGTGGCCTCTTCGTCGGACCCGCCCGGGTGCGCGACCGCGGGGAGATCAGCGGCCCCGACTTCCGCAACACCACGACCGTGCAGCGTGACGTCTACGCCCTCTACGGCGAGGTCCGGGCGGGCAACTCCGGCGGGCCGCTGCTCGACGCCGAGGGGCACCTGCTCGGCGTCGTGTTCGCCTCGGCCATCGACGACCCGCTGACCGGCTACGCGCTCACCGCCGAGGAGGTGGAGGCCGCCCGCGTCGCCGGGACGACGGCGACCGCCGAGGTCGGCACCGGCTCCTGCGAGTAGAAGGACCCCGTCCTCCTCACCGCTCGCAGGCTCGCGGTGAGCCTCCGGACGGGGCCGTTCCAGCAGGTCACCGGGCTCGGCGCGGGGCCCTGCAGCGGGGCCGTCCCAGCAGGTCACCGGGCTCGGCGCGGGGCCCTGCAGCGGGGCCGCAGGGGTGTCTCAGCCGGCGGCCCAGTCGGCGACGGCGGCGCTGACCGCCCCGGGCGCCTCCTCCGGCGGGAAGTGCCCCACCCCGTCGAGCTCGCGCCACTCGTAGGCGCCGGCCACGTAGCGCCCCGAACCGCGGGCCGAACCCGGCAGCACGCACGGGTCCAGCGCGCCGTGCAGCTGCAGGGTCGGGGCGGTGACCGGCGCCGCCATCCGGCGGGCGTAACGCCACCCGTCCGGGCGGATCTGCGACCGGCCCGCCCAGCGGAAGTACTCCATCGAGCCGTAGGCGGCCTGCGGGATGCGGGCGGCCGAGCGGTAGCGCGCCACCGCCTCGGCGAAGTCCCCGGTGCCGGTCCACGCCGGGCCGGCCCACCGCCGCATGAGGTCGGCGACCGGGTCGTCATCGGTGCGGGTGAGCCGCCGCTCGGGCAGCCGGGGCAGCTGCGAGCCCAGCACGTAGCGCAGTGCCCGGCGCTGGGCGCGATCGGACAGGGCGGCCCGCAGCCGCCGGGGGTGGGCCATGGAGACGACGACCAGCCGCCGGACGCTGCGCGGGTGCAGGGCGGCGACCGACCAGGCCACCAGCCCGCCCCAGTCGTGCCCGACGAGGACGGCGTCCTCCTCGCCCAGCGCGCGCACCAGCGCGGCGACGTCGGCGGCCGCCGTGGGCAGATCGTAGCCCCGCGGCGGCTTGTCGCTGGCCCCGTAACCACGCAGGTCGGGGGCGACGGCGCGGAACCCGGCGGCGGCCAGGGCCGGCAGCTGGGCCCGCCAGGCCCACCAGAACTGCGGGAACCCGTGCAGCAGCAGGACCAGCGGCCCCTCGCCGGCCTCCGCCACGTGCAGGCGCACGCCGTTGGCCGACAGGTCGCGGTGGGTCCACGGACCGGGCAGCAGGACGCTCGTCGCGTCCGGCGGCCCCTCCTCGACGGCGGTCACCGGGCGCGGCTCCCCGGCCGGTCAGACGGTGTAGTTGTCGCTGCCGCGCAGCTGCACCCGGCCGTTGGTCACCGTCGGCACCTCGCGGCGCCGGGCACCCGGGGCCTCCCGGTGCATCACCGAGGGCAGCTCCCGCAGCGTCTCCAGCGTGCGCTCCGGCTTGTCGATCTTCTTGATCTGCCGCCGCCCGATGAGCGCGGCGATCGCCGCGACGACCAGGAACAGCGCCCAGACGATCAGGTAGGACACCCACCGGATCAGGCCCAGCCAGGTCAGGAACTCGGCCAGCGCGATGCCGATGAAGAACACCGAGAACGCCAGCACCACCCCCGCCGCCCCGAAGGCCCCCGCGCCGATCCCGGCCTTCTTCGCCGAGGAGGTCATCTCGGCCTTGGCCAGCTCGACCTCGCTGCGGATCAGGGTCGAGACGTCGGCCATGGCGCTCTGCACCAGCGTCCCGATCGACGGCTCCTCCGTGCCGGCGTGCCGGACCTGGGGCGGGTTCGTCGATGCGCTGTGGGCCACGGGGGCACCTCCTGGGGGCTCGGTCACCGGCGGCGCCGGGAACTCGGTTGGATCGTCCCCCATGATCAGCGAGCGCGCGTCCCGGCGTCCCCCGAGCGGAGTGGGAGGGACGCGCCCTCCGCGCCCTCCCACTCCGCCCGCGGGGTCCCCTCTCAGTCCTCCGAGGACGACGCCGGCAGCTTGTCCTTGATCAGGTTCATGACCGAGGAGTCGGTGAGCGTGGTGACGTCACCCAGCTCGCGGTTCTCCGCGACGTCCCGCAGCAGCCGGCGCATGATCTTGCCCGACCGGGTCTTGGGCAGCTCCTGCACGACCATGATCTGCCGCGGGCTGGCGATCGGGCCGATGTCCTTGCGGACGTGCTGCCGCAGGTCCTTGACCAGGTCCTCGCCGGAGTCGACCGCGTCACCGCGGAGGATCACGAAGGCCACGATGCCCTGCCCGGTGGTCGGGTCGCTGGCGCCGACCACCGCCGCCTCGGCCACCGCCGGGTGCGCGACGAGCGAGGACTCGACCTCGGTCGTGGAGATGCGGTGCCCGGAGACGTTCATGACGTCGTCCACCCGGCCGAGCAGCCAGATGTTGCCGTCGGCGTCCTTCTTGGCGCCGTCCCCGGCGAAGTAGAACCCCTTCTCGGCGAACCGCGACCAGTAGGTGTCGACGTAGCGCTGGTCGTCGCCCCAGATGGTGCGCAGCATCGACGGCCACGGCTCGGTGAGCACCAGCAGGCCGGTGGAGTCGTCACCGAGGTCGTTGCCCTCGTCGTCGACCACCTTCGCCGAGATGCCCGGCAGGGGGTGCTGCGCCGAGCCGGGCACCAGCGTGGTGACGCCCGGCAGCGGGTTGATCATGTGCGCGCCGGTCTCGGTCTGCCACCAGGTGTCCACGATCGGGCAGCGGCCCCCGCCGATGTTGCGGTGGTACCAGAGCCAGGCCTCGGGGTTGATCGGCTCGCCGACCGACCCCAGCAGCCGCAGGCTGGACAGGTCGAACCCGGCCGGGATGTCCTCCCCCCACTTCATGAAGGTCCGGATCACGGTGGGCGCGGTGTAGAGGAGGGTGACCCCGTACCGCTGGACGATCTCCCACCAGCGGCCGCGGTGGGGGGTCTCCGGCGTCCCCTCGTACATCACCGAGGTGGCCCGGTTGGAGAGCGGGCCGTAGACGATGTAGCTGTGGCCGGTCACCCAGCCGACGTCGGCGGCGGTCCAGAAGACGTCGGTGTCGGCCTTGAGGTCGAAGCTGGCCCAGTGGGTGAAGCTGACCTGGGTCAGGTACCCGCCGCTGGTGTGCAGGATCCCCTTGGGCTTCGCCGTCGTCCCCGAGGTGTACATGATGTAGAGCGGGTGCTCGGCGTCGAAGGCCTCGGGCGTGTGCTCGGCCGACTGCCGGCCGACCACGTCGTCCCACCAGAGGTCGCGGCCCTCGGTCCACTCGACGTCCTGCTCGGTGCGGCGCACCACCACGACGTTGCGGACGGCGCCGCCGCGGCCGACGGCGTCGTCGACCGCCGGCTTGAGCGCCGACGGCGCGCCGCGGCGGTAGCCGCCGTCGGAGGTGATGACCAGGACGGCGCCGGAGTCGTCGAGCCGGCTGGCCAGGGCGTCGGCGGAGAAGCCGCCGAAGACCACCATGTGGACGGCGCCGATGCGGGCGCAGGCCAGCATCGCGATCACCGTCTCGGGGATCATCGGCATGTAGATGGCGACCCGGTCACCGGCCTGCACGCCGAGCTCGACCAGCGCGTTGGCGGCCTTGCAGACCTCGTCCTTGAGCTGGGCGTAGGTGATGCTCCGCCGGTCGCCGGGCTCGCCCTCCCAGTGGTAGGCGACCTGGTCGCCGTGGCCGGACTCGACGTGCCGGTCCACGCAGTTGTAGGCGACGTTGAGCTTCCCGCCGACGAACCACTTGGCGAACGGCGGGTTGCTCCAGTCGAGGACCTCGTCCCACTTCTGCTCCCAGGTGAGCCGCTCGGCCTGCCGGGCCCAGAAGGCGAGCCGGTCGCGGGCGGCCTCCTCGTAGACGTCGGGACCGACGTTGGCCTGCGCGGCCAGCTCCTCCGGTGGTGCGAACCGGCGGCCCGCGACCTCGGTCGACTCGCTCACTGGGGTACCTCCCGTCTCGGCGCCGCCGGTGGACGACGCAGCGTGCTCCCGGCCACACCGTAGGGTCCCGGGCGCTCCTGCGTCTGCCCCCGACAACGTCCGTGCAGCGCCCCGGCCACACTGGGGCCGTGCGGGTCGACGAGCAGGCGGCGGTGGCCGCGCGGGTGCCGGGCGCGGCCGCGCTCGGGCTGCTGCCGCCCCCCTCCGCGGAGGCGGTCCCCGCGACGGTGCTGGCCGACCCGGCGTGGACCACCCGGCGGGTCGGGGAGCTGGGGGTGCGGTACGCCAGCGACGACCGGCGGGCGCTGGCCACCGTGTGGTGGTACTCGGCCTCCTCCGTGCTGCTCACCCCGGCGCTGGCGGGGCTGGTGACCGGCCGGCCGCTGTCGGCGCGGCTGGCCGACACCACCCTGGCCCTGCTGGCCGGCGGCGCGCCGGTGGCGGCGGCCGCCGCCGCGCCGGGGGAGGACCTTCCTACCGAGATGCGGGAGAGCCTGGCGGCGGTCATCGACACCGTCGCCGCGGTGGGCGGGCTGCGGCCGCGCCCGCTGTGGGCGGTCGCGACCGACTCGGTGGCCAACCGGCTGCTGGCCCTCGGGCGGGCGCTGGGGGACGTCGGCAGGGCCAGCGCGCTCGCCGCGCCGCTGGTGGCCGCCGTCGGGCCGCCCATGCCCGCCCCGCGCTTCGTCGACGTCGCCGGTGCCCGCTTCACCGACCGGGTCTCCTGCTGCCGGCTGTACCGGTTGCCGCCCGAGCCGCTGTGCACCTCCTGCCCGCGCCGGCCGGCCGCGCACCGGCGGGTGCTCCTCGAGGACACCGCCGAGCGGATGCGCTGACCGGCCGCCCGCGGGGGCGGTTCACGGCAGGAAGAGCATCGTGTCGCCGTACTCGTGCCACAGCCAGCCGCCCCCGGACACCGCGGCGTAGGCCCGCTCGACCAGCGCCCGGCCGGCGACCGCCTGCAGGAGCAGCAGGTGGCTGGCGTCGGGGGCGTGCAGGCCGGTGACCAGGCCGCTGACCACCCGCGCGGGGCGCTCGGGGCCGAGCACGAGGTCGGTCCAGCCGGTCGCGGCGCGGAGGACGCCGTCCTCGCCGGTGGCGGACTCCAGCGCCCGGGTGACCGTGGTGCCGACGGCGACGACCCGCCCGCCCGCCTCCCGCGTGGCCCGCACCAGCCGGGCGGTGACCTCGGGCACGCGGAACCGCTCCGGCGCCGGGGGTTCGTGCAGCTCGGGGCTGGAGACCCCGGCGTGCAGGGTGACCGGCACGACCGGCACACCGCGGGCCATGAGCCGGACCAGCAGGCGCCCGGTGAACGGCCGTCCCGCGCTGGCGTTCTCCGCGCTGCCCGGCTCGGTGGCGTAGACGTTCTGCGCCGCGGCCAGCGGAACCGGCCGGCGCAGGTAGCCGTAGCGCACGGGGGAGCCGTACCGGTGCAGGTAGCCGGGGAGCGGGACGGCGGGCTCGGGGTGGGCCCGCCACAGCCGGGTCGGCCGCCCCGGGTCGGGGAAGCCGGCCCGCAGCCGCAGCCGGACGCCGCCCGGGAGCGCCAGCACGGTGCCGGGCTCTACGCCGCGGTCGGGGCCGTCGTTGCCGGGACGCCGCAGCTCGACCACCCAGTCGCCGTCGTCCAGCCAGGTCGAGACGTGCAGCGGTGCTCCGGTGCCGTCGGCCCTGTGCACGTCGAGCCGCGCGGGCAGCGTGGCGGAGGTGTTGACGACCACCAGGTCGCCGGGTTCCAGGTGGTCGGGCAGGTCGCGGAAGGTGGCGGGGGTGAGCCGGTCCGGCCGGGCGACCAGCAGCCGCACCCCGTCCCGGGCCAGCCCGCGGTCCTCCGCCGGGGTGGTGGCCGCAGGGCCCGGCGGCAGGACGGCGGTCACCGCCCGGCCCCCGCGATCGCCGCGGCGGCGCCGTCCACCAGGTCCGCCGCGAGGTCGGCCGCGCGGTAGCGGCCGCCGGGCAGGTCGCCGTCCACCAGGCGCAGCAGCGCCGGGACGACGGCCTCCGGTGCCGGCAGGCCGGTGGCGCCCGGGTCGGCCGCGCGGTGCATGTCGGTGTCCATGTCGCCGGGGTCGACGGCGTACCAGCGCAGCGCGGGGTGCTCCACCGCGAGGACGGCGGTCAGCCGGTCCAGCGCGGCCTTGGACGCCCCGTAGCCGCCCCAGCCGGGGTAGGCCTCGACGGCGGCGTCGCTGCTGACGTCGAGCACCCGGCCGCCGGCCCGCTCGAGCGCCGGGAGGACCGCCTGCACGAGGGCCAGCGGCGCGACGGTGTTGACGGCGAGCAGGCGGGTCAGCCGGTCGGGGGAGAGGTCGGCCAGCCCGGGCAGCGGGACCGGGCCGAGGTCGGAGGCGTTGTTGACGAGCAGGTCGAGGCGGTCCCCGGCCGCGGCCGCGAGCGCGGCCCGGTGCGCGGCGTCGGCCACGTCGCCGGGGACGGCGGTGACGAGGTCCGGCCGGGGGAGCGCGGCGGCGGTGGCCGCGAGGCGGTCGGCGTCCCGGGCGTCGAGGACCAGGCGCCAGCCACGCCCGGAGAGGGCGGAGGCGAGGGCGGCGCCGAGACCGCGGGAGGCGCCGGTGACGAGGGCGGTGGGGTTCTCCATGGGAGTACCGTCGGACCTCAAGTGCACTTGAAGTCAAGGGGTCGTCGTGGCGGAGCTGCTGAGCATCGGGCAGGTGGCCGAGCGGGCGGGGCTGGCGCCGTCCGCGGTGCGCCACTACGAGGCGGTCGGGCTGGTCACCGCCACGCGCACACCGGGCGGCGCCCGGCGCTTCCCGCGCAGCGTGCTGCGCCGGCTGGCCTTCGTCCGGGCGGCCCAGAACGTCGGGCTGACGCTGCCGGAGATCCGGGCCGCCCTCGACACCCTCCCCGAGGGGCGCACCCCCTCGGCCCGGGACTGGGCCCGGCTGTCGGAGGGCTGGCGGGCGCGCCTCGACGAGCAGATCGCGGCGCTGCAGCAGCTGCGCGACGGGTTGACCTCCTGCATCGGCTGCGGTTGCCTGTCGCTGACCCGCTGCGCGCTCTCCAACCCCGGGGACGCCGCTGCGGCGCAGGGGCCGGGTGCGCGGTGGCTGTCGCCGGCGCTGCGGCGGGTGCCGCCCACGTCCAACGCCGGGTGACCCCGGCCGGGGGAACCGGCCGGACGGGTCTCGCACCGGTGCCGCGGCTCGGCGATGATCGGTCCGGCGTCGAGGAGGGGAGCGGGTCCGTGAGCGTCATGCCGGCCGCGTTCATCGGGCACGGCAACCCGATGAACGCCCTGGAGCGCAACCGGTACACCGAGGCGTGGCGGGCCTTCGGCCGGTCGGTACCGCGACCCCGGGCGATCCTCGTGGTCTCCGCGCACTGGTACGTGCACGCGACCGCCGTCACGACGATGCCCCGGCCGCGCACCATCCACGACTTCTTCGGCTTCCCGCGGGAGCTCTTCGACGTCCGCTACGAGGCCCCCGGCCTGCCCGGGCTGCACGAGGAGGTCGCCGACCTCGTCAGCCCGACCTGGGTGGGTGCCGACCTCGACAGCTGGGGCATCGACCACGGCACCTGGTCGGTGCTGGTGCACGCCTTCCCGGAGGCCGACATCCCGGTGGTGCAGCTGTCGATCAACGCGCTCAAGCCGTTCGACTACCACCTGCAGCTCGGTGCGGCGCTGACGCCCCTGCGCGAGGACGGCGTGCTGGTGATCGGCAGCGGCAACGTCGTCCACAACCTCGCCGGCGTGAGCCGGGCGATGCCCGACGCCGGTTTCGACTGGGCCCGCCGCTTCGACGAGGCCGCCACCCGGCTCATGCTCGAGGACCCCACGGCCGTCGGCCGGCTCGACGGGCACCGGGACTTCGACCTGGCGGTGCCGACGCCGGACCACTTCCTGCCGCTGCTCTACGTCGCCGGGATGGCCGGGGCCACCGGGACGACCGCCGACGTCCTGGTCAACGGCTACACCTACGGCTCCCTGTCGATGGCCGCCTTCACCGTCGGGATGGACCCGCCGCGCTCGGACGGCCCCGGCTTCGCCGCCCCGCTGCCCGACGAGCCACCCCCGGACGGCGCCAACATCTGAGAGGACCCCCTTCCTCCGCACCCTTCGCACGCTCATGGCGGGGCCCTGGAAGGGGGCCGTTCCGGCACGTCACCGGGCTCGCGACGCGAGGGGGGCCGGGGCGGCGGGGCAGCGGGGCAGGGGTCAGCCGGCTGCCGCGGGTGGGTCCACCGGCGGCCGGCCGGCGTCGCTGATGCGGGGGAAGGGGCGGGTCGAGAAGACCACCTCCACCGGGACCCCGAAGAACTCCGCGATGCGCAGCGCCAGGTGCAGGCTGGGGTTGTACTCGCCGCGCTCCAGGTAGCCGACGGTCTGGTAGTGCACGCCCAGGGCGTCGGCCAGCTCGCGTCGGGTGACCCCCTGCTCGGCGCGGAGCAGCGCGATCCGGTTGTGGACGGCGTCGCCGGCGCGCTCGCCGCTCACCGGACCCACTGCGCCGCCGCGTCCCGCGCCGCCGCCACCTGCGACCCGGACTGCTTCCGGGCCATCCGCCGGAGCACCGCGGGGGTCACCAGCAGTCCGGCGACGGCCCACGCGAGCAGCACGAGCACGGTCGGCAGGGTGCGCCACGACCCGCCGAGCTCGACCGCCGCGGCGGCGTCGGGGAGGAACGCCGAGCGCATCCCCAGCCCGATCCAGTAGGTCGGGAAGACCTGCGCGACCGCCTGCACCCACCCCCACAGGGCCTGGATCGGGAAGAAGATCCCCGAGATGACGGTCAGCACGACGACCGGCAGCATCCCCCAGCTGCCGACCTTCTGGACGCTGGGCACCACCGAGCCCAGCACCATCCCCAGCGGGAGGGTGGCCAGCAGGCCCAGCAGGACCACCCAGGTGACGGTCAGCCAGCCCCCGGCGCCGCGCTCCATGACCCCGTCGAAGAGCAGGAAGCCGGGCACGAGGATGACCAGCAGCATGGGCAGCAACCCGAGGGAGTGGTAGAGCAGCTGGCCGGTCACGTAGCCCTGCATGCCGTGCGGCAGCGCCTTGTGCCGCAGCAGCGTGCCGTCCTCGCGCTCCATCGCCAGGGCGTAGGCGGGCCCGATGATGACCCCGAAGGCCAACAGCGCGGCGAGGATGCTCGGCAGCGAGTAGGCGACCAGCGGGATCGTCATGCCCGCGCCGGTGATCTCGCCGTCGCGGTTGAACCACAGGTAGAGCAGCGTGGCGCCGCCCATGAACAGGTAGAAGCCCTGGTCCTGGGGGCTGCGCAGGCTGAGCTCGAACTCCGTCCAGCCCCGGCGCAGGCCCAGGACGACGGCGTGCCGGGTGGCGTTCACCGCGCCACCTCCAGCAGGGCCGGGGCGGCGGTGCGGTCGCCGGCCTCGAAGCGCTGCACCATCGCCAGGTAGGTGTCCTCCAGGCCGGCCTTGCGCACCTCGAGGTCGGTGAGCTCGTCGCCGTGCTGGGCGACCAGCCCGCGGACGAAGGCCACGGCGTCGTCGGTGGCGTGCACGAACCGTTCCCGGCCGCAGGCCCAGCGCACCTCGGCGGTCCCGGCGACCTGGCGGGCGAGCTCGTCGGCGCTGCCGTCGGCCACGATCCGCCCGCCGGTCAGGATGAGGATGCGGTCGGCGAGCTTCTCCGCCTCCCCGAGGTCGTGGGTGGTGAGCAGGATCGTCGTGCCCTCCAGGTCCGAGAGCCGGTGCACCAGGTCGTGGAAGTCCCGCCGCGCCTGCGGGTCGAAGCCGGCGGTGGGCTCGTCGAGGAAGAGCAGCTCCGGCCGGCCGATGATCCCCACGGCCACGTCCAGCCGCCGGCGCTGACCGCCGGAGAGCGTGCCGATCTTGCGGTCGGCGTGCTCGGCGAGGCCGACGACGTCGAGCAGCCGGTCCACGTCGTGGGGCCGTGGGTGCTCCGGCGTCGAGTAGGGCAGGAAGTAGCCGCCCAGGCTCGCCAGCAGCCGGCGCGGCGTCCACCGGGCGTGGTCCCGCCACGACTGCAGCACGACGCCCACGCGGGCCCGCCAGGCGTCCCCCGCGGTCGCCGGGACCTCGCCGAGGACGCGCACCTCCCCGGCCGACGGCAGCCGGAAGCCCTCGAGGACCTCGATCGTCGTCGTCTTGCCCGCGCCGTTGGGGCCCAGCAGGCAGACGACCTCGCCCGCCGCGACGTCCAGGTCGACGCCGGTGAGCACCTCCTGCGCCCCGTAGGTCATCCGCAACCCGCGGACCGACACGACCGGCTCGCCCATGGCCCCTCCACCGGGATCGTTCCAGGTGTCGGGATAGTAGGAGTGCTACATCGAGCGCACAACTGCTTTCTCCGGCGGCGCCGGACCGGCCGCAGCAGCCCCTCTCGGTGCCTACGCCCGGCCCGGAGGGCGGGGGAGCCCGGCGGTGAGGCCCACGACCTCCCCGACCACCCACACGGCGGGGGGCCGGATCCCCTCGTCGGCCAGCGTGCGCGCCAGCCCGGACAGCGTCGTCCGCACGACGTGCTGGCTGGGGGTCGAGCCGTCGGCCACCACCGCGACGGGGGTGTCCGGCAGCCTGCCGTGCTCGACGAGGGCCGCGGCGATCGCCGGCGCGGTGTCCACGCCCATGAGGACGACCAGCGTGCCGCGCAGCCGGCCCAGGGCCGCCCAGTCGACCAGGGAGGCGGGGTGGCCCGGGGGCACGTGGCCGGAGACGACCACGAACTCGTGGGTCAGGCCGCGGTGGGTGACCGGGATGCCGGCCAGTGCCGGGACGCCGATGGCGCTGGTCACCCCCGGCACCACCTCGACCGGCACGCCGGCGGCCACGCAGGCCTCCAGCTCCTCCATGCCGCGGCCGAACACGAACGGGTCGCCGCCCTTGAGCCGGACCACCCGCCGGCCGGCGCGGGCGTGCTCCACCAGCAGCCCGTTGATCTGCTCCTGCGCCATGAACCGGCCGCGGGGGAGCTTGGAGGCGTCGATGACCTCCACCTCGGGCGGCAGCGCGGCGAGCAGCCCCTGCGGCGCCAGGTGGTCGGCGACCACGACGTCGGCCTGCGCGACGGCCTGCTGGCCGCGGACGGTGATCAGCCCGGGGTCGCCCGGCCCGCCGCCGACGAGGACGACGCCGCCCGGCCGGCCCCCCTCGGGCTCGCGGGCGGCGCGGTCGCGGATGCTGCCGTCGGTGAGCCCGGCCAGCACCGCGTCCCGGACGCCGACGGCCCGCTGCGGGTCCCCGCCGCCGTGCACGCCCACGACCAGGTCGCCCTGCCGTCCGACGGCGGGAGTCCAGACGCTGGAGGCCGACCGGTCGTCGGCGCGGGCGCAGAAGACCCGGGACCGCTCGGCCTCCGCGGCGACCGCGGCGTTCACGGCCGGGTCGTCGGTGGCGGCGACGGCGTACCACGCGCCGTCCAGGTCACCGGTCTCGTAGCCCCGGCGCACCCAGGTCACCGCGCCCGGCCCGACGAGGGCCTCCAGGGCCGGGGTGACCTCGGGGCTGACCACGGTCACCCGCGCCCGGGCCTCGAGCAGCCCGGCCACCCGGCGGTGGGCCACCTGGCCGCCGCCGACGACGACCACCCGCCGGTCGAGCAGCCGCAGCCCCACCGGGTAGACCACGCCGCTGCCGGGGTCCACCGACGTCGCGTTCACTTCTCGGTCACGCCGGCCGAGTCGAACGTCGCGACGTCGCGCAGCGCCCGGGCCGCGCCGGCGACCAGCGGCAGCGCCAGCAGCGCGCCGGTGCCCTCGCCCAGGCGCAGGTCCAGGCCCAGCAGCGGGCGCAGGCCCAGGGCACGCAGCGCCACGGTGGCGCCCGGCTCGGCGGAGAGGTGGCCGGCCAGCGCGTGGTCGAGCGCCACCGGGCACAGCGCGGCCGCGACCAGGGCGGCCGAGCCGGCGATGACGCCGTCCAGCAGCACCGGGATGCGGGCGGCGGCGGCACCGAGCACGAAGCCGGCCAGCGCGGCGTGCTCCAGCCCCCCGACCTCGGCGAGCGCGGCCAGGGCCGCCTCCGGGGTCGCCGGCCGCTCCGGCACGCGGGCGGCCGCCCGGGCCACGACGGCGACCTTGCGGGCCAGGGTCGGGTCGTCCACCCCGGTGCCCCGCCCGGTGGCGGCGGCGGGGTCGGCACCGGTGAAGGCGCAGACCAGGACCGCCGAGGCGGTCGTGTTCGTGATGCCCATGTCACCGGTCACGAGGCAGCCGTGCCCGGCGGCCAGCCCGGTCGCCACCTCGATGCCCACCTCGACGGCCCGGCGGGCCTCGTCGAGGGTCATGGCGGGGCCGACGGCCAGGTCGGCGGTGCCCGACCGGACCTTGCGGGACAGCAGCGCCGGGCCGGGCTCGAGCGCGTAGGGGGTGGCCACGCCGACGTCGACGACCACCACCTCGGCGCCGAGCTGCGCGGCGAGCGCGTTGACGACCGCACCGCCGCGGGCGAAGTTGGCCACCATCTGGGCGGTGACCTCCTGCGGCCAGGGGGTCACCCCCTGGGCGTGCACCCCGTGGTCGGCGGCGAAGACCGCGACCGCGGCCGGTGCGGGCAGCGGCGGCGGGCAGGTGCCGGCGGTGCCGGCCAGCTGCGCGGCGACGTCCTCCAGCACGCCGAGCGACCCCGGCGGCTTGGTCATGCGGTCCAGCCGTTCGCGGGCGGCCTGCTCGGCGGCCGCGTCGCGGGGGCGGACGGCGGCGATCGTCTCGCCCAGGAGCGTGCCGGGGAACGGGGCGGGAGGGCGGCTCAGCGGATCTCCTCGGGAACGGCGGGACGGGCCCGCGGCGCCGGTGCCGGGACAGCTGCGCCACCCAGGATCCCAGTGAGGGTCGCGGCGAACGCACGGGAGGTCTCCGGGGCCCGGACCGCCACCCTCAGGTGGTCGGCCGACAGCCCGGGGAAGGTGTCCCCGCGGCGGACCGCCCACCCGCGCTCCCGCAGGGCGGTGCGGACCCGCTCGCCCCCCGGCACCCGGAGCAGCACGAAGGACGAGCGCGGCGTCCCGAGGACCTCGACGCCGGGCGGCAGCGCCGCCAGCAGCGCGGCCCGGTGCCCGGTCAGGTCGCGGGCGGCGGCCTCGGCCTCGGCGCGCGCGGCGGGCGTGGTGCAGGCGGTGAGCGCCGCCAGGGCCGGGCCGGCCAACGGCCAGTGCGGCTGGGCGGCGGCGAGGGCGGCCACCAGGTCCGGGGGGCCGAGGGCGTACCCGACCCGCAGCCCGGCCAGGCCCCACGTCTTGGTCAGGCTGCGCACCACCAGCAGGCCGGGCAGGTCGCGCCGCCCGGCCAGGGAGGCGGGCTCGCCGGGCACGGTGTCGGCGAACGCCTCGTCGACCAGCAGCACCCGCCCGGGCCGGGCCAGCGCGGCGACGTCCGTGCGCGGGTGCAGCACCGAGGTGGGGTTGGTCGGGTTGCCGAGCACCACCAGGTCGGCCTCCGCGGGCACCGCGGCGGGGTCGAGCCGGTACGCCGGCGGGGCCAGCAGCAGCCGCTCCACCGGGTGCCCGGCGGCGCGCAGCGCCGCCTCCGGCTCGGTGAACGACGGGTGGACGACGACCGCCCGGCGCGGCCGCAGGGCCCGGGCGACCAGGGTGAACGCCTCGGCGGCCCCGGCGGTGGGCAGCACCTCCTCCGGCGGGCGGCCGTGCGCGGCGGCGACCGCGGCGCGGGCCGGGCGGGCGTCGGGGTAGGCGGCGACGTCGTCGAGCGTGGCCGACAGGACGGCGCGCAGCCACGGCGGCGGGGTACCGGCGCGGACGTTGACGGCGAGGTCCACCAGCCCGGGCGCGAGCTCGGCGTCCCCGTGGTGGCAGAGGTCGCTCATCCGCTGACCGCCACGGTGACCCGGCCGACGACCGTCCGGGGGACGAGCAGCCGCCCGCCGCCGAGCAGCGCTGCGGCCTCGGCGACCGACGGCGTGCCGACGGCCGCGGCCACCCGCGCCGACGGGGTCGGGACCGGGACGGCGGCGAGCGCGGCGGCGGGGTACCCGGTGAGCGGCCACCCCCGGGTGGCGGCCGCCGCGGCCAGCCCGGCCTCGGCGGCGCGGGTGTCGAGGGTCGCCAGCCGTACGGCGGTGGACCCCGCGGGCAGGACGGCGTCCACCGCGGCGAGCACCTCCTCCGCGCCGACCCCGGGCCGGGCGCCGATCCCGACGACGGTCACGCGGTCACGCCCGGGTGCTCGGGGAGGGCGGCCAGCAGCTCGTCGGCGTCCCGGGGCAGCGCCCCCTCCGGCAGCAGGCCCAGGGCGCGCAGGCGGGCTCCGACGGTCAGCGCCCACGGCCGGTCCAGGCGGGCGCGGGCGAGCAGTGCGTCGTCGGCCAGCACGGCGGCCGGCGGGCCCTGCACCACGGCCCGGTCGACGACGACGGCGACCTCGTCGGCCCAGCGCAGCGCCAGGTCCACGTCGTGGGTGCTCATCACCACCGTCGACCCGGAGGTCTGCAACCGGGCGAGGGCGGCCAGTGCCTCGGCGACCGCGGAGGGGTCCAGCCCGGCGGTGGGCTCGTCGAGCAGCAGCACGCAGGGCCGCATCGCCACCGCCCCGGCGATGGCCACCCGCTTGCGCTCGCCGTAGGAGAGCCGGTGGGTGGGCCGGCCGGCCAGGTGGCCGACGCCGAGCAGCGCCAGCGCCTCGGCCACCCGTTCGCGCACCGCCTCCTCGGGCAGGCCCAGGTTGAGCGGGCCGAAGGAGACGTCCTGCGCCACCGAGGCGCTGAACAGCTGGTCGTCGGGGTCCTGCAGCACCAGCTGGACCTCCTGCCGGTGCGCGCGCAGCCCGCGGCGGGTGTGCTCCAGCCGGGCGCCGTCCACCGCGACCGTGCCGGCGGTCGGGCGCAGCGCGCCGGACAGGCAGCGCAGCAGCGTGGTCTTGCCGGAGCCGTTGGCGCCCAGCAGCGCCAGGCGGCGGCCCGCGGGGACGGTGAGCGAGGCGCCGTCGAGCACCCGGGCGCCCTGCTCGTACCCGGCGACCAGCCCCTGGGCGGTCAGCGTCCGGTGGCTCATGCGACGGCCAGGGTGGTCACCGCGATCGCGGCCGGACCGCCGATCGCGGCGGCCCGGAACAGCCGCGACGACGGCAGGACCTCGGGCAGCACGCGCAGCTCGGCCTCCATGCCCCGCCCGGCCAGGCCCTCCTGCAGCCGGCGGGCGCGGTCCCAGGACCGGGTGAGCACCCCCGCGGCGAGCAGCCCGGCCGAGCGGTAGGAGCGGCGCGGCGAGGACCAGCCCATCCGCGCCGTCTGCGCCTCCCGGATGGTGTGCAGGCTCTCCAGCAGGACGAACAGCAGCCGGTAGGTCACGCCCGCCACCTCGACGACCGCCGCGGGCACCTGCAGCCGGCGCAGCGCGGGCAGGAGGTCCGACATCGGGGTGGTGGTCGCCAGCAGCAGCACGGCGGCGCTGCCGGCCACCGCGTGGCCGACGAGCGACCCGGCCCGCGCGGCGGCGTCCGGCGCCCAGCCGATCCCGCCGTCGCCGACCGAGACCACCGCGGTGAGCGCGCCGACCCCGATGAAGGCCAGCGGCCAGCGCACCGCCCGGCCGAAGGTGCGCGCCGGGACCCGTGCCGGGCCCAGCGCGAGACCGACGGCGGTGAGTGCGACCAGCAGGCTGCCCGGCCACGCGGGGAGCAGCAGTGCGCAGACGACGAGGCCGGCGCAGAGCAGCAGCTTGTCGCCGGGTGGACGCCCGCGCCAGGCGCTGCGCCAGGCCGCGTCGTCGACCGCCAGCCCGTTCACCGGGGATCGGCCGCCGGGGTGCTCGCGGGGGCCGTCCCCCGGCGGCCGCGCAGCCGACCCAGCACGTAGCCGAGCACCCCGCCGCCGAGCGCGGCCTGCAGCGCGAACAGGCCGGACTCGACCTCGCCGGCCGGGCTGAAGACCGAGTCGAACCAGGGCGTGTAGCCGTCGGCCTCGAGCTCCTCGGTGACGGCGGCGTCGGTGCCGCCGTACCCGGAGGTGCCGCCGTCGACCAGCAGCGGGACGGCGAACAGCGCGACCACGGCGACGACGATCAGGGCGTTGACGAGCGCGCGGCGCTTCACGCGGCACCTCCGGTGGTCGCGGGGGCGGGAGCCGGCTCCAGGATGCCGAGCCGCTCGAGCTCGGGCCGGGCGTTGACGGTGAGCACCCGGAACAGCAGCACGCCGAGCAGGCCCTCGCCGACGGCCAGGGGGACCTGCGTGACGGCGAAGACGCCGAGGAACTTGGCCAGCGCACCGGCGAACCCGGTGCTCGCGTCGGGGAAGGCCAGCGCCAGCTGCAGCGACGTCGTGACGTAGGTGGCCAGGTCGGCCAGGGCGACGCCGGCGAAGACCGCCGGCAGGAGCCCGGCGCCGGCCGCGCGGGTCAGGCGGTAGACGCCGTAGCCGACCCACGGACCGACCACCGCGAAGGCGAACGCGTTGGCGCCCAGCGTGGTCAGCCCGCCGTGCGCGAGCAGCAGCGCCTGGAAGAGCAGGACGACGGTGCCCAGCAGCGCCATCACCGGTGGCCGGAACAGGATCGCGCCGGGGCCGGTGCCGGTCGGGTGGCTGGAGCTGCCGGTGACCGACGGCAGCTTGACGGCGCTCAGCACGAAGGTGAACGCGCCGGCCGCGCCGAGCAGCAGCGTGGACTCCGGGTTCTCGCGCACCTCCCTCACCACGGCCCGGGCGCCGTGCGCCACGAACGGCGCGGCGGCGAGCGTCCAGCCGATCGCGTGCCCGGCCGGCAGGAAACCCTCAGCGATGTGCACGGGCGTGTCCCCCTCGATCAGCGGTGGTGCAGGCGGTGACGAAGCGCTCGGCGAGCGCGGGGCTGCCGGCCCAGTGCAGGTGCAGGTAGGAGGCGTGCACCCGGCCGGTGACGAAGCCCTCCGGCTCCGCGCCGGCCCACCGCCACGCCGGCGTGGCCCCGGCGCCGGGGGTGGCCGCGGTGCGGTGGAACTCGTGGCCGTGCACCCGGGTGCCGGCCGGGGCCAGCACCGAGCCGGTGAGCGCCACGGCCTCGCGGTAGCCGAGGGTCAGCCGCGGGGACATGACCGCCTCGGTGTCCAGGACGCCGCACATCGGCAGGCCCTCGAGGCTGCGGGCGAGGTAGAGCAGCCCGGCGCACTCGGCGGCCACGGCACCGCCGCGCGCGGCCAGCGCGGCCACCTCCGCGCGCAGCGGGGTGTTCGCGGAGAGCTGCTCGGCGTGCACCTCGGGGAACCCGCCGCCGACCACCAGCCCGGCGGTGCCCCCGGGCAGCGCCTCGTCGCGCAGCGGGTCCACGGGCACGACCTCCGCCCCGGCGGCCTCGAGCAGCTCGGCGTTCTCCGCGTAGCCGAAGGTGAAGGCCGCGCCGCCGGCCACGGCGACCCGCGGCCGGCCCGGAACCGGGGTGACCTCGGCGGCGGGGTCCCACGGCACGGCGGCCAGGTCGGGGGTCGAGCGGGCCAGGCGCAGGACGGCGTCCAGGTCGACCGCGCCGGCCACCACCTCCCCGAGCCGGCCGACGGTCGCCAGCGCCTCGGCCGAGCGCTCGGCCGCGGGCACCAGCCCCAGGTGGCGGGACGGCGTCCCCAGCTCGGCGAGCCGGCGGACCGCGCCGAGCACGGGCACCCCGGAGCCGCCGAGCGCGTCCCGGAGGATCTCCTCGTGCCGGTCGCTGCCGACCCGGTTGAGCACGACGCCGCCGATCCGCACGGTCGGGTCGTAGGTGGCGAAGCCGTGCACCAGCGCGGCGACGCTCTGCGCCTGCGCGCTCGCGTCGACGACGAGCACGACCGGCGCGCGCAGCAGCCGGGCCACGTGCGCGGTGGAGGCGAACCCCGGTTCCAGGCCCGGCCGGGTGGCGCCGTCGAACAGGCCCATGACCCCCTCCACGACGGCGACGTCCGCCCCGCGGGCCCCGTGCAGGAACAGCGGGACCACCCGCTGCTCGCCGACCAGGACCGGGTCGAGGTTGCGGCCCGGGCGCCCGGCGGCCAGCCCGGCGTACCCCGGGTCGATGTAGTCGGGGCCGACCTTGTGCGGGGAGACGGTCAGCCCCCGGCCGGTGAGCGCGGCGACCAGGCCGGTGGCGACCGACGTCTTGCCCGCGTTGCTTGTGGGGGCGGCGACCACGATCCGCGGCACCCGCCCGCCCGGGCTCACCACTCGATCCCCCGCTGGCCCTTGCGGCCGGCGTCCATCGGGTGCTTCACCTTGGTCATCTCGACGACGAGGTCGGCGGCGGCGACGAGCTCCGCCGGCGCGTCCCGGCCGGTGATCACCACGTGCTGGGTCCCCGGCCGGTGCACCAGCGCGTCCACCACGTCGTCGACGTCCACCCAGCCCCACTTCAGGGGGTAGGTGAACTCGTCGAGCACGTAGAAGCGGTGCGCTTCGGCGGCGAGGTCGCGCTTGACCTGGGCCCAGCCCTCCGCGGCGTCGGCGGCGTGGTCGACCTCGGTGCCCTGCCGGCGCGACCAGCTCCAGCCGCTGCCCATCTTGTGCCAGACGACGGGGCCGCCCTCCCCGGTCTGCTCGTGCAGCCGGCCGAGCGCGGTCAGCGCGGTCTCCTCGCCGACCCTCCACTTCGCGCTCTTGACGAACTGGTAGACCGCGATCGGCCAGCCCTGGTTCCACGCGCGCATCGCCATGCCGAAGGCGGCGGTGGACTTGCCCTTCATCTCGCCGGTGTGCACGGCCAGCAGGGGCTGGTTGCGCCGCGCCCGCGTGGTCAGCCCGTCGTCCGGGACCGCGGTGACCTGGCCCTTCGGCATGGCTAGGCCGCCTCCCGTGCGCTGCGGACGGTCGCCGCGAGCGCCTCGGCGGCCAGGTCCTCGAGGCGCAGCGTCCGCGCGCCGAGAGCCGACCCGAGCCGGGCGGCCAGCCCCAGCCGCACCGGGCCGGACTCGCAGTCCACCACCACCGCCGCCGTCCCGGCCGCGGCCAGCAGCCCGGCGGCGCGGTGGGCCTCCCCGACGTGGTCGCCGCCGCGCGCGCCGGTGGCCCGGCCGTCGGTGACGACCACCAGCAGCGGCCGGCGCCGCGGGTCGCGCAGCCGCTCGACGCGGAGGGTGTCGTGGGCCCTGAGCAGGCCCGCGGCCAGCGGGGTGCGGCCGCCCGTGGGGAGCTCGCGCAGCCGGGTCGCCGCGGCCTCCACCGACCAGGTGGGCGGCAGCGCCAGGTCGGCGCCGGTGCCGCGGAAGGTGACCAGGCCGACCTTGTCCCGCCGCTGGTAGGCGTCGAGCAGGAGCGAGAGGACGGCGCCCTTCACGGCGGCCATCCGCGCCCGCGACCCCATGGAGCCGCTGGCGTCGACGACGAAGAGCACGAGGTTGCCCTCGCGGCCCTCGAGGGTGGCCTGGCGCAGGTCCTCGCGGGCGATCCGCAGGCCGGGGCCGGTGTGCCCGCGGGCGACCTGGTGGGGGGCGGCGGCGAGCACGGTGTCGACGAGGTGCAGCTTCGCCACGGTGCCGGCCGGGCGGGTCGAGCCGACCACGCGGCCGCGCTCGGAGCGGGCCCGCGAGCGGCGGCCGGCCGCGCCGGCGCCGATGCCGGGCACCTCGAGCCGACGGGTGCGGAACGGGTCGGACGGCGCGACCGCGGCGCGCTCGGGTGCCGGCGCGGCCTCGGTGTACCCGCCCCCCTCGCCGCGCGGGGCGGTCGTCGGCCCGCCCGCACCCTCGCCGTCCCCCGGCGCCCCCGACCCGGCGCCGTCCCCGGGCACAGGAAGCTCTTCCCCCGTATCGACGCCGGATCCGTGGGAACTGCTTCCTATGCCCGTGCCGGGCCCGCCGTCCGGGCCGCCGCCGTCCGGGTTCTCCGGCCCGCCCCCCGGGGGAGGCGGGTCGTCGTCGGGGCGGGCGTCGGTGAGCGCCTGCTCGAGGGTCTCGTCGTCCAGGCCGGGCGCGTCGAAGGGGTTGCGCCGGCGGCGGTGGGGGAGGGCCAGCCGGGCGGCGACCCGCACGTCGTCCTCGGTGACCTCGTCGCGGCCGGACCACGCGGCGTGCGCGACGGCCGCCCGCGCGGTGACCAGGTCCGCGCGCAGCCCGTCCACGTCGAAGGCGGCGCACACCGCCGTCACCTGGCGCAGCGCGCCGTCGCCGAGGACCACGTGCGGCAGCCGCGCCCGCGCCGTGGCGATCCGCGCGGCGAGGGCCGACTCGTCGGCCGCCCACGCCGCGGCGAAGCCGGCCGGGTCGGCGTCGAAGGCGAACCGCCGCCGGACCACCTCGGCGCGGACCCCGGGGTCGCGGGGGGCGGCGACCTCGACGGTGAGGCCGAACCGGTCGAGCAGCTGGGGGCGGAGCTCGCCCTCCTCGGGGTTCATCGTCCCCACCAGGAGGAACCGGGCCGCGTGCCGGACCGACACCCCCTCGCGCTCGACGTAGGCGGTGCCCAGGGCGGCGGCGTCGAGCAGCAGGTCGACGAGGTGGTCGTGCAGCAGGTTGACCTCGTCGACGTACAGGACGCCGCGGTGCGCGGCCGCCAGCAGCCCCGGCTCGAAGGCCTTCACCCCCTCGGTGAGCGCCCGCTCGAGGTCCAGCGACCCGACGACGCGGTCCTCGCTCGCACCGACCGGGAGCTCGACCAGCCGCGCCGGGCGGCGGGTGCCCCCGGCGCCGGCGTCGTGCGGGCCGTCGGGGCAGGTGGGGTCGGGAGCGGCGGGGTCGCAGGCGAACCGGCAGCCGGGGACGACGTCGACCGGGGGCAGGACGGCGGCCAGCGCGCGCACCGTCGTCGACTTCGCCGTCCCCTTCTCGCCGCGCACCAGGACGCCGCCGACGGCGGGGGAGACCGCGTTGAGCAGCAGCGCCAGCCGCAGGTCGTCCATGCCGACGACCGCGCCGAAGGGATAGGTCACCCGATCCAGGAGCGCATCGCACTCGTCCTCTCCCCGGGTGTCCGTACATCCGCGGTGGCCCGGAGTGGCAGTGGACGACGGCGGGAGTCTCCTGGCTCCCGGATCAGCGCCCGGTCCCCGCCTTCCCGCTCCCGGGGGAGCAGTGGCGGAGCCTGGGATCGGGCTCCCCGGTCACAGTGGCGGGACCGCGCCGGATTCGCACCGGGCTTCCTCCGCTGCCGTCGCTGTGGCCGGGTCATCACACCATGCCCCCCCGGGGCACCGACAGGGGCCCACGGCTTGACGGACCGGAAAGTCACGGTGCAGGCTTTCCGGCATGGAAAGCGACGCGCTCGACCGGGACGCTGCCGCCGCGCAGCTCGCCGCGCTGCGGGCCGACCGGACCGCGCTGGGCGAGCGGGCGCTGCAGCCGTGGTGGTACGACGTGCTGCTGGGGCTGCTGCTGTTCGGCTTCCTGTCCTCCTACGCCCTCGACTCCCCGTGGGTGACCTTCCCGGCGCTCGTGGTCTTCTGCGGGGGGCTCGGCGCCCTGGTGGCCGCCTACCGCCGGATCACCGGCTTCTGGGTGGACATCGACGGCCGCGGGATGGCGCTGTGGTGCGTGGTCGTGCTCCCCGTCCTGGTCACGGCCTTCGTGCTGGCCGAGGGCTTCGACCAGCACTGGGCCATGGTGGTGGCCGGGGCCGTGCTGGGTGTGGCCGCCGCCGCGTTCAGCCGGTACTGGGGCAAGGCCCTGGTCGCCGAGATGCGCCGGTCCCTGTGACCGCCGTGGTCCCGAGCTTCGACGCGGTCATCCACCCGCCGCCGCGGTTGCAGATCTGCGGGCTGCTCGCCGCCGTCGACAGCATGGAGTTCGCCGCGGTCCGCGACCAGCTCGGGGTGAGCGACTCGGTCCTCTCCAAGCACGTCAAGCAGCTGGAGGAGGCCGGCTACCTGCGGATCGGCAAGGCGACGATCGCCTCGCGGGTGCGCACCAGCCTCGCGCTGACCCGGGCGGGGCGCGCGGCGTTCGACGCGCACGTGGCCGAGCTGCGCCGGATCACCGGCGGGTGAACGGCCGGGGGGAACGGCTCGCCCGGCTCGGTGACTGGGCGCTGGTGGTCACCGGCGCGCTGGCGGCCACGCTGGCCTTCGACGTCGCGGACCTGCCCTCGCCGTCCCTGTTCGGCGGCCTGCTGGCCGGCCTGGCCCGCGGGCTGGCCGGCCGGCGGCGGCTCGCGGTGACCCGCCCGGCCACGACCGCGGCCCAGGCGCTGATCGGGGTCTCCGTCGGGTCGCTGGTCGACCTGGGCACCCTGGCGGCGCTCGGGGCCGACTGGCTGCCGGTGCTGCTGGTCACCGTGGCGACGCTCGCGCTCAGCGTGCTGGCCGGCCTGCTGATGCGGCTGCAGCCCGGGATCACCCCGGTGACGGGGGCGTTCGCCATGATCGCCGGTGGGGCGTCCGGCATCACCGCGATGTCGCGGGAGCTCGGCGCCGACGACCGGATGGTCGCCGTCCTGCAGTACCTGCGGGTGCTGCTGATCGTCGTCCTCATGCCGGTGGCGGCGACGGTCCTCTACGGTGCCCGGCCCGGTGCGGGTGGCCCGGTGGTGACCGAGGCCGGCCCCGGGTGGCCGGCGGGGCTGCTGTTCGCGGCGGTCTGCGCGGTCGCCGGCGTGCTGCTCGCCCGGCTGCTGCGGGTGCCGGTGCCGGCGCTGCTCGGTCCGCTGGTGGTGGCCGCCGTCCTCGACGTCACCGGCCTCGCGCAGGGTGCGCGGCTGCCGGTCCCGCTCGAGCAGGCGGCGTTCCTGGTCATCGGTCTCCTGGTCGGGCTGAACTTCACCCGCGAGAGCGTGCGCACCATCGGGCGGGCGCTGCCGCTGGCGCTGGTGGTCGTCCTCGGGCTGGTCGCCGGCTGCGCCGGGCTCGGCGGGGTGCTCGCGGTCACCACCTCCGCGAGCGCGCTGGACGCCTACCTCGCCACCACCCCGGGTGGCCTCTACGCCGTCCTCGCGACCGCGCGGGACAGCGGCGCCGACGCCACCTTCGTGCTCGCCGTGCAGGTCCTGCGGCTGTTCGTGATGCTGCTGACCGCTCCGCTGCTGGCCCGCTGGCTGCGGCGGGGTGGGCGGGATGTGTCCGCCGCGGCGTAGCGAGGAACCCGTGGTGGATGCCGATGGTTCCCGATCCCGCCCCCGACACGGCCCCGGCCTGGCTCGTGCGCTCCGCCGCCGTCGGCGGCCGGCTCCTCGTGCTCGCCGTCCTGGTCTGGCTGCTCGCCGGGCTGGCCGTGAAGCTGACCGCGCTGGTCGTCGCCGTCCTCGTCGGGCTGCTGCTGGCCGGCGTCGCGACCCCCGCCGTGCAGTGGGCCGACCGGCACGGGGTGCCGCGCACGGTGTCGGCCGTGACCGCGGTGGGCCTGCTGGTGCTCGCCCTGGCCGGTGCCGCCCTGGGCCTCGGCGCCCGCATCGCCGGGCAGCTCCCGCAGCTGCGCGACCAGCTCACGACCATCTCCTCCGACCTCTCGCGGCGCTTCGGCATCGAGCTGCCGTCGCCGGCGGGCTCGGGAGGCGGTCAGGGGTCCGGGGGCGCGACGGCGGTCGGTGACCTGCTGGGGCCGCTGCAGGCGGCCGGCGAGGTGCTCATCGCGGCCTTCCTCGCGCTGGCCCTGGCGTTCCTCTTCCTGGTCAGCGGGCGCGGCATGTGGCAGTGGCTGCTCGGCAAGTTCGGCGGGCGGGTGCGCGAGGACGTCGACGGCGCCGGGCGGGCCGCCTGGCAGACCACGGGCGCCTACGTCCGGGGGCTCACGGTCGTGGCGCTGTTCGACGCGGTCGGCATCGGGGTGGGGCTGCTGCTGATCGGCGTGCCGCTGGCCCTGACGCTCGCGGCGTTGCAGTTCCTCGCCTCCTACATCCCGACGATCGGCGCCTTCGTCGCCGGCGCGGTGGCGGTCGTGGTGGCCTACGGGTCGGGTGGGCTGGTGGACGCCGCGCTGGTGGCGGTGCTGGTCCTGGTCGTGCAGCAGGTGGGCAACGACGTCATCGAGCCGTGGGTGATGCGCCGCCGGCTGCCCCTGAACGCGGCGGCGGTCCTCGTCGCGGTCACCGCAGGCGGGCTGCTGTGGGGGCTGGCGGGCGCGCTGCTGTTCGTGCCGCTGGCCGCGGCCGCGTCGGCTGCCGCGCACGAGCTGTGGGTCCGGCGGGGCTCCCCGCCGGTCGCCGGTGGAGAGGCCTCCGCGGCCTGAGCCCGCGGAGGACCCCGTCGTCCCCCGTCCCGCGTCGTCCCGCGTCGTCCCGCGTCGGACGCGCCTACCCTGGCCGGGGTGCGCAGGGAGGGGAGCGAGCTGACCGAGGAGCCGATCGGCACGGAGGGCGCCGTGCTGCTGTTCGTGGGCGGGCCGCTGGACGGGCGGGTCGAGATCCGGGACGCCCGGCACGGGCAGCCGCTGCCCACGATCACCCACGTCCACCTGCACGGCGGCCCGAAGGTGGTGCACCGCTACGACCTCACCTCGTGGAGCGAGACCGCCGGCGTCTACCACGTCCGGCCGCGGCCGTCGGTGCGCGACGGCGTCGTCAGCGACTGATCCCTCCGGTCGCCCGGAGCACGAGCGCGGCGTAGCCGTACTCACCGGCGTGGGACCGCCGCAGGCCGATCTCGGCCCGGGCCCCGGCCAGAGCGGCCGCGGTCTCCTCGTCCGGGCCCGGCCAGGCGGCGATGGCCGCGGCGAGCGGGTCGTAGTACTCCGCCCAGTCGGAGTCGGGCAGCAGGCGGTCGGCCAGGACGTCGTAGCCTGCGGCGCGGGCTGCCGCCGCGAGGGCGCGGGCGTCCCGCATCCCGGGGTACCCGGCCCAGAAGTCGCGTGCCGCCGCTGACGGTGCGGCGGTGGTCCAGACGGCGTCGGTGAGGACGAGGACGCCACCCGGCCGCAGCAGTCGGCGCCAGGACCGCAGGGCCGCCTCGACCCCCACCAGGTAGGCCGCGCCCTCGGACCACACCAGGTCCACGGTGCCGTCCCGGAGGGGGAGCGCGGCCATGTCGGCGCGCACCACGGCCACCGGGGCGGCCGCCGTCCCGGCTCGACGAGCCCGGCGGAGGAACGGCTCGTGCAGGTCGATCGCGACCACCCGGAGGCCGGCCTCGGCGAGGACCGCCGCGGAGCGACCCGGGCCGCAGCCGATGTCGACGGCCCGGGCGCCGGGCGGCGGCGGCCCGGCCAGGTCGAGCAGCGCGCGCGTCGTGGCGTCGGAGCCAGGGGCCTCGCGCGGGAGGTCGCGGTGCAGGGCCCAGAAGACCGCGGCGGCGTCCACCCCGGGGAGCATGCCGGGCGCCGCGCCGGGCCGTCGAACGCTTTCCGGCCGCCGGCGTGTACGTCGATCGCCGGGCACGCCGGGTGCCCGGCGCACGGGTGGGTCGGCCGGTGTGCGGTTGTGGCTCTGGTCCGGGTGTGACCGGACCTGGTGGGTTCAGGCGGCGGCCAGCGGTGGGGCCAGGATGCGGATCTCGGTGCCGTCGGGGCGCCGGGTGCGCCAGTGCCCGTCGGGTCGGAGTTCGACGCGGAACCCGTGGTGGACAGAAGGTGCGAGTGGCGCTCGCACAGCAGCGCCGAGTTGGCCAGGCTGGTCTCCCCGCCGAGGGCCCACTCGAGCATGTGGTGCACGTCGCACCAGTGGGTGGGGGCGCCGCAGCCGGTGAACACGCAGCCGCGGTCGCGGCGCTCGACCGCTGTGCGCAGGTGGGGTGGCACCACGCGGTGGGTGCGCCCCACATCGAGGGGGGTGCCGTCGGGGCCCAGGACGATGCGGGTGACCGCGCCGTCGCAGGCCGGCCAGCGGGCCCGGGCGGCGGAGATCGTGGCGCCGAAGCCCAACTCGGCGGCGCCCGGGCCGGTGCTGGGGTCGACCAGGTCGGCGGCGGCGATGACCACGGCGACGTGCGGCTTGACGGTGCGCAGGGTGGGCAGGTGCCCGGCGGCGAGCTGGTTGTCACACATCTGGACCAGGGCGTCGGCCTGCTGCTGGACCCGCGACGTAGCGGTCAGGTGATGTGCAGCCGCGGTGCGGGATCCGCGGGAACTCCGCCGCGATCGCACATCACCGGCCGACGAGACGGCCGACGAGCCAGCCCGACGAGACGGCTGGTGAGCGGCCCGTCGCGGTGCCGATCCACGTCAGGGGAGACCGGCCGGAGGGCCCGCCGGCCGTCGGGTGCGCGGACCGCGGCGCGGTGGTGGGCGCTCCGGTCAGCGGCGGCGGTCGAGGGCCAGGGCGGCCTCCACCACGGCGGTGAAGCGCTCCCGGTCCAGCGCGGCCCCCTCCCGGCGGGTCGCCCCCGCGGGCAGCAGGAGCGGGCGGTCCAGGCGCACCTCGCTCGGCCGGCCGCGAGGGTCCCAGCCCCCGCGACCCACGTCCATCCAGTAGCGCCCGTGGTGGGCCTCGTCGGCGGCGTCGCGGTCGTGGTCCTGGCTGGACAGCATCAGCCCGACCAGGTCGGCGCCGCGGCGGCCGACCACGAGGACCGGGCGGTCCTTGCCCCGGCCGTCGCCCTCGTCGAAGGGGACCCACGCCCACACGACCTCGCCGGGGTCGGGGCGGCCGTCGTCCCGCGGGCGGTAGGAGAGGTCGGCCTCGCCGAGCGGGCCGTCGAGGTCGCGCACGGCGCCCGTCCGGGACCCGTCCGCAGGGGCCGGCGCGGCCGGTCGGGGCGTGCGGCGGGCGCTGCGGCGGCGCCGCGCACCCTCCGCGGGCCGGGAAGCGGCGTCCCGGGCGGCGCCCAGGGCAGGCCCCAGCGCCGCGCGCAGCAGTCCGACCAGTCGCCGCCCGGTGCTCGCCACGGACGAGGACCGTACGGGTCCGTCCCGGCTCCCGGGCGTGGCGGGGTGCACCACCTGTCACCCGTGTCACACGGGCACCAATCCGGCGCCGCTGCGGTTCGACCTGCCGATACGGGGGCACCATGTCGACACGGGGGTGAACAGTCGCGCCCCGGGAGAGGGGGGTCGCGATGACCTCGGCCGAGCCGGTTCCCCCGGCGGCACCACGGGGACGCGAGGTGAAGGCGAGCGTGCTGGCCGCCTTCCAGCTCGTGGAGGACGCGCGCTACCTGGGCACCGACCGGCGCAGCCGGCAGGAGCGCCGCCGGGCGCTCGCCGAGCGTGCGGTGGCCAACCGCCGCCTGGCCCGGGACGTCCTGGCCAGCTGACCCGCGCAGCGGGGAGCGGGCCGCACGCCGGGCGCGACCCACCACGCGCAGCACTCACGCCACGCAGAACTCGTTGCCCTCCGGGTCGGTGAGCGTCACCCACGAGAAGGGCCCCTGCGCGGCGCGGTGCAGCTCCGTCGCCCCCGCGGCCACCAGGCGGGCCACCTCCGGCTCCCGGCGGTCCTCGCCGACGTGCAGGTCCAGGTGCACCCGGTTCTTGACCGTCTTGGCCTCCGGGACGAGCTGGAACAGCACCCGCGGCCGCCCCGGGTCGGGCGAGCGCAGGGCCGCGCCCGAGCGCCAGACCAGCGCGCCGCGGTGCGTCGTCGTGTCCTCCTCGGTCGCCGCCCCGGCCGCCAGGGCGCCGCGGATCACCGACTCGTCCTGCGGTTCCACCTGCCAGCCGAGCGCCTCGGCCCACCAGTCCGCCAGCCCGTGCGGGTCGGCGCAGTCCACCACGATCTGCACGTCGGTCGCCACGGTGCGGACCGTAGGCCCGCGCACCGACGGTCCTACAGCTCCTCGGCGAGCCCGGCTCGCATCACGGCGTCGTCCGGCAGCGGCGTGGTGAGCCGGCAGTGGTCGGCGAAGACCTCGCGCATCGGCGCGAACGCCGTGCGCGGCACCCGCCGTTCGGGGTCCCACAGGCCCGAGCGCATCACCGACTTGGCGCACTGGAAGTAGGCCCGGGTCACCTGCACGACCATCACCGAGCGCGGCTCGCGGCCGAACTCGGTGAGGTCCACGCCGAGCTCCTCCGCGGGCGCGAGGGCCGCCGTCCCGAAGACCCGCAGCGTCTCCTCGATGCCGGGCACGAGGAGGAGCAGCGCGACCCGGGGGTTGGCCGCCACGTTGCGGAGGCTGTCCACCCGGTTGTTGCCCGGCCGGTCGGGCAGGGCCAGCCGGTGCTCGTCGAGCACCCGCACGAAGCCCGGGTCCCCGCCGCGCGGGGAGACGTCGGGCCACCCCTCGGCGTCCGCCGTGGCCAGCGTCGCGAAGGGCGACAGGGCGATGAAGGCCGCGCAGTGCCGGTCGAGGTGGTCGATCACCTTGTCCTGCACGAGCCGGGACGGCGAGCGGTAGCCGGCTAGGACGCCGGGCGCGGTCTCCATGCCCGCACGGTAGCCCGGCTACGGTTGCCCGCCGTGACTGCACGGTGGAGTTCCCCGGTCCGGTACGTCGAGTGCGACCAGCAGGGCATCGTCTTCAACGCCCACTACCTCACCTGGGCCGACGAGGCCTCCAACGGCTGGTGGGCGTCGATGGGGCTGTCCTGGGCGGAGCTGGTCGACCGCCGGATCGACCCCGTGGTGAAGGCCAGCACCCTCGAGTGGTCGTCGTCCGCGCGCTGGGGCGACACCGTGACCGTGGACGCGGGGACGGAGAAGGTGGGGCGCACGAGCGCCACCGTCCGGTTCACCGTCCAGGTGGGGGAGCGGGTGTGCTGCGTCGTCCGCACCACCTACGTCTGCGTCCGCGACGGCGCACCGCAGCCGTGGCCGGACGACGTCCGCGAGCGGCTCGCCGCGGGCTGAGCCCGGGCCGGGCGGGCCGGCGCCGCGTCAGCCGAGACCGCGGTGGGCGCTCCACAGCTCCCCGGCCCGGCCGGCGGCGCCGGCCACGAGCGCCCGCAGCTCGGCCCGGTCGGGGACGGGGAACGAGACGTACGTGCCGCGCCCGCCGGCGGTCGGCCGGCCGTAGGCCTTCGCCGCGAGGTGCCCGTCCGGGAGGAGCCGGACGTCCAGCGTGGTCAGCCGGAATTCCTCCCCGCGCCGGGTGTCCGTCCAGCGCAGGGCCTCCGGGATGGTCACGTTGATCGCCAGGGCGCTCACGTGGGGGACGTCGTCCCCGTCACCGGCCGCGTCGTCCATGGCCGCATCGTCCACGGCCGCATCGTCCACGGCCGCATCGTGGCACCGGGCGGAGGGCTCAGCGCGAGCCGCCGGGCGGCAGCAGCGGCAGGTCCGGGGGCGCGCCGGACTCGACCAGCCGCCACAGCGCGTCGGTGTCGGCGTGCTCGGCGACCAGGTCGCCGAGCCGGTCCAGCCGGGCCTCCCGGACGGCGGCGAAGTCGGTGTCGGGGGCGGGCACGAACGCCCGGCCGGCCAGGCGCGCCACCAGGGCGAGGAACGCCCTCCGGAAGCCGTCGTTCTCCAGCGCCCCGTGCCAGCTGGTCCCGAAGACCGCCCCGGCCCGCACCCCGTCGAGGAACGGCTCGCCGGAGCCCGCGTCCACGGTCACCACCCCGTGGTGGATCTCGTAGCCGTGCACCGGCTCCCCGAGGGCCGAGCCGGAGGGCCGGCCCAGCGTCTTCTCCCCCGCGAACCGGACGTCGGTGGGCAGCAGGCCCAGGCCGGGGACGGTGCCGGCGCGCGACTCGACGTCGTCGGTGATGCTCCGGGCGAGCATCTGGTGGCCGCCGCAGACGCCGAGCACCGGCCGGCCGCCGGCGGCGTGCCGCGCGACCGCCGCGGCCAGCCCCGTCTCCCGCAGCCAGCGCAGGTCGGCGACCGTGGCGCGGCTGCCGGGCAGCACGACGAGATCGGCGTCGGCGAGGTCCTCGGGCCGGGTCGCGAAGCGGACGAGCACCCCGGGCTCGGCGGCCAGCGCGTCGAGGTCGGTGGAGTTGGACAGCCGGGGCAGCCGCGCGACGGCGACCCGGAGCACGTCCGCCCCGTGCGGGGTGCCCGCCCCGCCGAGGGCGGCGTCCAGGCCGAGGGAGTCCTCGACGTCGAGCGCCGGCCCGGGCAGCCACGGCAGGACGCCGAGCACCGGGCGCCCGGTCAGCCCGGTCAGCGTCTCCAGGCCCGGCCGCAGCAGCCGGACGTCGCCGCGGAACTTGTTCACCAGGAAGCCGGCGACCAGCCGCTGGTCGGCCGGCGGCATGAGCGCGAGGGTGCCGTAGAGGGCGGGGAACACCCCGCCGCGGTCGATGTCGCCGACGACGACCACCGGCAGCCCCGCCGCGGTGGCCAGGCCCATGTTGGCGATGTCGTCGGCGCGCAGGTTGATCTCGGTGGGGGAGCCCGCGCCCTCGCACACCACCACGTCGAAGCGCGACCGCAGGTCGGCCAGGCAGGCCAGCACCTGCTCCAGCAGCGCCGCCTTCATCGGCCGGTAGGAGAGCGCGGTGACCTCGGCGACCGGCCGGCCGAGGACGACGACCTGGCTGGAGTCCTCCCCGCCGGGCTTGAGCAGCACCGGGTTCATCGCCGCCTCGGGTTCGACCCGGGCGGCCGCGGCCTGCGCGATCTGCGCCCGGCCGATCTCGGCGCCGTCGGCGGTCACCCCGGCGTTGTTGCTCATGTTCTGCGCCTTGAACGGCGCGACCGACACCCCCTGGCGCACCAGCCACCGGCAGAGGCCGGCGGTGACCAGGGACTTCCCCGCGTCGGAGGTGGTCCCGGCGACGAGGAGCGCGCCGTTCACGCGACCTCGCGCGGCCGGCCCCAGCCGGCCTTCTCCTGGCCGGACAGGTCGGCGATGGCCAGCATGATCTCGTCGGTCACCGCGCGGCGGGCCCGGCCGTTACCGGCCATCCCGCGGTGCTCCGGGAAGGTCAGCGGCCGCCCGAAGGTGACCGACACCCGGTGCGGGCGCGGCCACCGCGAGTCCACCGGCTGCACCCGGTCGGTCCCCGCCACGGCCACGGGGACGACGGGGCAGTCGGCGGTCAGCGCCAGCCAGGCCACCCCGGTCTTCCCCCGGGCCAGCCGCCCGTCGCGCGAGCGCGTGCCCTCGGGGTAGATGCCGAAGCCCTCGCCGTCCCGGAGCACGCGGAGGGCGGTGTCCAGGGCCTCCTGCGCCGCGCGGTGGGTCTGCCGCTCCACCGGCATCGCGCCGAGCGCGGTGAACAGCGTCCTGGTCAGCCACCCGCCCACGCCGGGCGAGGTGAAGTACTCGGCCTTGGCCAGGTAGTGCACCCGCCGGGGGGCGGCGAGGGGGATGACCATGCTGTCGATGAACGACAGGTGGTTGCTGGCCAGGATGACCGGCCCGGTCGGCGGCACGTGCTCGCTACCGGTGACGCGCATGCGCAGCGCGACGCGGAACAGCGGGCGCAGCA
Source organism: Geodermatophilus sp. SYSU D00758 (assembly GCF_054049955.1). Classification (NCBI taxonomy): domain Bacteria; kingdom Bacillati; phylum Actinomycetota; class Actinomycetes; order Geodermatophilales; family Geodermatophilaceae; genus Geodermatophilus; species Geodermatophilus sp. SYSU D00758. The sequence continues at coordinate 35,988 of NZ_JBJGYK010000029.1, forward strand.
GGAACCGGACGAGGAGGTAGAGCACGCCGGGCTGCCCTCTCGGCTCGGGGGCTCGCCGGCGGCCGCCGGCGACAGCGGCATCCTCCCGCGCCCGGCCGCCGCCCTCCGCCCGGGGTGCGCCCGGCGCGGTCGGGTCCCGTCCTCAGCGCCCGGTCGGCCCCGGCGGGCAGACGTCCCGCATCAGCACCCGCACGTCCTCCGGTAGCGGCTCCTGCCCGCAGGCGGAGCGGGTGATGGCCAGCGCCACGTCCCTCACCTTCCGGTGGCTGTTGCTGGAGATGTGCGCCAGGAGGTCGAAGGCGACCCGGTCCCCGCACCCGGTGAGCAGCATGAGGATGCCCTTGGCCTGCTCGATCGGGGCCCGGCTCGCCATGGCGGTGCGCAGCTGCTCGACCTCCACCTCCAGGCCGGCCACCCGGTCCTCGTCGTGGAAGGGCCGGGCCGGCGGGGTGCTCAGGACGGCGACCAGGCCGTCGACGGCCTGCGTCCCGCCGGCGTCGTCCACCCACGGCTCGCCGACGAGCACGGCGGGCTGCGCGAGGCCGTCCTGCCCGGAGAGGCGCACCTGGAGGCTGAACGGCCGGCCCCGCTCCGCGCCGGCCAGGGCCGCGCTGGCGCGGGGCCGGTCGGCCGGGTGCACCGCGTGCACGAGCAGCTCACCGCAGGGCCGCCCGCCGCGAGGGGGCAGGCCGAGCAGGGCGGCGGTCTCCGGTGACCACGACCAGCGACCGGTGCGCAGGTCGTGGCGCCAGCGCCCCGCGGCTCGGCGCACGGTGGGGCCGTGCGCCACCGCCGCCAGCGCGGGCCGGTGCGGGTGCGGGGGGGCAGGGGAGCGGGTCGAGGTCATGGGTTCCCACCTGCTGGGGCCGACCAGGTCGGCGGGGAGCGCCGGGGCCGCGTGTTGGACCCGCCGTCACCGGTGCCCGCAGGGCCACCGGGACGCTCCGTTGCCGAGACGGTACGACGAGCGCGGGGGTCCCGCACGTCTGCCCGGCGCGACGTCACACGACGGTCATGGGCCGGCTCCGGACGACGCCGCCCGGCCGGCGGCGGACCTCGGCGTCGACCTCGGCCAGGAGCGCCACCGCCTCCCGGAGCCGCGGCGCCGGGAGGGTGAAGGGCAGCCGCAGGTGGTCGTCGAAGGCGTGCCCGGTGCCGAACGCCGCGCCCTCGGCGAGCAGCAGGCCCCGGGGGGCGGCGGCCGCGGCGAGGGCGGCCGAGCTGGTGCCGACCGGGAGCCGGCACCACAGGGACAGGCCGCCGCCGGGCCGGGTGGGGCGCCAGTCCGGCAGCCGGCGGCCGAGCTCCTCGAGCAGCACCGCGCGGCGCTCCCGCAGCAGTCGCCGGCGCTCCCCGAGCACGGCGTCGAGGTCGCGGACCAGCGCGGCGGCCGCCAGCTGGTCGAGCACGCCCACCGACAGCTGGCGACGGCCCAGCGACTCGGCCAGCCGGCCGGCCAGGACGGCGTCGGTCCGGACCCAGCCGATCCGCAGGCCACCCCACACGGCCTTGGACAGCCCGCCGACGGTCACCGTCGCCGCGTCGGGCAGCCCTGCCGCGAACGGCGGCAGCGGGTCGCCGTCCAGGTGCAGCTCGGCGGTGACCTCGTCGGCGACGGCCAGGACGCCGTGCTGCCACAGCGTCGCCGACAGCCGCCGGCGGCCCGCCGCCGACAGCCGCGCCCCGGTGGGGTTGGACCAGTCCGGCATGAGGAACGCCAGCCGCGGGCTGCTCTGCCGGGCCACGAGGGCCGCGGTGCCCACCAGGTCGTCCGGCCGGTCCGGGTCGACCGCGGCCGGCACGCACCGGCCGCCGGCCGCCGCGACCAGCTCCACCGCGCCGGGGTAGGTCGGGTGCTCGACCAGCACCCGGTCGCCGGGTTGCAGCAGGGTCTCGACCACCAGCGCGGTGGCGTCCCCGGTGCCGGCGGTGACCACGACCTGGGCGGGGTCGGTCGGCAGGCCGCGGGCGGTGAAGCGGTCGGCGACCGCCGCGCGCAGCTCGGGGAGCCCGCCCGGTGCGTAGCCGTGCCCGGCGACGTGGGCGGGGAGCGCGGCGAGCGCGGCCGCGTAGGCCTGCACCAGCTGCGGAGCGGCCTCCGGCGCGGCGTGCGCCAGGTCGAGCAGCCCGGGATCGGTCGTGGGCAGGTGCCACACCGACCCCGTCGCGGGCAGCTCGGTGACCGTCCCGGAGCCGTGCCGGGTGGCGGCGTAGCCCTCCTCGCGCAGCTGCCGGTAGGCCGAGGCGACGGTCACCCGGCTGGCGCCCAGCACGGCGGCCAGCTCCCGCTCGGCCGGCAGCCGGCTGCCCACGGGGAGCGCGCCCGAGGTGAGCAGCTCGCGGACCCGGCGGGCCAGCGCCGCGTACCGCGGGCCGGGCACCTCCTCCACCGGGCCGAGCAGGGCGGCCAGCTCGACCGCGGAAGTGGACTGGTCTGCCCGGGGTGGCATGCAGGCCACCATGCCGCAGTGGACCGGGATCGTCCACCCCCGGTGGTGCCAGTCTCTGCTCATGACCCTCGGGATCGTCGCCGTGACCCTGACCCTGCTCGGACTGGCCTGGCTGTCGGCCGCCACCCTCGTCGTCACCCTGCGCGGTGGCCGGGGGCCCGGCGACCCGCCGGCCAGCCACCCGCGCACCGACCCCGCCGGCTTCCCGGTGCTCCCCGAGCCGCGCAGCGCGCTGACCCCGCGCCGGCGGCCGGCCGGTGGCGGCGCGCCGCGGCGCCGCCGCACGCCGGCGCGCCCGCTGCCTACCCGCGGGCCCGTGCTGCGGTGACGCGCGCGGCGGCCCGCACGGCGGCGGTGAGGACGGCGGCCGACAGCCACACCGCCCGCGACAGCCGCACCGCGCGGGGGACGTCGTCGGGGCCCGCGGGCCGGCCGGTGCCGAGCGCGGGCCGCTCCTCCACCCGCTCGCCGTAGACGTTGCGGCCGCCCAGGCGCAGGCCCAGCGCGCCGGCGAGGCTGGCCTCGCACCGGCCGGAGTTCGGGCTCGGGTGCGCGGCGCCGTCCCGCCACCAGGTGCGCAGCGCCCCGGCCGCCGACCCGCCCACCACCGGGGCCGCGGCCACGGTGAGGGCGGCGGTGAGCCGGGCGGGCAGCCAGTTGGCGACGTCGTCGGCGCGCGCGGCGGCCCAGCCGAACCGGGCGTACCGGGGGGAGCGGTGGCCGACCATGGCGTCGAGGGTGTTGACCGCGCGGTAGCCGAGCAGGCCCGGCAGCCCGGCGACCGCCCCCCACAGCAGCGGTGCCACGGCGGCGTCCGACGTGTTCTCCGCGACCGACTCGACGGTCGCCCGGGCGAGCTCGCCCGCGCCGAGGGTGCTCGGGTCGCGGCCGGCGAGCGCCGGCAGCAGGGACCGCGCCGCGGGCAGGTCACCGCCGTCCAGCTCCCGGTGCAGCGCGCTCGCCGCGCGGCCCAGCGAGGTGCCGCCGAGCACCGTCCAGGTGGCCGCGGCGGTCACCGCCGTCCGCAGCACCGGCCGGCCGCGGGTGGCGCGGTCCAGCACCAGGCCCGCGCCGGCCGCACCGCCCGCGAGGAGCCCGGCGTACCCGGCTCCGGTGGCCCGCGAGTCCCGCCAGGTGCGGCGCTCCAGGGCGGTGGCGAGGCGGCCGAAGCCGGCGACCGGGTGCCCGCGCCGGGGATCGCCGAGCAGCAGGTCGGCCAGGGCCCCGAGGGCCAGCCCGGCGGCGGTCGGCGAGCCCACCGTGCACCTCCCCGCGACCTCGTGCGCTGCGTGCGCGCGGCAAGCAGAGCACGAGGCACCCCGGGCGGAGCGGCCGGGGCGGCGCACCAGGCCCCGCGCAGCGGGGGCTCCCTAGGATCGGCGGTCATGCGCCTGCCCGGCCGGTACTCCGGCACTGCCCGGCCGATCGTCACCTACGGCAGCGACCCGGTCCTGCACCGGTCGTGCGCGCCGGTCACCGACTTCGGCAAGGACCTGCGCCGCCTGGTCCTCGACATGTTCGCCTCGATGGAGGCCGCCGACGGCGTGGGGCTGGCGGCCAACCAGATCGGCGTGGACGCCCGGGTCTTCGTCATCGACTGCCCCGACGCCCGCGGGGAGGACGTCGTGGGCTACGTCGTCAACCCGGAGCTGACCGTCCTCGAGCCGCACGAGGGGGAGCCGGCCGAGGAGGTCACCGAGGAGGGCTGCCTGTCCGTGCCCGGCCCGTACGCCGAGCTGCCTCGGGCCTTCCGCGCCCGGGTCGACGGCGTGGACGCCGACGGCCGGCCGGTCTCCCTGGAGGCGACCGGGATGGCCGCGCGCTGCCTCCAGCACGAGGTCGACCACCTCGACGGCACCGTCTACGTCGACCGGCTCCCCGCCGAGCTGCGGGAACGGCTGCTGGCCGAGGCGGCGGGCCCGGAGGGGGAGCTGCCCGCGTGAGCGCCCCGCTGGTCGTGGTCGGCATCGGGGCCGACGGCTGGGAGGGGCTCGCCCCGGCGTCCCGGGCGGAGGTCGAGCGCGCCGAGGTGCTGCTCGGCAGCACCCGGCAGCTGGACCTCGTCCCGCCGTCGGTGACCGCCCGGCGGGTGCCCTGGCCCTCGCCGCTGACCGAGTCCCTGTCTGGGCTGGTGGAGGAGCACGCCGGCCGTGCGGTCGTCGTCCTGGCCAGCGGCGACCCGATGCTCTCCGGCATCGGCACCACCCTCACCCGGCTGCTCGGGCACGACCGGGTGCGGGTGCTCCCCGCGCCCTCGTCGGTGTCGCTGGCCTGCGCCCGGCTGGGCTGGGCGGTCGAGGAGACCGACGTCGTCAGCCTGGTCGGCCGGCCGGTGGAGCTGCTGCACCCGCACGTCCAGCCGGGCCGGCGGCTGCTGGTCCTCGGCTCCGACGGCGGCACACCGGCCCAGGTGGCGGCGCTGCTGGCCGAGCGCGGCTACGGGCAGAGCCGGCTCACCGTGCTCGGCGGGCTCGGCGGCCCGGAGGAGGAGGTGCGCACCGGCACCGCGGCCGGCTGGTCGCAGCCGGCGCCCGCGCTGGTCGTCACCGCCGTCGAGTGCCGGGCCGACCGGGGCACGCTCCCGCTGCCCACCACGCCGGGGTTGCCCGACGCCGCCTACGAGTCCGACGGCCAGCTGACGCGCTCGGAGGTCCGGGCGGTGACCCTGGCCCGCCTGGCCGCGGTGCCCGGCCAGCTGCTGTGGGACGTCGGCGCCGGGTCCGGGTCCATCGGCATCGAGTGGATGCGGGCCCACCCCACCTCCCGCGCGGTCGCCGTGGAGGCCTCCGCGACGCGGGCCGAGCGGATCGCCCGCAACGCCGCGCGGCTCGGCGTCCCGTACCTGCGGGTCGTGCACGGGCACGCCCCGGAGGTGCTCACCCGGCTCCCGGCCCCCGACGCGGTCTTCATCGGCGGCGGGTTGACCACCCCGCTGCTGCTCGACGCGTGCTGGGAGGCGCTGCCGCCGGGCGGGCGGCTGGCCGCCAACGCGGTCACCGTCGAGAGCGAGGCCGTGCTCGCCGCCTGGCACGCCCGGGTGGGCGGGGAGCTGGTGCGCATCGCCGTCCACCGCGCCGAGCCGGTGGGCGGCTTCACCGGCTGGAAGCCCGCCATGCCGGTGACGATCTACGCGGTCCGGAAGCCATGACCGTGTTCTTCATCGGGGCGGGGCCGGGGGCCGCCGACCTGGTCACCCTGCGGGCGGCGCGGATCATCGCCGCCGCCCCGGTCTGCCTGTACGCCGGCGCCCTGGTGCCCCGGGAGCTGCTCGGCACCGCCCCGCCCGGCGCCCGGCTGGTCGACACCGCCGACCTCGACCTCGACGCGATCACCGCCGAGCTCGTGGCCGCGCACGAGGCGGGGCTGGACGTGGCCCGGTTGCACAGCGGCGACCCCTCGATCTGGAGCGCGATGGCCGAGCAGGTGCGCCGGCTCGACGCGGCCGGGGTGCCCTACGAGGTGGTGCCCGGGGTCCCGGCCTTCGCCGCGGCCGCGGCGGCGCTGAAGCGCGAGCTGACGGTGCCCGGGGTGGGGCAGACCGTCGTCCTCACCCGGACCTCGGCGCGGTCGACGCCGATGCCGCCCGGTGAGGAGCTGGCCGCCTACGCGGCCACCGGCGCCACCATCGTGCTGCACCTGGCCGTGCAGCGGATCGCCGAACTCGCCCCGCAGCTCGCCGAGCACTACGGCGCCGACGGCCCGGTCGCGGTGGTGGCCCGCGCCAGCCGGGACGACGAGCTGGTGCTGCGCGGCACGCTCGGCGACATCGCCGCGCAGGTCGAGGCCGCGGGGGTGCGGCGCACGGCGGTGGTCGTCGTCGGCCCGGTGCTGACCGCCGCGCAGTTCCCCGACAGCCACCTCTACTCGACCACCCGCCCCCGCTGATGCGGAGTGCGGGTGCGCAGGAAACCTGTGCTGGCGCACTCCGCTCAGGCGCGGCCGACGACCGCCCCCGCCCGGTCGACGACGACCACGTCGACCGCCACCGGGGCGCCGCGCAGCACGCCGAGCGCGGTGTCCCGAGCACCGGCCGCCACGAGGTCGCCCAGCGGCAGCCCGGCGGCCTGGCACCGCCGCAGCGCGTCGAGGGCCGTGGTCGCCTCCCGCACGCCGGCGACGAGCTCGGCCGGACCGCCCGCGGCGGCCACCCGGTCGGCCAGCGCGGCGGTGGACACCTGCGAGCGCGCCGAGTGCAGGTCGAGGTGGCCGTCGGCCAGCTTGGCCAGCTTGCCGATCCCGCCGGCGACGGTCAGCCGCGGCACCGGGTGCCGGCGCAGGTACTTCAGCACCGCCCCGGCGAAGTCCCCCATGTCGAGCAGCGCGTCCTCGGGCAGGCCGTACAGCGCGGCGACGGTCCGCTCGCTGGTGGACCCGGTGCACCCGGCCACGTGGGTGCGCCCGGCCGCCCGCGCCACGTCGACCCCGCGGCGGATCGAGTCGATCCACGACGAGCACGAGTACGGGACGACGACCCCCGTGGTGCCCAGGATGGACAGCCCGCCGAGGATGCCCAGCCGCGGGTTCCAGGTCCGCCGGGCCAGCTCCTCGCCGTGCTCCACCGACACCTCGACGACGACGTCCCCGCTGCCGCCGTGCCGCGCGGCGACCGCGGCCACGTGCTCGCCGATGAAGCGCCGCGGCATCGGGTTGATCGCGGGCTCGCCCACGGCCAGCGGCAGCCCCGGCTTGGTGACCGTCCCGACGCCCGGCCCGGCCCGGAAGACCACGCCCGCCCCGGGTGCCGCCGGCCGCACCGTCACCGAGACCAGCGCGCCGTGGGTGACGTCGGGGTCGTCGCCGGCGTCCTTCACCACGCCGGCGCCGGCCTCGTCCGCACCGAGGAACTCGGTGGCCAGCGCGAACACCGGGTGCCGGTCGCCCGGCAGGTGGATCTGCACGGGGTCGGGGAACTCGCCGGTCAGCAGCGCGGTGTAGGCGGCGGTCGCCGCGGCGGTGGCGCACGCCCCCGTCGTCCAGCCGTAGCGCAGCCCGGTGCTGCGCTCACGGCCGGCCTCGGTCACCGCACCAGCATGCACGGGGCCGGCCGGTGACCGGCCGGGTGCTGGTGCTCGGGGGCACCGGGGAGGCCCGGCGGCTGGCCGGGCGCCTGGTCGAGCAGGGGATCGCGGTGACCAGCTCGCTGGCCGGCCGGGTGGCCGAGCCGGTGCTCCCGGCCGGCGCGGTGCGGGTCGGCGGGTTCGGCGGGGTCGAGGGCCTGGCCGCCGAGCTCGGCGGGGTCGCCGCCCTCGTGGACGCCACCCACCCGTTCGCCGCGACGATGACCGCGCACGCCGCGGCGGCCGCCGCGGCCACCGGCACCCCCCTGCTGCGGCTGCAGCGGCCCGGCTGGACGGCGGGGCCCGGGGACGACTGGCGGTGGGTGGGCACCCTGGAGGAGGCGGCCGCCGCCGTGCGCGGGTACGGGTCGGTCTTCCTCACCACCGGCCGGCAGGGCCTGGCCGCCTTCGCCGGGCTGACGGGGCGCTGCCTGGTCCGCGCCGTCGACCCACCGGCGCCGCCCCTGCCGGCCCGCACCACGGTGGTGCTCGCCCGCGGCCCCTTCACCCCCGGGGAGGAGCGGGCGCTGATGGCCGAGCACGGCGTCGACGTGCTGGTCACCAAGGACAGCGGTGGCGGCATGACCGCGGCCAAGCTGGCCGCGGCCCGCGCGCTGCGCGTCCCGGTCGTCCTCGTGCGGCGGCCCCCGCTGCCCGCGGGGGTGCGCGCGGTGGCGACGGTGGGGGAGGCGCTGGCCTGGGTGCGCGCGACCCTCAGCCCACCGGCCGGAACGCCCAGGCCGTGACCCACGCGGTGCCCACGGCGAGCAGGAGGGCCAGCGGCACGTGCACGGCCATGTCGCCGGCGCTGCCGATGGCCGCCTGCACGAAGGTGAGCAGGAAGACCGCCCCGCTGACCACGGCCGGCCACCACGTGCCGGTCGCGCGGCCGTGCAGCGCCGCGGCGGCGAGCAGCAGCCCGGTGCTCACGTGCAGCGCCACCGCGCCCACGCCGTGCCCGGTGAGCACGTCCGCCCCGCCGAGCATCCGGCCGGCGGTGACGAACTGCCAGCCCAGCACGAGCACGGACAGGACCCCGGCGGCCTGCAGGGGCCGGAGTGCGACGGCACGGGGGAGGGCGGCGGGGTCGGTGGTGCGCGTCATGGCAGCTCCCGGGCGGCGGCGGTTGTTTGAAGATCGGAGCACCTTCCGCGGAGACGCGCCAGAGCCCTCGTCGCGCTCGTCCCGCGCGCGGTGCTCTCGCCCTCAGGCGCCGCCCGGACGTGTGGCATGCGGCCGGATGGGGCACGGCCGGTCCCATGAGCCAGACCGCGTCCCTCCGCGCCCTCGCCCTCGTGTGCAGCCTCAAGCCCTCTCCCGCGCCTTCCAGCAGCGAGAAGCTCGCCCGGGAGGTGCTCGACGCCCTGGCCGACCACGGGGTCGCCGGTGACGTCGTGCGAGTCGTGGACCACGACGTGCGGCCCGGTGTCGAGGTGGACATGGGGGACGGCGACGAGTGGCCCGCCGTCCGGGAGCGGATGATGGCCGCCGACATCCTCGTCGTGGCCACCCCGACCTGGGTGGGCCACATGAGCAGCGTCACCCAGCGGGTGCTCGAGCGCCTCGACGGCGAGCTGTCGGAGACCGACGACTCCGGACGCCCGCTGATCAGCGGCAAGGTGGCCTGCGTGGCGGTCGTCGGCAACGAGGACGGCGCGCACAAGATCTCCGCCGACCTCATGCAGGGCCTCGACGACATCGGGTTCACGATCCCGGCCCAGGCCGCCACCTACTGGAACGACCAGGCCATGGGGGGCACCGACTACCTCGAGCTGGACCGCACCCCCGAGGCGGTGGCCTCCACGACCAGCACGCTGGCGGCCAACACCGCCCACCTGGCCCGGCTGCTCAAGGACCACCCCTACAGCTGAGCCGGCACCGCCTCCGGCCGCGCGGCGGCCGCGGCGCGGCGCTCGACGCGGCGCCGCCGCAGCAGCCCGGCCGCCGCGGACAGGGCGAGGACGACGACCAGCGCGCCGTAGACCTCGGTGGTGCGCTCGAGCCCCACCGCGCCGGCGGCCAGGCCGGCGCCGATCGCCGGGATGCTGAAGGCCAGGTACCCGACGACGAACACGCCCGACAGCAGCCCCCCGCGCTCGCCGGGCGCGGCGCCGCGCGTGACCACGGCGATGGCGCCGAGGAAGGCCGCGCCGAAGCCGAACCCGGAGACGACGGCGGAGGCGTAGAGCAGGACCACGCTGCCGACCGCCACGGCGACCACCGTGGCGCTCACCCCCGCGGCGAAGACCAGGCAGCCGGTGAGCATGGCGGTGTCCGCGCGGGCCCGCCAGAGGGACACCGAACCGATCACGCCCATGCCGTTGACCGCAACGAGCAGCAGGCTGCCGAGGGCGTGGTCCTCGATGCCGAAGACGTCGGCGGCCAGGGACGGGCCCAGCGACAGGTAGAGCCCGCCCAGCGCCCACAGCGCCACCAGGCAGGGGGCGGCGACGAGGAAGGCCCCGCGCTGGGCGCGGGGGACGCGCACCCGCGGGCGCAGCGAGGCCAGCGCGCCGGGCACCCGGGGCGAGGACTCCGGGAGCAGCACCAGCACGAGCAGCGCGGCGCCGGCGAAGAGCGCGGTCATGGTGCCGAAGACCCAGTCGGTCGGCGAGGCCAGGGCCTCGACGGCGATGCCGGCGGCGACCGCCCCGAGGGCCAGCCCGAGCCCGGGCGAGGCGCTGTTGAGCAGCGGGCCCTTCGGCCGGTCGCTGCGCTGGAAGTCCAGCAGCGTGGCCCCCAGCGCACCGGTCAGCGACCCCACCGACAGGCCCTGCACGACGCGGGCGGCCAGCAGCCACCCGACGCCGTCCGCGGCCAGGAACAGCAGGCTGGCCACCGCCTGCAGCAGCAGGCCGGCGACCAGGACCGGGCGGCGCCCGACGTGGTCGGACAGCGCCCCCACCACCAGCAGGGCCGCGAGCAGGGCGAGGGCGTAGATGCCGAAGACCGTCGTCAGCACGCCCGAGGAGAACCCGAACCGCTCCTGGTAGACGCGGTAGAGCGGCGAGGGGATCCCGGAGGCGGCCAGCACGAGGACCAGCAGGGCGCCCGCCGTCCAGAACGAGACGGCCCGGGGAACGCGACGGGAGGGCACGTCAGCCGACAAGCCCGCCCGCCGCGGTGGCATTCCCGGCGGCGGTCAGCGGCGCTCGAAGCCGGCCGGCAGGACGACGTCCTCCCGGGTCAGCTCGTGCACCGACGACTTGCCCAGGCCCAGCAGCGCCTCGTCGATGCCCTGCCGGATGATCGACAGGACGTTCTGGACGCCGCGCTCGCCGTTCGCGGCCATGCCCCACAGGTAGGCCCGGCCGATCATGACCGCCTTGGCGCCCAGGGCCATCGCCTTCACCACGTCGCCGCCGCGCCGGACGCCGCCGTCCATGACCACCTCGACCCGGTCCCCGACGGCCTCGACGACCGCGGGCAGGGAGCGGATCGCGCCGGGGGTGCTGTCGAGGTTGTTGCCGCCGTGGGTGGAGACCGAGATGGCCGTGACGCCGGCGTCGACCGCGCGGCGGGCGTCGTCGACGCGGGTGATGCCCTTGAGCATGAACGGCCCGTCCCACTGCTCGCGCAGCCAGGCGACGTCCTCCCAGCGGGGCAGCGGGGTGCCCATCCACTCGCCGTAGGCGCCGAAGAAGTTCGGCGGCTCCTGCCCGTCGAGGGCCAGGTTCGGCACGCTCAGCTCGGGGATGGAGCCGGTACGCAGGTAGGTGGCCAGCCACGCCGGCTTGCGCAGCACCTCGGGGGCGAACCTGACCGCGTTCCTGAGGTCGATCTTCTCGGGGATCGGCGGGCTGCCCCAGTCGCGCCGCGAGGCGAACGACCAGTCCAGGGTCATGATCAGGCCCTTGGCGCCCGCGGCGCGGGCCCGCTCGGCACGGGCGAGGATCGTCTCCCGCGAGCCGACCCAGTACATCTGGAAGAACAGCTTGGAGTGGGCCGCGCCCACCTCCTCGACCGGCTTGCTGGCGAAGGAGGACAGGCCCATCGCGACGTCCTCGGCCGCGGCGGCGCGGGCGACGGCCACCTCGCCGTCGGGGTGCACCGCCTGCACGCCGGTGGGCGAGATCAGCACCGGCATGGAGACCTCCTGCCCCATGACGGTGGTGGCCGTGTCGCGCTTGGCGTGCAGGTCGGCCACGTGCGGGCGCCAGGTGATCTCGTCGAAGGCGGCGACGTTGTCGTCGGCGGTCAGCCCCTTCTCGGTGCCGGCGACCAGCGCCAGGTAGACCGAGCGCGGCAGGCGCTTCTTCGCGCGGTACCGGGCCTCCTCGACGGTCTCGAACCAGTCCCTCGTGCTCGCCATGGGCTCCTCCGGGCTCCGCTGCCGTCCGGCCGGCGTCGGTCCGCACCCGGTGACGCCCGCCACGTCCGGGTCATGGTGCCATCCGTGGCACTGAGTGTCACGGGGCTCCGTCCAGGGGCCTTCTACGAGGGGTGGGGAGGGCGGGGTCCTTCGTAGGTGCGCGGCGTCCAGACCGCCCCGCCGGGGCCGACCCGCGTCCGCGAGGAGCCGACGAGCACCAGGCAGCGCATGTCGACGGTCTCCGGGTCGAGCTCCCCGAGGGTGGTCACGGTGACCCGCTCCTCCGGCCCGCCGACGTCCCGCCCCACGACGACCACCGTCCCCGGCGCCCGGGTCTCGAGCAGGACCTGCCGCGCCTCGGCCAGCTGGTGCGGCCGGGTGCGCGAGCGCGGGTTGTAGAGCGCGATCACCAGGTCGGCGGCGGCGGCGTGGCGCAGCCGGTCCACCACGACCGCCCACGGCTTGCGGACGTCGGAGAGGCTCAGGACGGCGAAGTCGTGCCCGAGCGGTGCCCCCGCCCGCGCCGCCACCGCCTGCGCCGCGGTGAGCCCCGGCACCACCCGCACCGGCACGCCGGTGAACTCGGGCCGCTCGGCCACCTCGAGCACCGCCGCGGCCATGGCGAACACGCCGGGGTCGCCGCTGGAGACCACCGCCACCCGCCGCCCGGAGCGCGCCAGCTCCAGGGCGTGGGCGGCCCGCTCGGCCTCGACCCGGTTGTCGCTGGGGTGGCGGCGCTGCCGCGGGTTGACCGCGACCCGGTCCAGGTAGGGGCCGTAGCCGACCAGGTCGTCGGCCGTGGCCAGCGCGTCGGCGGCCTCCGGGGTGGTCCAGGCCCGCGACCCGGGGCCCAGGCCGACCACCACGACCTCCCCGGCCGGCGCCTCCGCGGGCCGCGCCGGGACCGACCCCGGCGCCGGCCCGGTCAGCGGGCTGGGCAGCAGGGCGAGGGAGAAGTAGGGCACCGACCCCGGGTCGACCTCGGCCAGCGGCAGGGTGCGCTGCCGGTCGGAGGTCGCCCGCTCCACGTAGAGCGCCCGGTCGAGGACGCCGGCCGCCTCGAAGGCGGCGCGCACCTGCGGGAAGGTGCGGCCCAGCTTGAGCACCGCGGCCGAGTCGGTCCGGGCCAGCTCCTCGGCGAGCCGGTCGGCGGGCAGGGTCCCCGGGAGCAGGGTGAGCACCTCGTCGCGCTCGACCAGGGGGCGGCCGACCGCCGCGGCCGCGCCGCTGACGCTGGTCACGCCGGGCACCACCTCGGTCGGGTAGCGGTGGGCCAGCCGCTTGTGCATGTGCATGTAGGACCCGTAGAAGAACGGGTCGCCCTCCGCGAGGACGACGACGTCGCGGCCGGCGTCCAGGTGCGCGGCCAGGCGGGCCGCGGCGGCCTCGTAGAACTCGTCGATCGCGCCCTGGTAGCCGCCGGGGTGGTCCGTGCCCTCGGTCGTGACCGGGTAGACCAGCAGCTCCTCGACCTGCCCGGGGCGCAGGTACGGCTCGGCCAGCGCGCGGGCGACCGAGCGGCCGTGCCGCGCGGCGTGGAAGGCGACCACGTCGGCCGCCCCGATCAGCCGGGCGGCCTTGACGGTGACCAGTTCGGGGTCGCCGGGCCCGAGCCCCACCCCGTACAGCCGGCCGGTGCCCCGGCGCTCCCCGTTCCCGCGGCCGGGTCCGCTCATTCCTCGTCGCTCGCGATCGCGTTCACGGCCGCCGCGGTGATCGCGCTGCCGCCGCGCCGGCCGCGGACGACCAGGTGCGGCAGGTCGGAGGTGGCGAGGGCGTCCTTGGACTCCGCGGCGCCGATGAAGCCCACGGGGACGCCGACCACCGCAGCGGGCCGGGGCGCCCCCGCGGCGACCATCTCGAGCAGGTGGAACAGCGCCGTCGGGGCGTTGCCGACGGCCACCACCGCCCCGGCCAGCCGGTCGCGCCACAGCTCCAGCGCGGCCGCCGTCCGGGTGGTGCCGAGTTCGGCCGCCAGCCCGGGGGTCCGCGGATCGGTCAGCGTGCAGACCACCTCGTTGCCGGCCGGCAGCCGCCGGCGGGTGATGCCCGCGGCGACCATGTGCGCGTCGCAGAGCACCGGTGCGCCGGCGTCCAGGGCGGCCCGGGCACGGGCGACCACGCCGTCGGACCAGCCGAGGTCGGCGACCAGGTCGACCTGGCCGCAGGCGTGCACCATGCGCACCGCGACGCGGGCGACGTCCTCGGGCAGGCCGGTCAGGTCGGTCTCCGCGCGGATGGTGGCGAACGACTGCCGGTAGATCTCGGCGCCGTCCCGCTCGTACTCGTACCTCACGGGCGCGCGGCGGGGTCGCTGGCGGGGTCAGGAGTCATGGCGGGAGGAGGCTACTTCGGCGCCGGCCGGGTGGTCCCCACCGGTGGACGGCTCAGCCGCCGGCGGTGCGCTCCACCCGGTACCCGCTACCGGTCGCCACGACGTCGACGACGTCCCCCCGGGGCCGGCCGCAGCGCCGCGCGCAGCCGGCCCAGTGCTGCCGCGCGCCACCGGCGGGCAGCGACCCGGTGGCGACGGCGGCCACCGCGTCGGCGCGGACGTCGGCCAGGCTCCGGGCGCACCCCGGCAGGCCGGCGCACGCGGTGACCCGCAGCCACGGGCTGCCCGGGTCGAGCACCAGACCCGCGCCGGTCAGGGTGGCGGCCGCGGCCGCCGGCGCGTCGAGGTCGGGGACGGCCACCCCGCGCCAGGGCGTCAGCTGCACCTCGGCGGCCAGCCCGGCCACCGCGGCGGCCTGGTCCGCGGTCAGCCGGCCGAGGGGGACGACGGCGACCAGCGCGGTCCGGCCGTCGTCCTGGCACACCTCCCCGGAGGGCTGCGGGCCCGCGGACGGCGCCGGTGCGCCGGGGAGGGCACCGGCCGCGCCGAGCCGCCCGGCGACGCGGCGCGGGCCGTCGGCCAGCTCGGCCAGCCGCCAGGCGGTGCCGCCCTGCGCGGCGCGCTCGTCGAGGAAGGCGGAGACCGCGGCGAGGGCCAGGCAGGGGGCGTCCTCCGGTGCGGCGCGCAGGCCGCTGTCCCGGCCGGCCAGGGTGAGCGCCACCGGGCCACCGGGCAGCACCCGCAGGCCGACGTCCCCTCCTGCGCCGGCCACGTCGCCGCGGCCGTCGTCCAGCGTGACGAGGAACCGGCCGGGCAGCTCGGCGGCCCGCGGGTCGGTGCACAGGCCGGTGTCCACCGCGCGCACCCAGGGGCGGACGTCGGCCAGCCCGCCGGCCCGCCCGGTGAGCACGCTGGCGAGCACGTTGCGCACCCGCTCGTGGGCCGGGCTGGGCAGCAGCCCGGCGGCGGCCAGCCGCCCGGCGAGCTCGCTCCCGGCGCGGTCGGCCAGGCCCCGCAGCTGCACGTTCCCCCGGCTGGTCAGCTCCAGCGCGCCGTCGCCGAGCTCGGCGGCCGCGCGGGCGAGGGCCCGGAGCTGGGTCGCGGAGAGCAGCCCGCCCGGGACCCGGACGCGGGCCAGGTGGCCGTCGGCGGCGGGGTGCGTCTGCAGCGCCCCCGGGCAGGTGTCGGCGCGGGTGCGGGCCGGGGCGGGCACGGTCATGGCGCTGCCGAGGCTAGACCCGTCCCGGTGCGCCCACCTCGGTGATGCCACCCCGGGGCAGGGTGACGTCCGCGGCCACCCCCTCGTCGTGCCCCTCGTGCTTGCTCACCTTGCGGGCGACCACCGCGAGGAGGATGCCGTACACGACCTTGGAGACGACGTCGGCGACGGTGTAGGTGATCTGCCGGGCGACCACGCCGTCCGCGGAGTCCCACAGCGCCGGCATCAGGCAGGCCCCCGGGTAGAGCATCCAGGAGACCAGCAGCAGCCACCAGACGCCGCGGACGAGCGGGCGGACCTCCTCGGGCAGGCGGCCGACGTTGCCGAAGACGGTGCGGTACACCAGCACGAGGACGACCAGGAAGAAGACGGTGCTGACCGAGCCCCAGACCCAGAAGGGGGCGCTGCGCTCCACCTCGTAGAACTGCCCGGCGTACCCGGTGTAGACCATCGCCAGCCCGGCGACCGTGAAGGTGATCCAGCCCCGCCGGAAGGCGGAACCGGTCACGCCGAGCACGATGAGCAGCTGGGTGAGCAGGACCGGGACGTCGATCGACCAGTTCATGTAGCGGTAGCCGTTGCTGAACAGCGCGTCGGACCGGCTGTAGGCCTCGCCGTCCCACGCGAAGGAGCTGCGCCACTGCAGGGAGATGACCAGCAGCTCCAGGAACGCCGACACCATCACGACCGCCGACAGCGTCGACGAGAGCTGGTAGCGGGGCAGTTCTTGCTCGTCAGCACGAAGCCGACCAGCCCGGCGGCATCGCCGCGTACCCGAGCGTGACGACGTGCGAGACGATCGTGTACTGGAAGAAGCCGTGGCTGAAGGGGTTCTCGAAGTTCACCACCCGGGCCTTCCGCGTCGCCGGCAGGTGGACGCCCCGCGGCGGGCCGCGGATCCGCGCGGCCCGC
>NZ_JBJGYK010000030.1:0-47043 GCF_054049955.1 Geodermatophilus sp. SYSU D00758
CCGGGTCGCCCGGGGGGGCAGGGCCCCCGGGTGTTTGGGGGGGTTGGGGGGGGGGGGGGGGGGGGGGGGGGCGGGGGGGGGCCGGGGGGGCCCCCCCCCCCCCCCGGCGGTTCAGGCCTGGATGCCGAGCTCCTGGCAGGCGGCGAGGAACTGGCCCTCGCACAGGTCGGCGGCCTCGACGAAGCCGTCGTCCACGACCTGCTTGACGTTGTCCCGGAACACCGAGACCGGCTCGAGCAGCACGGCGTTGACCTCCCGGTCGCCCTCGGGGTCGTTGACCGTGTCGTCCACCTGCGGCTCCTCGCCCTGGGCCAGCGCGATGGCCAGCTCGGCCAGCGCGTTGGCCTCCTCCTGGATCGGCTTGTAGACCGTCATGCACTGGTTGCCGGCGAGGATGTTCTGCAGGCCCTGGGTCGTGGCGTCCTGCCCGGTCACCGGCACCTGCCCGGCGACGTTGTTGCGGGCCAGGATCGAGATGACCGCGTTGGCCAGGCCGTCGTTGGCGGCCAGGACGCCGTCGATGTTGCCGCCCTGCTGGGTGTACATCTGCTCGAAGATGGTCGCGGCCTGCTGGTTGTCCCAGTCGGGCACGGCCTGCTCGGCGACCTGGGTGTACTGGGTCATCGGGTCGAGGACCTCGTGCGCCCCCTGCGAGAACAGCGTGGCGTTGTTGTCGTCGGGCGAGCCGTTGAGGAACGCGATGTTGGCCGGCTCCGGGCCCAGGCACTGGGCCAGCCCCTCCCCCTGCAGGCGACCGACCTGGGTGTTGTCGAAGGAGACGTAGTAGTCCGACTCGCCACCGAGGGTGAGCCGGTCGTAGTCGATGGTCTGCACGCCCTGCTGCTCGGCCTGACGCTGGATGGCCGCACCGGAGGCCGAGTCGAGGTTGGTGATGGCCAGGACGGTGACGCCCTCGGTGATCATCTGCTCGGCGATCGTGGCCATGCGCTGCGCGTCGCCCTGGGCGTTCTGGATGTCGTAGTCGATCCCGGCCTCCTCGAAGGCCTGCTCGAGCAGCGGGCGGTCCGCGGACTCCCAGCGATCGGAGGACGCGGTGTCCGGGAGGATGACCCCGATCCGGCCGGCGGACTCACCACCGCCACCACCACCGCCGCCGCCACCGCCGTCGTCCCCGCCGCACGCGGCCAGGCTGAACACGAGCGAGGCGGCCAGAGCCGTCATCAGGGGGCGGGGTCGCGCCATGGGGTTCCTGCCATTCGTCGTGGTCCGACACGTTCCGGCCGCAGAGTGTGGTCGCGCTCACACGGCGATGGCAACGGGGCGGACGCCTCGTTGCGGGAACGTGACCGTGCCGGCGCGGGACCTCCCCTCGGTGGGAGAAGCCCCCGCGCGGCGTGGACCACCGTCATTACCAGCGGGTAACTTGGGCACCCCGGTCGGTCGTACCGGTCGGTAACCACTCGCTGCGGAGGTCCCATGTCCCGCTCCCTGCGCGAGGTCGTCTTCGTCGACGGCGTCCGCACCCCCTTCGGCAAGGCCGGCCCTGAGGGCGTCTACGCCGAGACCCGCGCCGACGACCTCGTCGTCCGGGTGATCCGCGAGCTGCTGCGGCGCAACCCCGCGCTGCCGGCCGACCGGGTCGACGAGGTCGCGATCGCGGCCACCACCCAGATCGGCGACCAGGGCCTGACCATCGGCCGCACCGCCGCGCTGCTCGCCGGGCTGCCGGAGACGGTGCCCGGCTACGCGATCGACCGGATGTGCGCCGGCGCGATGACCGCGGTGACCACCACGGCCTCCGGCATCGCCTTCGGCGCCTACGACGTCGCCATCGCCGGCGGGGTCGAGCACATGGGCCGCCACCCGATGGGCGAGGGCGCCGACCCGAACCCGCGGTTCTTCAGCGAGAAGCTGGTCGACGGCTCGGCGCTCGTCATGGGCTCGACGGCGGAGAACCTGCACGACCGCTACCCGCACCTGACCAAGGAGCGGGCCGACGCCTTCGCGCTGGCCAGCCAGCAGCGGTACGCCAAGGCCGTGGCAAACGGGCAGATCGGCCCGGAGCTGGTCCCGGTCGCCACCCGCAGCGCCGAGCAGGGCTGGGGCTACGCCACCGCCGACGAGCCGCCGCGGCCGGGGACCACCCTCGAGGGCCTGGCCGGGCTGAAGACGCCGTTCCGGCCGCACGGGCACGTCACCGCGGGCAACGCCGCGGGCCTCAACGACGGCGCCACCGGCTGCCTGCTGGCCGCCGAGGACGTCGCCCGCGAGCTGGGGCTGACCGTCGGCATGCGGCTGGTCGGCTACGGCTTCGCCGGCGTCGAGCCCGAGGTCATGGGCGTGGGCCCGGTCCCCTCGACGGAGAAGGCGCTCGCCCGCACCGGGCTGTCCGTCTCCGACATCGGGCTCTTCGAGCTCAACGAGGCCTTCGCCGTCCAGGTGCTGGCCTTCCTCGACCACTTCGGCATCGCCGACGACGACGAGCGGGTCAACCCGTGGGGCGGCGCCATCGCCGTCGGGCACCCCCTGGCCTCGTCCGGTGTCCGGCTGATGACCCAGCTGTCCCGCCAGTTCGCCGAGCGGCCCGACGTCCGGTACGGCCTGACCGCCATGTGCGTGGGCCTCGGCATGGGCGGCACCGTGATCTGGGAGAACTCGAACTGGGAGGGCTTCGACAAGTGAGCACCACCGTCCTCGCCGACGAGGTCGTGACCCGGGCGCTGGTCCGGTACCTGCGGGTGCCCGCCCTGGCCGGCGAACTGGCCCTGATCACCCTCGACAACGGCCACGACCACACCCGGCCGTCCACCTTCGGCCCCGGCGGGCTGGCGTCGCTGGACGCCGCGCTCGACGAGATCGCGGCGCGCACCCCGGCGCCGGCGGCCATCGCGGTCACCGGCAAGCCGTTCGTCTTCGCCGTCGGCGCCGACCTCTCCGGCGTCCCGGCGATCACCTCGGCGGCCGACGCCCGGGAGATCGCCGAGACCGGCCACCGGGTGTTCCGCCGGCTCAAGGACTCCGCGATCCCGACCTTCGCCTTCGTCAACGGGGTGGCGCTCGGCGGCGGCCTGGAGCTGGCGCTGCACTGCCACCACCGGACCATCGCCACCACCGCCGCGGTCGCCTTCCCCGAGGTCTTCCTCGGCCTGGTGCCCGGCTGGGGCGGCACCCAGCTGCTGCCGAACCTGATCGGCCCCGACCCGGCGGTCACCGTGATCGTCGAGAACGCCCTCGCCCAGAACCGGATGACCCCGGCGCCGAAGGCCGCGGAGCTCGGCATCGCCGACGCCGCGTTCCAGCCGGCCGACTTCCTCGAGCGGTCGATCGAGTGGGCGGCCGGCGTCCTCACCGGGGACGTCGAGGTCCGGCGTCCCGAGGTCGACCGCGCGGCCTGGGACGACGCCGTCGCGCGCGCCCGCGGGATCGTCGCCGCCCGCACCCGCGACGCCTCCCCTGCAGCCCTGCGGGCGGTGGAGCTGCTCGACCGGGCGCGGGCCGGGGTGGAGGGCGAGGCGTTCACCGCCGGCACCGCGGCGGAGGACGACGCGCTGGCCGAGCTGCTCATGAGCGATCCGCTGCGGGCCTCGCTGTACTCGTTCGACCTGGTCAACAAGCGGGCCAAGCGGCCGGCCGGCGCCCCCGACCGGTCGCTGGCCCGGAAGGTCACCGCGGTCGGCGTCGTCGGTGCCGGCCTCATGGCCTCCCAGCTCGCGCTGCTGTTCGTGCGCCGGCTGGAGGTGCCCGTCGTCCTCACCGACGTCGACCAGGCCCGCGTCGACAAGGGCGTCGGCTACGTGCACGGCGAGCTCGACCAGCAGGCCGCCGCCGGCAAGCTGTCGGCCGACCGGCTCAACCGGCTCAAGGCCCTGGTCACCGGCTCGCTGGACAAGGCGGCCTTCGCCGACGCCGACCTGGTGATCGAGGCCGTGTTCGAGGAGATGTCGGTCAAGCAGCAGGTGTTCGCCGAGGTGGAGGCGGTCGTCTCCCCCGAGTGCGTGCTGGCCACCAACACCTCCGCGCTGTCGGTGACCGAGATGGCCTCCAAGCTGGAGCACCCGGAGCGGGTGGTCGGCCTGCACTTCTTCAACCCGGTCGCGGTGCTGCCGCTGCTGGAGGTGGTCCGGGCCGAGCGGACCGACGACGCCACGCTGGCCACCGCCTTCGCCGTCGGCAAGCAGCTGAAGAAGTCGTGCGTGCTGGTCGCCGACGCGCCGGCGTTCGTGGTCAACCGGCTGCTCACCCGGTTCCTCGGCGAGGTCACCGCGGCCGTCGAGCAGGGGACGCCGGTGGCCGTGGCCGACCGGGCGCTGGACCCGCTGGGCCTGCCGATGACGCCGTTCGAGCTGCTCACGCTCGTCGGCCCGCCGGTGGCCCTGCACGTGGCCGAGCGCATGCACGAGGCCTTCCCCGGCCGGTTCGCCGTCGGCGAGGGGCTGCGGAGGATGGTCGAGCTCGGCAAGTCCTCGGTCTACTCCGAGCCGGGCGTCGTCGACCCCGACCTGGCGGGCATCGGCCATGGCTCCCCCACCCACCCCACGCCGCTCACCGAGGAGCAGGTCCGGGAGCGCGCGGAGCGGGCGCTGGCCGAGGAGATCGGGCTCATGCTCGACGAGGGCGTCGTCCAGGCGGTGCAGGACATCGACCTGTGCATGCTGCTGGGCGCCGGCTGGCCGTTCTGGCTGGGCGGCATCTCCGCCCACCTGGACCGCACCGGCGTCTCCGAGGCGGTCACCGGCTCCCGGTTCCTCCCGCGCGGGGTGGCGTCCCTGCCGGCCTGAGGGGCCCGGCCGATGACCAGGTGACCCGGTCGTCGCCGGTCCTGGCTCACCACCGTGGGAGGACCCCGTCCTCCTCACCGCTCGCAGGCTCGCGGCGAGCCTCTGGACGGGGCCGGGACCGGCGACGGTGAGCCAGGACCGGCGGCGAGCCCCGGGGATCGCCGGCCGCACCGCGGAGGCGCCGTCCTCACCGCGCACGGCGCGGCCGACCACCGCGAGGCGAGGACGGCGATCACGGCGCGGCGCACCCGGTCCCGCCGCGAGCCGCCACGGGGCCTCAGCGGAACTTCTGCGTGAGGCTGTCCATCGTCCGGCCCACCGAGGCGATCTTGACGTGCGAGATCCCGGCGGTCGCACCCGCCGCGAGCATCGCCTCGTGCGCGGCCCGCAGGGTGGCCCACACCGCGTCGGCGTCCCCCTCGAGCGTGGTGCCCAGCGCACCCACCTCGTGGCGCAGGCCCGAGGCCTCGATGACGGCGATGGCCGCCTCGACGTGCGCGTGCGGGTCCTCGGGCGTCCCCGCCGGTGAGGGCGCGACCTGGATCTCGGCGATCACCTGCACGACGTCCTCCAGTCCGATGGCGGTCCGGCCCTCCTGCCGAGCGGCCCCCGTGCCGGGCCCGGCCCGCCCCGAGGCCCCGAGGCGTGTGGCAGGAGGGTGGTCCTACTGCTGCGCCCCGTCCACCGGGGCGACCACGCCGCCCTCGGTCCGTTCGGCGAGCACGGCGGTCCACTCGGCGATCCGGCGGGCGACGTCCTGCTCGGTGAGCCCGGCGTCGGCGAGCACCTGCCCGCGGCTGCCGTGCTCGAGGAAGGCCTGCGGCAGGCCCAGCGTGCGCACCGGGACGTCGCACTGCCGGTCCTGGAGCTCGCGGGTGAGCGCGCTGCCCACCCCACCGGCGCGGCCGCCGTCCTCGACGGTGACCACCAGCCGCGCCCCGGCCGCCATCTCGACGAGGTCCTCGGGGACCGGCAGCACCCAGCGGGGGTCGACCACGGTCACCTCGATGCCGTGGTCGGCGGCCCGCTCCGCGACCGCCTGGCACATCGGCACCATGGAGCCGACCGCGACGAGCAGCACGTCCGGCCGCTCGTCGCCCCCGTGGCCGGCACGGCGCAGGACGTCGACCCGGCCGCGGCGCTCCAGGGCCGGGATGTCCGGGGGGAGGGTGCCCTTCGGGAAGCGGACGGCCGACGGCCCCTCGGTGACCGCCACCGCCTCGCGCAGGGCCTCCCGCAGGGTCGCCTCGTCGCGCGGCGCGGCCAGGTGCAGGCCGGGCACGACGGAGAGGATGGACATGTCCCACATGCCGTTGTGCGAGGCGCCGTCGTCGCCGGTGACCCCTGCGCGGTCGAGCACGACGGTCACCGGCTGGCGGTGCAGGGCGACGTCCATGAGCAGCTGGTCGAAGGCCCGGTTGAGGAACGTCGAGTAGACCGCGACCACCGGGTGCAGGCCGGCCATCGCCAGCCCGGCGGCCGAGGTGAGCGCGTGCTGCTCGGCGATGCCGACGTCGAAGGTCCGCTCGGGGAAGCGCTCGGCGAAGGGCGCCAGCCCGGTCGGGTGCAGCATCGCCGCGGTGATCGCCACGACGTCGGCCCGCTCGGCGCCGATCCGCACCAGCTCGTCGGCGAAGGCGTCGGTCCAGGCCAGGCCGGCCTTGCGCGCGCTCGTGCCGCTGTCGGGGTCGAACACGCCGGTGGCGTGCCAGGCGTCGACCTGGTCGGTCTCGGCCGGCGGGTAGCCGAAGCCCTTGGTGGTGACGGCGTGCACGATGACCGGCCCGCCGAAGGACCGGGCCCGCCGCAGCGCCGACTCCAGCGCGCGCACGTCGTGGCCGTCGACCGGGCCGACGTACTTCAGGCCGAGGTCCTCGAACATGCCCTGCGGGGAGAGGACGTCCTTGAGGCCCTTCTTGATGGCGTGCAGGGCGTCGAACAGCGCCGAGCCCACCACCGGGGCGCGGTTGATCGCCCGCCGCACCTGCAGCAGCGCCTGCTCGTAGCCGGGGCGCAGCCGCAGGGTGGCCAGCGCGTCGGCCACCCCGCCGATGGTCGGGGAGTAGGAGCGGCCGTTGTCGTTGACGACGATGACGACCGGGCGGTCCTTGTCGGCGGCGATGTTGTTGAGCGCCTCCCAGGCCATCCCGCCGGTCAGGGCGCCGTCCCCGATGACGGCCACGACCGGACGGCCGTCCCCGCGCACGGCGAACGCCTTGGCCAGCCCGTCGGCGTAGGACAGCGAGGTGGAGGCGTGGCTGTTCTCGACCCAGTCGTGCTCGCTCTCGGCCCGGCTCGGGTAGCCCGAGAGCCCGCCGCGCTGGCGCAGCCGCTCGAAGCCCTCGACCCGGCCGGTGAGCATCTTGTGCACGTAGGACTGGTGGCCGGTGTCGAAGACGATCGGCTCGCGGGGCGAGTCGAAGACCCGGTGCAGGGCGATGGTGAGCTCGACGCAGCCGAGGTTGGGGCCGAGGTGGCCGCCGGTCCGCGCGACGCTGGTGACCAGGGCGTCGCGGATCTCCGCGGCCAGGGCCGGCAGCTGGTCGGCGGGCAGCGCACGCACGTCGTCGGGTGTGCGGATCGATCGCAGGAGCGACACGAGGGGTCGGCGTCCTCTCCGTCGGCGGCAGGTCCACGGCGTCGGAACGGCCGCCGACCAACTGTAGTCGCGGTTCGCACGGTCTTCCGGTCGAGCGCCGGACCCGGATGCAGGGTTCGGGCGCGGGCCCGGTCAGAGCCGGGGCACCCACCGCTCGCCGCGCAGCGCGCCCGCGACGACCCCGACCGCGCGGGCCGCCGCGGCCAGCCGGGCGCCCTCGCGCTCGTAGGCGCGCATCGCCGCCTCCATGGCGTCGGCGGGCAGCTCGTCGGCGAGGTCGACCCGCACCGTCCGCCAGCCCGCCCGGGCCGCCTCCAGCCCGGCGGTCACGTGGTCACGGGCGAAGCGGGCCAGCAGCACCGGGTAGCGCCGCAGCACCTCGTGCGCCCGGTAGTCCGGCGGCACGAGGTCGAACAGCCAGGCCACCGCGCTCTGCTCCCAGTCGGGGGCACCGGGCGGGCGCACGGCGTCCGGCCAGCCCGGCGGCAGCGTCTGCTCCACCGGCCCAGTGTGCCACCGGGTCGAACGTGCGTTCGACGGCGAGATCCGCTACGCCGAGGTGGGCCGCTTGAGCCAGAACTGCTCGAACCCCCAGGTGCCGGCCCCGCTCGAGTGGTAGCTGACCAGCTCCCAGCCCTCGCTGCCCAGCCGGTTGAGCACCGAGCTGGTGTCGCCGCTCTGGCGTTCCAGCTGCCCTCCGGGGAGCTTGACGCTCACCCCCGCGCGGTTGGACTCCGCTTCGTTGGCCGTGATGACCGAGGCGTACTCCCAGGTGGTCACACCGGAGACGGTAGCCCGTGGCCTCCGCGGACCGACGCGGGACGGGGTCGGTGCGGGGTCAGGGTGCCCACGGCCGCGGGGGCGACCCGGACGGGTCCCGCGCTCACCCGGGCCGGCGAGGGGCCGCCCGCGCGTGGCGGACGGCCCCCGGGTCAGGGGCGCCGCGCCGGCACAAGCAGCGCCACGCACTCCACGTGGGCGGTCATGGGGAAGGCGTCGAAGGCGCGCAGGGCGGCGAGCCGGTACCCCCCGGCCGCGAGGGTCGCGACGTCGCGGGCGAGGGACGCCGGGTCGCAGGCCACGTAGACGAGCGCCCGGGCACCGGTCCCGGCCAGCACCCGGCTGACCGCCGTGCCCGCGCCGGCCCGCGGCGGGTCGAGGACGACGACGTCCGGGCCGCCCACCTCGGCCAGCAGGTCCTCGAGCCCCGGCGCGTCGACCTCGCCCTGCCAGACCTCGGCCTGCGGCAGCGCGGCCAGGTTGGCCTCCGCGGCGGCGCACGCGGCCGGGTCGGCCTCGACGCAGAGCACCCGGCCGCCCTCCCCCACGCCGGGGGCCAGCGCACCGCCGAACAGGCCGGCGCCGGCGTAGAGGTCCAGCACCGTCTCCCCCGGGGTCACGCCGGCGAACCCGGTCACGGCGCTCACCAGCGCGTCGGCGGCCGCGGGGTGCACCTGCCAGAACCCGGTGCCCTCCACCTCCCAGTCCCGGCCCGCGGCGGCCCGCGACGCCCGCCCGGCCGGCGGCTCGGGGCCGTCGGCGCCGAGCACCCGGGTGGAGCGGGCGGCACCGCGGCGGTCGAGGCGGGTGGTGGTCACCGTCCCGCGCGCGTCGACCGCGACGTCCACTGCGCCGTCACCGGGCCAGGTGCACCCCAGGACGGCGTGCGCCGCGGGCTCGGCGGTGATCGGGCAGTCGTCGAGCACCTCGACCTCGTGCGACCGGTGCCGGCGCAGGCCCGGACGGCCGTCCCGGTCGACGGCGAACCGGGCCCGCGAGCGCCAGCGCAGGGGACCGCCGGGGAGCTCCTCGACCACGAGACCGGTCAGCAGCGGGTCGTCGGCGGGCAGGCCGCCGAGCCGGGTCAGCTGCTCCCGGACGACGGCCGCCTTCAGGTCCCGCTGCGCGGCCGGCGCCACGTGCTGCCAGTCGCAGCCGCCGCAGCGGCCGGGCCCGCTGTGCGGGCAGGGCCGCTCGACCCGGTCGGGGGCGGCGGCGAGCACGCGGACGGCGTCGGCCCGGCAGAAGGCGGGCCGGCGGTCCTCCGTCACCCGGACCACCACGCGCTCCCCGGGCAGCGCGTGCCGGACGAAGACGACCCGGCCCTCGTAGCGGGCCACGCAGTGCCCGCCGTGGGCGACGGGGCCGACGGTGACCTCGAACTCGCGCCCGGTCCAGCCCTGCCCCCGGGCATCCTGGCGCCCACCGCCGCGGCCCCGTGCCGAGGAGGACGGGGTCCCCTCGCGGCGGGGGGACGGGCGTCGTCGCTCAGCCATAGGGTGTCGCCTGCGACTCGTCCTCGGCGAGGCCCCGGCGCAGGTCCCCGGGCGCCGGTCCGGTGGCGCGCAGCCCGGCGTCCTCCCGCCCGATCGAGCTCTCCAGCTGCCAGGGCACCGTGGTGATCATGACGCCGGGCTGGAACTGCAGCCGGGCACGCAGCCGGAGCGCGCTCTGGTTGTGCAGCACGTTCTCCCACCAGTGGCCCACCACGTACTGCGGGACGAACACCACCACCAGCTCGCGCGGGCTCTCCCGGCGGATGCCCTTGACGAAGTCGACGACCGGCCGGGTGATCTCCCGGTACGGCGACTCCAGCACGGTGAGCGGCACCGGGATGTCGTAGCGCTCCCACTGCGCCTGCAGGGCCCGCGTCTCGTCGTCGTCGACGTTGACGGTGAGCGCGGTGAGCTGGTCGGGCCGGGTGGCGCGGGCGAAGGCGAGGGCCCGCAGGGTCGGCTTGTGCACCTTGGACACCAGCACGACCGCGTGCACCTTGCTGGGCAGCATCCGGGAGTCGGTGTCGGGCGCCAGCTGCTCGGCGACGTGCGAGTAGTGCCGGTAGATCGCCCGCATGAGGACGATGAGGAACGGCATGGAGACGAGCACCAGCCATGCGCCGTGGACGAACTTGGTGACCACGATGATCACCAGCACGGTGCTGGTCAGCACGGCGCCGGTCAGGTTGATCGCCTGCGAACGGCGCATCCGCCCCCGCTCGCCCGGGTCCTCCGTGGCGCGCAGTTCCCGGTTCCAGTGCCGGACCATGCCCCACTGCCCGATGCTGAAGCTGATGAAGACCCCGAGGATGTAGAGCTGGATCAGCTGGGTGACCGACGCGTCGAAGACGACGATCAGCAGGGCGGCGAACCCGGCCAGCAGCAGGATGCCGTTGCTGAAGGCGAGCTTGTCCCCGCGGGTGTGCAGCTGGCGGGGCATGAACCGGTCCTGGGCGAGCACCGAGCCCAGCAGCGGGAAGCCGTTGAACGCGGTGTTCGCCGCGAGGATCAGGACGGCGGCGGTGAACGCCTGCACGGCGAAGAACCCGACCGACTGAGGTCCGCCGAAGGTGGCCGCGGCCACCTGGGCGATGACCGTCCGCTGCGGCGCGGTCTCGCAGTCGGCGAAACCGACCAGGTCGCAGGGCGTCTCCGCGTACCGGACGCCGGACAGCAGCGCCAGCGCGGTGATGCCGGCGAACATCGTGGCCGCCACGCCACCCATGAGGGCGAGGGTGGTGGCGGCGTTGCGGCTCTTGGGCGGCCGGAAGGCCGGGACGCCGTTGGCGATCGCCTCCACCCCGGTCAGCGCGGTGCACCCGGAGGCGAACGCCCGCAGCACGAGCAGGACCAGCGCCAGACCGCCCACTTCGGCGTACCCCGCCTCGGGGGTGATCCCGTACCCGGCGCTCTCGGCGCTCAGCCCGTCGCCGAGGAAGTGCCGCACGAGGCCGGTGACGATCATCAGCAGGATCGCGGTGATGAACAGGTAGGTGGGGGCGGCGAAGGCGCGGCCGGACTCCCGCACCCCGCGCAGGTTCAGCGCGGCGAGCAGGGCGACCAGGCCCAGGGCGATCACCACGCGGTACTCGTTGAGGACGGGGAAGGCGGAGATGATGTTGTCGGTGCCGGCCGAGACGGACACCGCCACGGTGAGCACGTAGTCGATCAGCAGCGCGCTCGCCACGACCAGCCCGGCGAACTGGCCGTGGTTCTTCATGGCCACCTCGTAGTCGCCGCCGCCCGACGGGTAGGCCCGGACCACCTGCCGGTAGGACGCCACCACCGTGATCAGCAGCAGCACCACGCCGACCGCCAGCCACGGGGTCAGGAAGAGGAACGCCGTCCCGGCGAGGGTGAGGATGACCAGCAGCTCCTGGGTGGCGTAGGCCACCGAGGAGAGCGGGTCGCTGGCGAAGACGGGCAGCGCGAGGCGCTTGGGGAGCAGCGACTCACCGAGCCGGTCGCTGCGGACGGCACGACCGACGATCAGGCGTTTCGGCAGTTGTCCGAGGTCGGACAGGTGAGGCACGGCGGCGATGGTACGGAGCCCGCGCGCCCCCGCGCCGCTCCCCGAGGGGTGAGTTCCGGCGCTGCGGACGGCGGCCGGTCACCCCGCCGGGTGTAGCTTCGCGCCCGGACCGCGCCGGGATCCGCCCGGCGCCGGCGGACCGGGAGCGGGGAGTCGTCCAGTGCACGTGGTCGTGATGGGCTGCGGCCGCGTGGGGTCGGCCATCGCCCGCCGGCTGGAGGAGATGGGCCACAGCGTGGCCGTCATCGACCAGGACCCCGAGGCCTTCCGCCGGCTCGGCCCGGACTTCAACGGCCGCCAGGTCACCGGGCTGGGCTTCGACCGGCAGACCCTGCTCGACGCGGGCATAGACTCCGCGGGTGCGTTCGCCGCGGTCAGCAGCGGCGACAACTCCAACATCATCAGCGCGCGGGTGGCGCGGGAGACCTTCGGCGTCCAGCACGTCGTGGCCCGCATCTACGACTCCAAGCGCGCCGAGGTCTACGAGCGCATGGGCGTGCCGAGCGTGGCCACGGTCCCGTGGACGGTGAACCGGCTGCTGCGCGAGCTCCTGTCGGTCAAGGTCAGCGAGCTGTGGCGCGAGCCCAGCGGTCAGGTCGTGCTCGTCCGCGTGACCGTGACCGAGGTGTGGGTCGGCCGCAAGCTCGCCGAGCTCGAGGCCGCCTCCGGGGCCCGGGCCCCCTGGATGGTGCGGTTCGGGGAGGCCGTCATCCCGACCGCGGGCACGGTCCTGCAGGACGGCGACCAGCTCGTCCTCGCCGCGACCGACGCCATCACCCCGCGGCTGCACGAGGTGGTCGAGCGCGGTCCCCAGGGAGGGGTGTCCTGATGCGCGTGGCCATCGTCGGCGCCGGCGCGGTGGGCCGGTCCATCGCCGGGGAGCTGCTCAGCAACGGGCACACCGTGATGCTCATCGAGAAGGACGGCCGCAAGGTGCGCACCCGCGCGGTGCCCGGCGCCGAGTGGGTGCAGGCCGACGCCTGCGAGGTGTCCTCGCTCGAGGAGGCCCAGCTGGCCACCTGCGACGTGGTGGTGGCCGCGACGGGTGACGACAAGGCCAACCTGGTCGTCTCGCTGCTGGCCAAGACGGAGTTCGCGGTCAACCGCGTCGTCGCCCGGGTCAAGGACCCGCGCAACGAGTGGCTCTACACCGAGGCCTGGGGCGTCGACGTCGCCGTCTCCACCCCCCGCGTGCTCGCGGCGCTGGTCGAGGAGGCGGTCACCGTCGGCGACGTCGTCCGGCTGATGAGCTTCCGCAAGGGCGCGGCCAACCTCGTCGAGATCACCCTCGCCGAGGACACCCCGTGGGTCGGCCGGCCGCTGCGGGACGTGCCGCTGCCGCGGGAGACGGTGCTCACCGCCATCCTGCGCGGCGAGCGGGTGATCACCCCGAGCCCGGACGAGCCGCTGGAGGCCGGTGACGAGCTGCTGTTCGTCACGCACGCCGACGTCGAGGAGCAGCTGCAGCAGGTCCTCTCCCCCGCGTCCGCCGGCTGACGCAGGACCCCGCTCACCCTCCCCTCCCGTCCGCCGTCCCCCTCCGCCGTGATCATGGGCGTCTTGCCGGGGACACGGGTCGACACGCCGGACGAGCCGGCCACAACCCCGTGATCACCGCGGGGATCGGGCGCGGGCCCGGAGGTCAGGCGGCCGGGCGCGCGGCGTGGCCGTCGTCCCCCTCGCCGGGCGGCTCGGCACCGGCCGGCTCCACCCGGTGCCGGTGCAGCCGGGCCACCACCCACAGGGTGAGCAGCAGTTCCGCGGCGGTGACCGGCAGCCCGAGCACCAGCGAGACGGTGCCCAGCAGCTCCACCTCGTCGGCGCGGTAGAAGACCCACTGCACCACGACACGGACCAGGAAGGTCCCGCCCCAGAGCAGGGTCAGCCAGCTGTAGGCCCGCAGCATCCGCGGGTCGTCCCGCCAGTGCCGCTCGGCGACGGGGTCCCGAGGGCGGGCCCCGGTCCGCGGGTCCGGTGGCGGGCGGTGGTGGAGGGTCGCGTTCACCCGGTCGATGCGGCGGCGCAGCCCGGGCAGCGAGTGCGACGCCATGGCGCCCAGGTGGCTGGGGGCGAGGAACTCGGCGACCACGCCGACCAGCGGCCAGCGGACGGCGATGGACCCGATCAGCACGATGCCCAGCGCGGCGTTGCGGATCAGGCCGGGGACGAAGAAGTCGCGGGCCTGCCCCGACCAGGCGGCGATGCCCACCGCGACGGCGACCCCGAACACCCCGCTGAGGGCCTGCTGCACGCTCTCGCGGCGCGCCAGCCGCAGGCTGAAGACCAGCAGCGCAGCCCCCAGCGCGCTCCAGATCCCGACCCGCAGGCCGCCCAGTGAGTTGGCGACGATGAAGGCGATGGTCGGCAGCGTGGCGTCGAGCATGCCGCGCCAGCCGCCGAGCTGGTCGAGGACGAGGTGGCGGTCGAAGACGACCGTGTCGTCGGGCGGCGCGGCGTCCCCCGGGGAGGGGCGCCCCTCCCCCTCGGGCCGATCGGTCACCCGGCGCTCAGCTCGTACCGCGGGTTGTAGATGACCTGGCGGCCGTCGAAGGACCCGAACCGACCGCAGGCGGTGAGGCGGCGGCCCGGCTCGATCCCGGGGATGCGGCGCCGGCCCAGCCACACCAGGGTGACCGACCCCGAGCCGTCGAACAGCTCGGCCTCGAGGGTCGGGACGGTCTCCCGCGGGGTGTAGACCACCGACTTGAGCCGACCGGTCACGGTCACCACCGCACCCTTGCGGCAGGCGCTGACCGCCTCGCAGCCGGCGGTGGCCGACTCCTCGCGGAGCCGCTCCGCGTCGATGGTGTGGTCGTCGGCGGTGAGCCGCTGGAGGGTGCGGGCGAGCCACCCTCCCGGACGGGTCTGTGTCACGGTTCGAGGGTAGATCGGCCGTCGCGCTCCTGGCCGCGGTGGCACAGCCAGTCGCGCGCGAGGGCCCACGGCCGGCTACCCGGGTCGATGAGCACCATGTGGTCGGCGCGCTCGACGAGGTCGACCCGGACCCGGTCGCCGGCCGCGGTGGCGGCGTCGGCGTACCGGCTGCTCTGCTCCGGCGCGACGCGGTCGTCGGCGGTGCCGTGCACGCAGAGCACCTCGGCCCCGGTCGGCAGCAGCCGCACCGGGTCGGCGGCGGCGTACCGGTCGGGGACGTCGTCCGGGCCGCCGCCCAGGAACGCCGCGACCGCGCCGTCCCCCATGCCCTGCCGGGCCGCCCGCGCCAGGTCGAGCACCCCGGCCTGCAGGACGGCCCGCGCGACGCGGACCCGCGGGCCGGCGCCGGGGGCCCCGGGCGGCAGCCGGTGCCGCCCGGCCGCCCAGGCGGCGAGGTGCCCGCCGGCGGAGTGCCCCACCACCGCGACCTCGTCGACGACGAGGCGGCCGTCGAGGGAGAGGCGCTCGTCGAGGTCGGCGAGCGCGTCGAGCGCCGCGGCGACGTCGGCGAGGGTGTGCGGCCACCCGCCCCCGGCTCCGACCCGCCGGTACTCGACGGCGACCGCGGCGAGACCGGCCGAGGCGAGGTCCGCGGCCAGCGGCCGGGCGAGCTCGACGCCGTACGCGGCCCGCCAGAACCCGCCGTGCAGCACGACGGCGACCGGGGC
Source organism: Geodermatophilus sp. SYSU D00758 (assembly GCF_054049955.1). Taxonomy (NCBI): domain Bacteria; kingdom Bacillati; phylum Actinomycetota; class Actinomycetes; order Geodermatophilales; family Geodermatophilaceae; genus Geodermatophilus; species Geodermatophilus sp. SYSU D00758. Next base: position 15,249 of record NZ_JBJGYK010000030.1, read on the forward strand.
GGGACCGTGCCCGGCCGGCAGCGTCAGCTCGAGGAACTGGTCGGGGTGCGGCCCGTAGGCCACGGTGCGGGCGCTCACGCGGTCGGCGGGGCGGGCGGCGTCGCCGGTGGGGCGGGCGGCGTCGCCGGAGGTGCGGCGGTCGGTGGTGCGGCGGTCGGTGGTGCGGCGGTCGGTGGTGCGGCGCGGGGCGGGGCGGCGGCCGGTGCCGGGCGCGGGGCGCCGGCCGGCGGCCGCACGCCGGGCCGGGCCGCCTGCTGGCGGGCCGCGGCCTGCGCGGCGATCTGCGCGGCCGCCTGCGGCGGGAGGGTCAGGGGCAGCTGTTCGCGCACCGGCATGGGTTCGGACCCGCGGACGACGACGATCTGCCGGAAGGCCTCCTCCAGCGCCCCGGCCGCCTCCGGGCCGGCCGCGGCGGGCCCGGTGATCATGCCGCGGAGGAACCAGCGGGGGCCGTCCACGCCGAGGAAGCGGGCGGGCCGGCGGACCTTCTGCGCCGGCGCGTTCTGGCCCGGCTGCGGCAGCGGCGTGGCCAGCACCGTGCCGGCCAGCTCGGGGCCGAACGGGCCGTCGACCTCCCGCAGCGAGCCGCCCTGGCCGGAGGCGCTGCGGGCGAGGTCGGCGCGGACGTCGTCCCAGATCCCGGCGGCGCGGGGCGCGGCGAAGGCCGACACCTGCAGCAGCGACTCCCCCTGCCGGAGGGTTGCGCCGACCACCTTCTGCTGCGGGTTGACGTCGACCCGCAGCTCGGTCCCCGGTATGGCGGGCACCCGCAGGGAGCCGAGGTCGACCCGGGCGAGGCCGTCGTCCGGGGCGTCGGCCTCGTCCCAGGGGCCGGTGGTCTCCTCCACCTCGCGCGGCCGGTGCTGCGGCTCCGGCGGCACCCCGCGCTCGCGGAGGCTGCGGTCGATCCGGTTGCGTCGCCGTCCGAACGGCATGTCAGGGGCGTCCCTTCGCAGAGGTCTCGGCGTGCCCGCCGGTCGACCCGTGCCCGCCCGTGCCGCGCGCGCTGGCCGGCAGCTCCTCGACGGGCACGAACCGTGCCCGCACCACCGGCTGCACGACCAGCTGGGCGACCCGGTCGCCGCGGCGCAGGGTGAGGGGCGTGGTGGGGTCGAGGTTGACCAGGTTCAGCTTGATCTCCCCGCGGTACCCGGCGTCGACGGTGCCCGGGGCGTTGACCAGGCTCAGCCCCAGCCGGTGCGCCAGGCCCGAGCGGGGGTGCACGAACCCGGCGTAGCCCTCCGGGATGGCCACGGCCACCCCGGTGCCCACGAGCGCCCGCTGCAGGGGGGCCAGCTCGAGGTCGCAGGCGATGGCCAGGTCGGCCCCGGCGTCCCCGGGGAGGGCGTACGCGGGGACGACGGCCTCCGGGGACAGCGTCACCGGGACCTCCACCTCGGGCCCCGGCGCGGCGGGGCGGGGAAGGGTGGCGTCGGGCACGTCGGCGACCCTAGTCGCGGGCGCGGACCCGGCGCCGGAGGGCAGGGCGCGGACCCGGCGCCGGAGGGCAGGGCGCGGACCCGGCGCCGGAGGGCAGGGCGCGGACCCGGCGCCGGAGGGCAGGGCGCGGGGCCCGGCGCCTCAGGGCAGGTGCCGCCGGAGGTCGGCCCGCAACCGGCGGCCGAGGGTCTCGGTGGCCCGGCGGTTGGCGTGCCCGCCGAGGGCGGCCCCCACCAGGAACGGGGCCGCGACCGGGAGGCTGCCGGCCAGCCGGCGGCCCACCTGTCGCTGCAGGGCGCGCAGCCCCGCCGCCCCGAGGACCGAGGGGATGCCGGCGCCCGGCTCGCCGTCGACGGCCCGCTGGTCGGTCCAGGCGGAGAGGTAGGCGGCCGCCCGGGCCCGCGCGTCCCCGGGCGCGGGGCGGCCGGCGAGCTCGTGCAGCTCGGCGACCAGCACCACCTCGACGGCGGCCACCGCGGCCGTCTCGGCCCCGAGCTCCAGCGGCAGCGCCACCAGGGACGGCGGGGCCAGCCAGTGCGCGGCGAAGAGCCCGCCGGTCGCCGCGCCGATCGCCGTCGTGAGCCGGGCCGTGCGGGCGACGAGGGCGTCGGCGATCTCGTCGTCGGAGAGGCCGGGGTGCTCGGCCCGCAGCGCCGCGGCGTCCCGGACGGGCAGGTGCGGCGCCGCCGCGGCGAGCAGGTCGCCGACCACCGCGCCCGGGAACCGGCCGGTGCCCTCGGCCGGGGGCGTCGCGGCGGCCACCCGGCGGGCCGCGGTGGTGACCGCTGCGGCGACGTCCCGCAGGACGGCGGCGGCCGGGACGCGCCGGCCGAGCAGCCCGCCGACCGCGTCGGCGAGCAGCCGCCCGGCCCGGGCGGCCGGGCCCTCGGCGTCCGGGGCGGTACCGGCCGCGGGCGCGACCGGACGGGGCGGGGGGACGTCGCGGACCTCGGCGGTCCGCTCCCCCTGCTCCGTCACCCGGTCCTCCTCGGTCGAGTCCCCTGCGGCCCCGTCCCCGAGCCTACGAGGGGCGAGGGGGACGGGCTCCCTCAGGCCGCGCAGTCGCGGCAGTAGAGCTGCTCGCCCTTGGTGGCGGCCAGCCGGCTGCGGTGCTGCACGAGGAAGCACCGCGAGCAGGTGAACTCGTCCTCCTGCTTGGGGAGGACGCGGACGGTGAGCTCCTCGTTGGACAGGTCCGCGCCGGGGAGCTCGAGGTTCTCGTTGAAGTCGGTCTCGTCGACGTCGACCGACGAGGACTGCGCCTCGGCCCGGCGCGCCTTGAGCTCCTCGAGGGAGTCCTCGCCGAGCTCGTCCGCCTCGTTGCGGCGCGGGGCGTCGTAGTCGGTGGCCATGGGGTGTGCCCCTCCTCCGGGGTTCTCGCGGGCGGCGAGGCCCGCATCGTTCGTCGGCGGCCGGGCCGCCGACCTGGTCGGTCACCGGGGCGACCGTGGTCCGGGGCCGGCGGCCCGCGTGCGCGGGTACCGGCGTCTGCCTGCCGTGCGCGCCCGGCCGGTGCCCGCCCGGGGGCGGGACCGGCACCGGATGCGACCGGCGGACCCCCCAACGTCGTCCGGGCCCGGTTTGTGCCCGGCCCCGGGGGCCGGCACCCGCGGGGCCCGGGCAGGAGTGTCGGGGGTGCGGAGCGCCAGAGGTTACCCTGCGCCGGTGTCGACTCCCGTGGGTGCTGACCCGGCCGTCGTGGGCCCCTACCTGGCCTCCGTGTTCGCCGACGACCGCTGGCGGTCCGTGACCGTCGAGATGGTCGCCGCCGGCATGTCCAACCTCACCTACGTCGTCACCCCGGCCGGCGGCCCGCCGGAGGACGCCGTGATCCTCCGCCGGCCACCGACGGGTGCGGTCCTGGCGACCGCGCACGACATGGCGCGGGAGCACCGGGTCATCTCCGCGCTGGTGCCCACGCCGGTGCCGGTGCCGCGCACGCTGCACCTGTGCGAGGACACCGGCGTCCTCGGTGCGCCCTTCTACGTGATGGAGCGCGTCGTCGGCGTCCACGTGGTCACCGAGCTGCCGCCGGGCTACGCCGACGAGCCCGCCCAGCGCCTGGCGATCGGCGAGGGCCTGGTCGACGTGCTGGCCGACCTGCACGCGGTCGACCCGCAGGCGGTCGACCTCGGGGACTTCGGCCGGCCCGAGGGCTTCATGGCCCGCCAGGTGCGGCGCTGGACCAAGCAGTGGGACGCGACCCGCGACCGCGACCGCCCGGGTATGGACGCCCTGGCCGCCCGGCTGGCCGAGACCGTCCCGCGGACCCAGCGCGACGGCATCGTGCACGGCGACTACCGGCTGGACAACTGCCTGCTCGACCCGGGGACGCCCGGCCGCATCCGCGCCGTCCTCGACTGGGAGATGTCCACCCTCGGCGACCCGCTCGCCGACCTCGGGCTGATGCTCGTGTACTGGCCCGAGGCCGGTGAGGACCTCCCGGCGACGCAGAGCTCGGTGACCGCGCTGCCCGGCTTCCCCGACCGCGCGGCGGTGGCCGAGCGGTACGCGCAGCGCACCGGCCTGGACCTCGCGGAGCTGTCCTGGTACGTCGGGTTCGCGTACTTCAAGTTCGCCGCCATCGTGGCCGGGATCGTGGCCCGGTCGGCTGCCGGCGCCATGGCCGGGAAGGACACCTCCGGCTACGCCGACCGCATCGACCCGTGCGTCGAGCGCGGACGCGCCGCGCTCGACGACGGTGCGATCTAGCCGGTCGCGCCGGCCCTAGACTCCCGCCGACCGTCCGCCGCCGAGGGGGGATCCCAGCTCGTGACCGCGCCGCCCACCGACCGTCCCACGGTGCGCCCGCGCAGCGGCCGGCGACCGATCCCGCCGTTGATCTTCCTCTTCGTGCTCGCCCTCGCGGCGCTCGCGGTGTGGTGGAACGTGCTGTCCGACGAGCAGGACCGCCAGGCCGCCCAGGAGGCGGCCTGCACGACGGCGGCCCAGGCGCCCCCCTCGCTGGACCCGAGCACCCTGTCGGTCCGGATCTTCAACGCCACCGACCAGGCCGGGCTCGCCCAGCAGGTGGCCGAGGAGCTGCAGAACCGCGGCTTCGTGGTCGGGGAGATCGCCAACGACCCCAGCGACCGCGAGGTGACCGGGCCCGGCGAGATCCGGCACGGCCCGCGCGGCAACGACGCCGCGGCCTTCCTCGGCCTGTTCGTCCCCGGCGTGGGGGACTACCTCGACACCCGCGCCACCGCCCAGGTGGACCTCGTGCTGGGCCCGGAGTTCGTGTTCCCCGACAGCCTCGCGGCGCCGGAGCAGGTCTCCGCGGCCCTCAGCACCGTCTCCAGCGCCGCCGCCGCCTGCTGACGGCCCTCCTGCAGGGCCCCGCCGCGAGCCTGGGAGCGGTGGGGGGCAGGAGGGTCCTTACGGGTGCAGGCGGTCGAGCAGGGCCACGAACTGCTCGGCCACCGACGGCGCCACCGCGATGCCCAGCGGCTGCGCGAAGGGCCGGCCGGGCAGGCCGGTGACCACCGCGCCCGCCTCGGCGGCGACCAGCGCGCCGGCGGCGAAGTCCCACGGGTTGAGGTGGAGCTCGTAGTAGGCGTCGACCCGGCCGGCGGCCACCGAGCACAGGTCGAGGGCGGCCGACCCGTTCCGGCGGATGTCGCGCACCTGCGGCAGCAGCTCGGCGACGACCGCGCCCTGCACCCGGCGCTGCTCGGTGCCGTAGCCGAACCCGGTGGCGACCAGCGCCCGCCCGAGGGACGCCGGGGCCCCGACGGCCAGCGGCACCGGGTCGGCGCCCCCGGCCCGCAGGGTGGCGCCGCCGCCCCGCGTGGCCGACCACAGCTCCCCGGTGGCCGCGTTGAGCACCACGCCGGCCTCCACCCGCCCGTCGACCTCCGCGGCGATGGACACCGCGTAGGCCGGCAGCCCGTAGACGAAGTTGGTGGTGCCGTCGATGGGGTCGACGACCCAGCGCACCCCGCTCGTGCCGGTGCGCTCGCCGCCCTCCTCCCCCAGCAGGCCGTCGTCCGGCCGGGCGCCGAGCAGCCGGCGGACGACGAGCTCCTCGCAGGCCCGGTCCACCGCGGTGACCAGGTCGACCGGGCTGGACTTCACGTCGACCTGCTCGGCAGCCGAGGCGCGGCCGCGGGCCACCAGGCCGGCGGCCTCGCGGGCGACGTCGACGGCGAGCTCGAGCAGCGCGGCCGGGTCGGGGGGCGGGGCGTCCGGGAGGGGGGTCACCCGCACGATCCTGCCCGCCAGAGGGGTGCGCCGCGGGTCCGGGTCACTACCCTGGCCGCGTGCTGGGCTTCGGGGTCGACATCGGTGGCAGCGGGATCAAGGGGTGCGTGGTCGACCTCGACCGCGGCGAGCTGCAGGGCGAGCGGGTGCGGATCGAGACGCCGCAGCCGGCGATGCCGCAGGCGGTCTACGCCGTGGTGTCCGAGGTGGTCTCGGCCTTCGAGTGGACCGGGCGGGTGGGCGTCACCTTCCCCGGCGTCCTCAAGCACGGCGTCGCCCACACGGCCGCGAACGTCGACAAGAGCTGGCTGGGCACCGACGTCGCCCAGGGGTTGGACGCGGTCCTCCCCGACGGCGTGCAGACCCTCAACGACGCCGACGCGGCGGGCCTGGCCGAGATGCGCTACGGCGCCGGCCGCGACAAGCGGGGCGTCGTCCTCATGCTCACCTTCGGCACCGGCATCGGCAGCGCCCTGTTCACCGACGGCGTGCTGGTGCCGAACACCGAGTTCGGCCACATCCAGGTCGACGGGGAGGACGGCGAGCGCCGCGCCTCCGCGTCCGCCCGGGAGCGGGAGGACCTCAGCTACCCGGAGTGGGCCAAGCGGGTGGACCGGTACCTCGACGTGCTCGAGGCCGGCGTGTGGCCCGACCTGATCATCGTCGGCGGCGGGGTGAGCAAGAAGTCGCACAAGTGGGTGCCGCTGCTGTCCACCCGGACCCCGGTGGTGCCCGCCCAGCTGCTCAACGACGCCGGGATCGTCGGCGCCGCCCTGGCCGCCGAGGAGCGCATCGGGCAGTGACGGCGCCGCCGGGACGCCGTGCCGGGCACCCGGCAGGGTGTCCCGGCGCCCCATCGGGGTCATCACGACGGTGGTTTCGGCCGAGAGCGTCGTTACAATGGAGGAGCCCCGCCCCGTCGCTCCCGACCGAGAGACATCCCCCGCTCACCCGCCGGTGAAACCCGGTCGGTGCGGCGCTCTCCGCAGCGGACGTCGGCGAGGCCGCTGCCCGGGGACCACACGGCCTCCTGGGGAACGCACCCAGCACGGGAAGGAACCTGAGTGCCCGCCGACCAGTCAACACCGGACTCAGCCGCCGCGAGCACCACACGCGCCAAGGCTGTCGCCGCCGGTTCCCGGGCCTCCCGGACCAGCGCACCGGTAAACGCTGGGGGCGCCGCGGCGCCCCGGAAGAAGACCGGGACCCAGGCGGCGAAGTCCGCCGCGAAGACCACCCGGACGAAGCCGAGCATCACCCCCTCCCCCGGTTCCGGTGAGGGCGCGGTGCTGACCGCCGTCGCCACCGAGGACTCCGCGGTCGCGGTGGTCGACGCGGGCCCCGAAGGTCTCAAGCTCGACGAGACGGTCGTGGCCGGCCCCGACGGGGTCGCCGAGGGCGCCGCCGTCGAGGGCGAGGCGGCCGAGGAGGCCGACGCCGCCGACTTCGAGTGGGACGACGAGGAGGAGTCCGAGGCGCTCCGGCAGGCGCGCAAGGACGCCGAGCTGACCGCCTCGGCCGACTCCGTCCGCGCCTACCTCAAGCAGATCGGCAAGGTCGCGCTGCTCAACGCCGAGGAGGAGGTCGACCTCGCCAAGCGCATCGAGGCCGGGCTCTACGGCGCCGAGCGGCTGCGCCAGGCCGAGGAGGAGGGCCAGAAGCTCTCGCCGCAGATGCGCCGGGACCTCAACTGGATCGTGCGGGACGGCGAGCGCGCCAAGAACCACCTGCTCGAGGCCAACCTCCGGCTCGTGGTCTCCCTCGCCAAGCGCTACACCGGCCGCGGCATGGCGTTCCTGGACCTCATCCAGGAGGGCAACCTCGGCCTGATCCGCGCCGTCGAGAAGTTCGACTACACCAAGGGCTACAAGTTCTCGACCTACGCGACGTGGTGGATCCGCCAGGCCATCACCCGCGCCATGGCCGACCAGGCCCGCACCATCCGCATCCCGGTGCACATGGTCGAGGTGATCAACAAGCTCGGCCGCATCCAGCGCGAGCTGCTCCAGGACCTCGGGCGCGAGCCCACCCCGGAGGAGCTGGCCAAGGAGATGGACATCACCCCGGACAAGGTGCTGGAGATCCAGCAGTACGCCCGGGAGCCGATCAGCCTCGACCAGACCATCGGCGACGAGGGCGACAGCCAGCTCGGCGACTTCATCGAGGACTCCGAGGCGGTCGTGGCCGTCGACGCGGTGAGCTTCACGCTCATGCAGGACCAGCTGACCAGCGTCCTCCAGACGCTGTCGGAGCGGGAGGCCGGCGTCGTCCGGCTGCGGTTCGGCCTCACCGACGGCCAGCCGCGCACGCTCGACGAGATCGGCCAGGTCTACGGGGTCACCCGGGAGCGGATCCGGCAGATCGAGTCGAAGACGATGTCGAAGCTGCGGCACCCGAGCCGGTCCCAGGTGCTGCGCGACTACCTCGACTGAAAGAGGACCCGCTGCGCGGCCGGTCCGGCACGGCACCGCGACGGCCCCCGACCCACCCGGGTCGGGGGCCGTCGTCGTCCCGGGGCGGGCGACGGGTCGGCACCGGGACGCGCCGGGGGTGATGTGCGCCACGGCCGCGGGGCGCACCGGTCGCGCACCTCCCGGGCCGGGCGGCGGGCCGGCGCACGGCGCGGACCCCTGACCGGCCGGGACGCCGTCGGCACCGGTCTCTGTATCGGATGGGTCACGATCTCACCCCGTCGGGCGGCCGCGGTCGTGTACGCCGTCACCCGCCGGGTAAGCGGCGTAGCGTGGACGTCGTCGAGACAGCAGCGGACCCACCCGGCCGGACGACGACCGGCGCACGAGCAGTGACGAGCACGACCCCGACCAACGACCACGACAGACCGAGCACGACACAGTGAGTCCCTGCTGGTCCGGTCCACCGCACACCAGCGGCCCCGGGGCCCGGACCGGGAAGCCCGGGCCGGCCCGGAGGACCGGGAACACAGGGCCACCCGCTGACGCTGTGCAGGAGGCCGATCCGCAGCCGCGGGTCCGTGCGGTAGAGAGCGAGTGATGACCCAGATGACCCAGACGCTGACGACGACCCCGCCCGCCGACGACCTGGTCGTTCCCTTCCACTGTGACCGCTGCGGTGCGCTGGCCAAGGTGCGGGTGGTCCTCGCCAGCGGCAGCGACCTCGTCTTCTGCGGGCACCACGCCCGCGAGTACGAGGGCAAGCTGCGTGACATCGCCGTCGACATCATCGAGACGGACGGCGAGCAGCACCTCAGCCGCTGAGCGAGGCGCTATCGTCGCTCACAGCGATGAAGGCCTCACCCGACGACGCCGCCGGCGTCCCCGGCCCGCCCTGTGCGGGCGGGGACCCGGCGGCTCCGTCGTTCCCGGGATCCCCCGGTCGACGCCCACCCGGAGATCCCATGTCCTCCTCCCAGTCCCCTGCCACCCGGTCCCCTGCCGCCGGGCCGTCCACCGGCGCGCCGACCCCGGACGACGCGCCGGGTGCCGACGACACCCGGCCGGTGCCGCGCGACCGCGGCCCCGTGGAGGCCGCCGGCGACGCCGCGGAGCCGGCCGCCCCGGCAGCGGCGCGACCCGAGGCCGCCACCGCCGGTGACCCCGAGGACGACAGCAGCACCCAGGACATCCGCTTCGCCCCCGGCACCCGCCCCGGCGCTGCGCCCGAGCCGCCGGCTGCCGGCGACCCGGACGACGACAGCAGCACCCAGGACATCCGCTTCGCCCCCGGCACCCGCCCGGGTGCCGCGCCCGAGCCGCCGGCTGCCGGCGCCTCCCCCGCCGGCGCGGCGGCGGCCGCGGACGACCCGCCGACCGCGCGGACCGAGCCGGTGGAGGACCGCCCCTCCGTGGCGCCCCCGGGCGCCGGCGACAGCGGCGAGCCCGTCGGCGGCCCCGTCGGCGGCCCCGTCGGCGGCGAGGTCCCCGCCTCCCGTGCTCCGGGGCAGGACGGTGACGGCGCAGTCGGCAGCCGCGCGGACGGTGGCGGCCCCGGGAACGGCGGCCCCGGAAGCGGTGGTCCCGGGAACGGCGGCCCCGGCGAGCCGGGCAGCGACGGCGCGCCGCAGCGGCCCTGGTGGCGCCGCCCGGTCGTGCTGGCCCCCGTCGCCGCCCTCGCGCTGCTGGGCGGCGCGTACGGGGTGGACCTGCTCGTGGCCGGCGGGGACGTCCCGCGCAACACCGTCGTGGCCGGCGTCGAGCTCGGCGGCCTGAGCCCGGCGGCCGCGGCCGAGACGCTCGAGACCGAGCTGGCGCCGCGGGTCGCCGCCGACCACGTCGTGGTCGCCGACGACGTGGAGGCGACGCTCTCCCCGGCGACCGCCGGGATCACGCTGGACGTCGACGCCACGGTCGACGCCGCCACCGACCAGCCGCTCAACCCCTGGACCCGGCTCACCACGTTCTTCGACGACCGCGAGGTCGACCCGGTGATGACCGGGGAGGAGACCGCGCTCGCCGCACAGATCGACGCCCTCGCCGAGCAGGTGGACCGTGCGCCGGTCGACGCCACGATCGCGGTCGAGGGCACCGACGCGCGCGTCGTCGACCCGGTCGACGGCCGCACCCTCGACCGGGAGGGCGCCGCCGACACCGTCACCGAGTTCCTCGCCGACGGCGGCGACCCCGCGACCCCCATCGAGCTGCCCGTGGAGACGATCCCCGTGCGCGTCGACGCCGAGGAGGCGCGGCGGGTGCTCGACGAGGTCGTCACCCCGGGTCTGGCCGCGCCGGTCACGGTCACCAGCCAGGACGGCGGCGCCTCGGCCGTGGTCCCGCCCGAGGCGATCGCCGCCTCGCTCACCTTCACGCCGCAGGACGACGGCGAGCTCGCCGTGGCGCTCGACCCGGCGGCGCTGCAGGAGGCGGTCGGCGACGGCTTCTCCGCCTTCGGCACCCCCGCCGAGGACGCCCGCTTCGAGGTCGCGGGTGAGGAGGTCTCCATCGTGCCCTCGGTCGACGGCACCGGCGTCGACCCGGACGCGCTGGCCACCCAGCTGCGCGACGTCCTCCCGGAGCCGGCGCCGCGCACGGTCACCGCCGAGCTCGGTCCGGTGGCCCCGGGGTTCTCCACCGCCGACGCCGAGGCCCTCGGCATCCGGGAGCAGATCAGCACCTTCACGACGAACTTCACCAGCGCGGCCAGCGGCACCAACATCCGGGTGGCCGCCGGGGAGATCGACGGCGCGATCATCCGGCCCGGGGAGACCTTCAGCCTCAACGACTACACGGGCCCGCGGACCGAGGCGCAGGGCTACGTCCCCGCCGGCGTCATCAACAACGGCGAGTTCACCACCGCGGTCGGCGGTGGCGTCAGCCAGGTCGCGACGACGCTGTTCAACGCCGTCTTCTTCGCCGGGCTCGAGGACGTCTACCACAAGCCGCACAGCTACTACATCAGCCGCTACCCCGCCGGGCGGGAGGCGACCGTCTACTACGACTCGATCGACCTGGAGTTCCGCAACGACAGCGACACCGGCGTCTACGTCGACACCCAGTGGACGCCGAGCTCGCTGACGGTCAGCTTCTACGGGACCAAGCGGTACGAGATCGAGTCGGTCAGCAGCGACCGGTACAACATCCGCCAGCCCGTGGTCCAGGAGAAGCCCGACGACGGCGACTGCAGCCCGTCCAACGGCACGACCGGGTTCGACATCACCGTGACCCGCGTCTTCAACGACCTCCAGGGCAACGAGCTGCGCCGGGAGGACTTCCGGACCCGCTACGCCGCCGAGCCGATCATCCGGTGCGTCCCGCCGGAGCCCGAGCCCGGGACCGGGACGGCCCCGGACGGCACCACCCCGGCCTCGGCGCCGGCCCCGGCGGGCCGTCGTCCGGGCGCACCGGCCCGCCGCCGCACGCCGCCGGTCCCCGCCTGACCGCTCGCCCGACCGGGGGGCGCCGTCCCCCGCAGGGCCTCGGCGCCCCGCCCGCCCCGGCGGTGCCGTGCACACTGGGCAGGTGAGCGCCGTGCTGCCCGGGGAGCCCCGCACCGGCGACGGCGTCGCGCCCTCCGCCGGTCGGCACCCGGGCACGGCCGACGGGCACCCGGGTCCGGACGACCGGCACCCGGGGGCGGCCGACGGGCACCGCGACCCGGCGGGCGGCTCGGGGGCGACCGCGCGCCCCGTGGCCGACGGCGACCGGCCCGGCCGGCTGGCCCGCTGGCCGCGGCCGGTGCGGATCCCGCTGGAGGTGCTGGGCAGGACCCTCGCCAAGGCCTGGCAGGACCGCATCCTCGGGCTGTCCGCCGAGGCGGCCTTCTGGCAGATCCTCTCCGTCCCGCCGCTGCTGATCGGGCTGCTGGGCTCGCTGGGCTACCTCGGGACCTTCATCGGGGCCGGCTCGGTCGCCGAGATCGAGAGCCAGCTGCTCGGCGCCTCGTCGGAGGTCCTGACCCCCGACGTGGTGGACTCCCTCGTCGCGCCCACGCTCGCCGACATCCTCGGGTCCGGGCGGCTGGACCTGGTCAGCGTCGGCTTCCTGCTGTCCCTGTGGGCGGGGTCCTCGGCGACGGCGACGTTCATGAACACCGTGGTCATCGCCTACGACCAGCGCGACGTGCGCGGGCCCATCGCCACCCGGCTCATGGCGCTGTGGCTGTTCGTCATCGGGCTCGTGCTCGCGGTGCTCATGCTGCCGCTGCTGGTCCTCGGCCGCGGGGTGCTGGTCTCCCTCCTGCCGGAGGGCTGGCAGGCCACCGCGACCGTGCTGGTCAACGCGGTCTACTGGCCGCTGGTGCTGGTGGGGCTGGTGCTCGCGCTGACCAGCTTCTACCACGTGGTGCTCCCGCGCCGGCTGCCCTGGCACCGGCACCTGCCGGGCACCCTCCTGGCGGTGGCGTTCTTCGTGGTGTCGGCGCTGCTGCTGCGCACCTACGTGGCCGACATCCTCACCGCCACGCTGCCGTACGGGGCGCTGGCCACCCCCATCGCGGCGCTGCTGTTCTGCTTCCTCTTCGGGATGTCCGTGCTGCTCGGCGCCGAGCTCAACGCCACGGTCCAGGCGCGCTGGCCGGCCCCGCTGCGACGGCACCTCAAGCGCCGGCAGGCCCGCCGGGCGGCCAAGCTCGAGCGCGCCCGGCGGATGGACCTGCTGTGACGCGACCGGCGGTCGCCGGGTGCTCGCGCGGTCAGTCCTTGCGCAGCTGCTCGTAGACCTCCTTGCAGGCCGGGCACACCGGGCTGCCCGGCTTGGGCGACTTGGTCACGGGGAAGACCTCGCCGCACAGCGCCTCGACCATCGTGCCCATGACCGCGCTCTCGGCGATCTTGTTCTTCTTGACGTAGTGGAAGACCTCGTTGGCGTTGCCGGTGTCGCCCTCGCGGACGTCGGGCTTCTCGAGGAGGTCGGTGTTGCTCACGCGGGTGCTCCCTGGTCGTCGGCGGACGGGTGCCTGCCCACCATGATGGCAGGGTGCAACCCGCGAGCCGGTCCGTTCCCGCCCGACCCCCCGCCGCCGTGCGGCTCTCCCCCGAGGTCGCCGAGGCGCTCGGCAGCGGCCGACCGGTCGTCGCCCTCGAGAGCACCCTGCTCGCGCACGGCCTGCCGCGCCCGGACAACCGCGCCGCCGCCGACGAGGTGGAGGCCGCGGTCCGGGCCGGCGGGGCGGTCCCGGCCACGGTCGCCGTCCTGGACGGCGTCCCCCACGTCGGGCTGACCGCCGAGCAGGTCGACCGGGTCTGCGGGGACCCCGACCTGGCCAAGCTCGGCGTCCGGGACCTGCCGGTCGCCACCGCCCTCGGCCTGTCCGGGGCGACCACCGTGTCCAGCACCGCCCTGCTGGCCGAGCGCGCCGGCGTGGCGGTGTTCGCCACCGGCGGGCTGGGTGGGGTGCACCGGCAGTCCGCCGACACCTTCGACGAGTCCGCCGACCTGGTGGCGCTGGCCCGCACCTCGCTGGTGGTCGTGTGCGCGGGGGTGAAGTCCATCCTCGACGTCCCGGCCACCCTGGAGCGGCTGGAGACCCTGTCGGTGACCGTCGTCGGCTACCGCACCCGCACCTTCCCGGGCTTCTACGTGGCCGACTCCGGGTCCGCGGTCGACTGGTCGGTCGCGGACCCGGCGCAGGCGGCCGCCGTCTTCACCGCCCGCCGCGACCTCTCCCCCGGGGCGGTGGTCGTGGCCAACCCCCTCCCGGAGGACGAGCAGCTCGACCGCGACCTGCACGACCGGGTGATCGCCGACGCGCTGGCCGCGGCCGACGCGTACGGGGTCCGCGGCAAGGAGGTCACGCCGTTCGTGCTCGACCACCTGCACCGGGCCAGCGAGGGCGCGACCCTGGCGGTCAACGTCCGGCTGGTCCTGCGCAACGCCGAGCTCGCGGGGCGGATCGCGGCCGCCCTCGCCGGGGCGGCCCGCTGAGCGCGCGCGAGCCGGCCCTCGTGGTGGTCGGCGACCTGGCCACCGACGTCGTCGCCGTCCTCGCGGGCGAGCCGGCGCCCCGTTCGGACCGTCCCGCGGCCATCCGCACGCGCGGGGGCGGCGCCGGGGCGAACGTCGCCGTCCACCTGGCCCGGCTGGGGACGCCGGTCGTCCTGGCCGGGTGCGTGGGCGACGACCCGGCCGGGACGGCGCTGCTCGCGGAGCTCGCGGGGGCCGGCGTGCGGCCGGCCGTGCGGGTGGTTCCCGGGCAGCCGACCGGCACGATCATCAGCCTCGTGGAGCCGGGCGGGCAGCGCAGCATGCTGGCCGACCGCGGCGCGAACCTGGCCCTGGAACCGGCCGACGTGCCGTGCCCGGTGCCCGGCGGGCACCTGCACCTGTCGGGCTACACGCTGCTCGACCCCCGCTCGAGGCCGGCGGGGCTGGCCGCGCTGGCCGCGGCGGCCGGCGCCGGCTGCACCGTGTCGGTCGACCCGGCCTCGGCGGACCCGCTGGCCCGCTACGGCGTCGGGCGCTGGCTGGCCGACACCGCGGCGGCCACCCTCGTGCTGCCCAACGCCGACGAGGCGCGGCTGCTCACCGGGTGCGCCGACCCGGCCGACGCCGCCCGGGCCCTGGCCGCCCGCCACCCGGTGGCCGTGGTGACCCTGGGCGGCGACGGCGCCCTGTGGGCCGCCGGTGACCGGCTGGTGCACCGGCCGGCGCTGCCGGCGGCCGTGGTCGACACGACGGGGGCCGGCGACGCGTTCGCCGCCGGGCTGCTGTCGGTGTGGCTGACCGACCGGGACGGCGACCCGTCGCGCGCGCTGGACGCCGGCCTCGCCCGTGCCGCGGAGGTGGTGGCCGGCACGGGCGCCCGCTGATTCAGTGATCGATGACCCGGCCCGCTCCCGGCCGCGCGGGGTTCTCCAGGATCCGGTCGGGCCGCGGGGCGTTGTAGCGGTGGACGTCGAGCTTCTTCTTGGGCGGCCGGTCGTTGGCCATGAGGACGGCGATCCACGGCAGCACGGTCCCGAGGACGGCGAAGATCACGGCGAGCCACAGGGTCTGGTAGAAGACGGCGGCCAGCACCAGGCTGAGGGCGCGCACCGCCATGGTGATCACGTAGCGCCGCTTCCGGGCGGCGTGCTGGTCGGCCAGGCTCGGTTCCGCCTCGGTGATGAGCACCGGGTCCGGTCGACGGGATCGCGCGGGCTGCTGGCTCGAGGCCACGGGCTTCCTCCCCTCCGCCGCGGCGGGTGCGCCGCCCGGCGGACTCCTCCACGGGCTGCGGAGCCCGGCGTCCCGACGGCGTCCGGGTCCCGGCGCAGCCCGGGGTCCGGCTACCCATCGTGCCACTGGATCGCGGGCCACGCAGTCGTCCCGGCGCCCCGTCCGCGACCCCGTCTCAGGGGGTCGCGGCCGCCCCCGCCCGCTGCCCGGCGGCCTGCTTCGCGGCCTGCTTGGCCTCCTGCTTGAACCGGCGGACGGCGGCCAGCGACTCCGGACCCGTCACGTCCGCGATCGACCGGGTGGCGCCCTCGGCGCCGTACTCCCCGGCCGCCTCACGCCAGCCCGGCGGGGTGACGCCGTACTGCTTGCCCAGCAGCGCGACGAGGATCCTCGCCTTCTGCGCGCCGAACCCGGGCAGCCCCCTGATCCGACGCAGGAGGGTCGCCCCGTCGGGGGCGTCCTCCCACAGCGCCTCGGTGCGGCCGTCGTGGCGCTCCACGAGCAGCCGGCACACGGCCTGGGCGCGCGCCGCCATCGAGCCCGGGTACCGGTGCACCGCGGGCGGCCCCTGGAACCAGGCCGCGAGCTGCTCCGGGTCGGCGTCCGCGATGGCGGCGGCCGAGAGGGGGTCCGCGCCCATCCGGTCGGCCAGCAGCCGCGGCCCGGCGAAGGCCCGCTCCATGGGGAACTGCTGGTCCAGCAGCATGCCGATCAGCAGCGCGAGCGGGTCGCGGCTGAGCAGCTCGTCGGCGGCGTCGTCCTGGGAGATGCGGAGGGTCGGCACACGGGGATGGTGCCGCAGAGCGGCCCTACCGCAATCACCCCGCGTCCCGACGGTGCGTTGCTGTGAGGCCAGGGGCGGCCGCTGGTCGGAACACCCTCGTGTGAGCGGAGCAGAACAGCCGAAGTGACTGGTCTGGGGAGGTGGCGGTGCGTGTGGTCAGGTGCCTGGATCGGCGGGCCGGGCTGCAGCTGGACCGCCGGGCTCTGGATGACGCCATGCGGCGACACTCCGGACCGCCCAGCTCGCACGGGTGACGCCCAGGGCGACCAGCCGGCGCAGCGCTGGCCCGGCGGGACTGCCGCCGACGTGGAGGGTGACGACGTGTAGGCCGCGCACGCCGTGCGGGAAGGGTGTTGTGGTCGTCTCCTCCTGCCACTGGCCGGTGGTCGCGCGGCAGCGGACGCGCAACCGGTGGGTACCGGGCGTGGCCCTCCAACGGGCCGTCCACGGCCGCCAGGCGTCCGGGCCGAGGTCGACCCCGAGGGTGGCGTCGGTCCACGAACCGCCGTCGATCTGCAGCTGCACGCGGTCGACCCCGACAGGCGGCGCCCAGGCGTAGCCGCGGATCGTCACCTCGCCGGGGTGGGCGTGGCCGTGCGCGCCGGGCGTGTCGATGCGGGCGGCCGGGTGCACCGGGTAGGTGCCGTCAGACCAGCCGCGGGAGCCCCAGTACGACAGCGGCGGGGTGGTGGTGATGGTGAGGCGCCGCAGCCACTTGAGGTTGCCGTCCTGCCCGTGCCGGCCGGAGACGAGCAGCCGGGCGGGGCTGCCGTGCTCGCGAGGCAGCGGCTGGCCGGCCATGCCGACGGCGAGGAAGCCGTGGGAGCGGGCGACGTCCAGCGGCAGCACGTTGGTGTAGCCGTCGACGGCCTCGGCGACCAGCCAGCCGTCGTCGTGGACACCGGCCTGCTCGAGCAGGTCGGCCAGGCCGATGCCGGTCCACCGGGCGCAGCCCATCCGGGTGCCACCGACCGGGTTGTGCACGCAGACCATCAGAAGGTCGCGCTCCTCCAGCGGCAGCGCGAGCACCTCGGGCAGGGTGAGCGACAACGGCTGCTTGACCTCACCGTCCACCTGGAGTCGCCAGGCGTCGAGGTCCGTGCGCGGTTCGGGCACGGTCACGTCGATGACGACCAGCTCGCCGGGTTGAGCCAGCAGCGGGGCGACACCGGGGTGCGGTGCGGCGTCGGCGGCGGGCACCGGCGGCAGCGGCTGGGCAGGGGCGGGCAGCGTCACCCGGTCGCGCAGCGCGGCGGCGGCGTGGCGTCGGGACCGCCGGTCGGCGGCCGCGACCGTGAGCGCGGCGGCGGCGGTGGCGGCGACCACCGCCGGCGGGCGCACCGGCATCGGGGCGACGGCGGTCGCGGCGGTGAGCATGCCGGCGGCGGTGGCGGTGGCGGTGTCCCGCGTGGAGGCGTCGCCGCGGCGCACGGCGAGGTAGCCGCCGAGCGCGTGCGGCGCGGCCGCCATGGCGGCGCCGAGCAGCGGCCGTCGGCGGGCCAGGGTGCCGCCGGCGGCGGCGAGCAGGCCGCTGGTGCCGGCCGCGAGCACGGCCAGGCCGGGCTTGTCCGCGCGGCCGACGAGGGCGACGCCGCCGTCGACCAGCATCGCCGGTGCGGCGTCGACCAGACCCCGGGCCAGGCCGGAGGACGGAGAGCGGCCGCGGCTGGTAGCGGCGGCGGTGATCTCTCCGGCCGCCGCGGCCAGCAGCCCGGCGAGCAGGCCGACGGTGGGGCGGGTGGCGTGGGCGCTCATCGGAAGCTCCTCGGATGCTGGATCGGTCGGGGTGGTCAGTCGCGGGTCGGAGGCTCGCCCGCGGGTGGGGCGTCCGGAGCCGGCGGTTGTGCGGCCATGACCAGCGCCACGACCAGCACGGTGCTCACCGGCCCCCACAGCACGAGCCCGGCCGAAGACAGCCAGCCCAGCGCGGCCGGTCCGGCCAGCACGGCCGCCGGAGCTCCTGGCGCGACGAGCACGGCGCCGTCCGGCCAACCCCGGCGGCGCAGCCAGCCGGCCGCGACCAGCGTCCAGCCGCCCACGAGGGCACCGGCGACCGGCCAGGCGTCGCGCCGAACAGCGACCAGCCGAGCTCCAGGGCGATCACGGCGACCAGCAGCGGCAGCAACGTGGCGGCCCAGCCGGTGAGGAACCGGACCATCGCGGCATCGGTGGTGCTCGGTGCGGGGGTGGCCGGCACGGTCCGCGGTGGCAGCGTCACGGTGGACACCGGTTCCTCCTCAGCGGACCGGCGGCGGGATGGACGGGTGTGCTGCGGGCGACGCTAGGAAGGCGGCGGCCGTGTCACGCCGGCGAAACCGCCGGGATCGCCGGCGAGGGCCGCGGCTGGCTGGCGTCGGCAGCCAGGCGGTCGGAGAGGGCAGCGGCGTCGGCGCCGACGAAGCCGAGCAGTGCCGAGCCGCGGCAGGTCTGCCAGGGCAGGCCGAGGAAGTACAGGCCGGGCACGTCGGTGACCCCGCCCTCGTGACGGACGGCGCCGTCGACGACGACGCCGGGGACGTGCAGCCAGGAGTGGTCGGGCCGGTAGCCGGTGGCCCACACGATGGCGTCGACCGTGGCGGTGCTGCCGTCGGCGAAGGTGGCGGTGCGGCCGGCGAGGTCGGCCAGCCGCGGGCGGAAGTCGATGCCGCGGCGGCGGAGGGTCTGGCTGCGGGTGCCGATGACGATGTCGCCGCGGGCGCGTAGCCGTCGGGCGATGCGGGTGTGCGTCGGCACGGTGAAGAGCCCGAAGCGGGTCAACCAGGAGAACAGGTCGCGGCCGGCGAACCGCTGGGGCAGCTCGGTCGGCCGTGTGCCGACGGCGACGGTGACCGGTTGGGTGGCGGCGAGCTCGGCGGCGATCTGCAGGCCGGAGTTGGCGGCGCCGACGACGAGCACCCGGCCGCCGCCGGGCAGCTGGGTCGGGTTGCGGTAGCCGGCACTGTGCAGCTGCGGCACGCCGGGGTCGAGGCGGTCGGCGAGGGCAGGGATGTGCGGGGTCTGGAACGGACCGGTGGCGACCACGACCTGCCGGGCGCGCAGCGTGCCGATCGGGGTGCTGGCGGCGAAGGTGCCGTCGGTTTCGCGGTGCAGCCGAGTCACCGGGGTGCTCAGCCGGACCGGCAGGGCGAAGTGGGCGGCGTAGGTGGCCAGGTAGTCGGCGACGTCGTCCTTGGTGGGATGGGTGTCGGCGGGGGCGGGGAACGGCAGGCCGGGCAGCGAGTCGTACCGGGCGGGGCTGAACAGCCGCAGGGAGTCCCAGCGGTTCCGCCACGAGGAGCCGATCTCGGGGCCGGCGTCGACAAGCAGGAAGTCGGTGCCGCGGGCGGCGAGTTGGTGGCCGAGGGCGAGGCCGGCCTGGCCGGCGCCGATGACGAGCACGTCGAGGACCTCGTCGGCGGTGGAGCGTGGCGTGGGCATGGGATCTCCTGACAGGGCGACGGGTGGGCAGGGGGTGGGCGCGTGACACGCGGGCGTTCAGACGAGGCCGACGGTGAGCAGCGCGGCGGCGAGGACGAGGTCGGCGACCAGGCATGTCTCGGCGTACCAGCGGGGCACGACCCGGCCGAGGCGGTGGTGGGCGACGTCCCAGGCGGCGTGGGCGAGCCAGCCGGCGGCGAGCAGGTAGCGGGCCGCGGCCGGGTCGACGGCGACCGCGGCGAGCGCGACCGCGCCGAAGCCGAGCACGGCCGCGGTCTGCGCGGTCAGCAGCCGCCGGTCGGTCAGGTCGCCGCGGACGGTGCCCCAGGTCAGATAGATGACCGCAGCCAGCAACACGCACCAGGCGCTGATCCAGGCCTGCGCGGACGCGGGCAGCCGGGCGACGAGCACGAAGCTGTTCACAGCGGCGATGGCACCGAGGGCGGCCGGCCAGCGGCGGGTGAGCGCGCCGCGGACGCCGGGGCGGTAGCCGGTCGCAGCCGGAGCGGCGGGAGCGGCGGGAGCGGCGGTCATCGGGGCCTCCTCGGTCGGTGCTTGATCCGCACCGGACGCTAGGAGCGGGGCCGCCGGCCTCTCGCCGGGGAAATCGCCAGGTTTCGTCGCCGGGCGCTGCACCCGGCGACGGTCGGCGTCAGAGCTGGAGCGGGAGCGCGGTCAGCTCGGCACGGGAGGTCACGGCCAGCTTGCTGAACACGTTGCGCAGGTGGAAGTCGACGGTGCGGGGGCTGACGAACAGCTGCGCGGCGACGTCGCGGTTGGACAGTCCCTGCCGGACGAGCGCGGCCACCTGGCGTTCCTGTGCGGTGAGGTCGGTGGCGGTGGTGACGTCGCGGCGGCGGGCGGTCTCGCCCGAGGCCCGCAGCTCCTGCGCGGCACGCTCGGCCCACGGGGTTGCGCCCAGCTCCTCGAACAGCGCCAGGGCGGTGCGCAGGTGCTCGCGGGCGTCGACCCGCCGCCGTGCCCGGCGCAGGTACTCGCCGTAGGCCAGTTCGGTGCGGGCGCGATCGGGTGACCGCGGCGACTTCGCGTGCGCGGTCAGCGCCGCCTCGAAGTGCGCTTCGGCGTCGGCCCCCTCGGCCACCAGCGCGCGGCCGTGCTCGGCGGCCGCGAGCGCGCTCGGGGTGCCGGTGCCCTCGGCGAAGGCCGCCACCTCCTCCAGCCAGGCGCGCAGGACGTCGAGGCGCCCGGCGCGGAAGGCGAGGTCGAACAGGTCGAGCGCTGCCAGGCGGCGCAGCGCCGGCCCGGACACCTGCGTGAGGTGGTGCACCGCGGTGGCCGGCTGGGCGGCGGTGCGCAGGGCGCGGGCCCAGTGCGTCACGCCGACCACGAGACTGTCGGTGATGCCGACCGGATGCCGCTCGCGGATCGCGGCGGCCTCGGCCAGGCGGTCGTCGGCGGCGGCGTCTCCGCGCAGGGCGGCGACCAGGGCCTGCTGCACCATCGGCAGCGCCGTCATGCCGGGGTGCCCGGTGCCGGCCGCCAGCGGCAGCGCCTCGTCCGCAGCGGCGGCCGCCCTGCCCCACGCTCCCATCGCGATCTGGGCGTAGAAGCCGCGGGTCAGCGCGTGCTCGACCATGCTGAGCGCCCCGGCGCGGCGGGCGGCGGTGAGCTGGTTCTCGTGCAGCCGGAGGCTGCGCTCGTCGTCGTCGATCAGCCACGCGGCGATCGCGAGGTTGGGCTGCAGGACGTGGTCGTCCTCGAGCGGCTCGGCGTCGGTCCGGGCGAACGCCTCACCGAACGACGCGCCGGCGGCGGCGTAGTCCCCGCGGCCGAGCGCGCGGAACCCGTGCATCAGGTCGAACGCCACCCGCGCCGCGGTCGGCGCGTCCGGCGGGGGCTGGGGTACCAGCGCGACCGGGTCGAACGTCCGCGGCGACCGGGCGCCGAATCCCGACAGCGACGCGCACAGCATGGCCAGCTGCCGGGCCAGCGCGTCGTCGGCCCCGGCGGCGACCTCGGCGGCCTGCAGGATGAGGTCGTAGCCGTCGTGCAGCGAGCGGGTGTTCCACTCGATCTGCCCCTGCAGCACGAGCAGCCGCGCGCGGAGCACCGGCTCGCCGATGTCGGCCGCGGCGGCCTGCGCCAGCGCGGCCGCCCGGGACGGGTGCGCGCCCAGCCATGCCGAGGACGCGGCCCGGTACAGCCGCCGGCCGCGGTCGCCGCCGCCGGGGGTGAGTTCGGCAGCGCGGGCCCAGGCGGCGGCCGCCGCCTCGTGCCCGCCCCGGGCCGCGGCCCGTTCGGCGACGCCGTCGAGGGCGCTGACGACGGTCTCGTCGGGCCGGTCGGCGGCGGCGGCCAAGTGCCAGGCCCGCCGGTCGGCGTCGCCGGTGAGCACGGCGGCGAGCGCGCGATGGGCGGCGCGCCGCTGCGCGCTGGTCGCGGCCCGGTAGACCGCCGAGCGCACCAGCGGGTGGTAGAGGGCGACGGTGTCGCCGTCGATGCGCAGCAGCCCGGACCGCTCGACGGCGTCCAGCGCCGCATCGTGGGCGGCGAGCCGGTCGGCGGCGTCGCGGATGACGGTCAGCCGGGCGGTGTCGTCGGCCGCGGCGACCAGCAGAAACCGCTGCGCGGGCTCGTCGAGGCGGCGATAGCGCTCGCCGAAAGCCCGCTCGACCCCGCCGGTCAGCGGCAACGTGCTCGGCAGCGGCACCCGTCCGGCCAGCTGCTCGCCGGTGAGCACCCCGGCCAGCTCGACCAGCGCCAGCGGATTGCCGCCGGTGCCGGCCACCAGCTGGTCGCGCACCGACGGGTCCACGCCGACCCCGGCGCGCGCTGTCAGGAGCGCGTCGGCGTCGGACCCGGTCACGCCGCCGAGGACGACGGTGGGCAGGTCGGGGGCGTCGAAGCGCCGGGCGTCGCCGTCGCGGGCGGCGAACAGCAGCGCCACGCGCTCGTCCTGCAACCGGCGGGCGGTGAACAGCAGCGCGGCGGCGGAGGCGTCATCGAGCCAGTGGGCGTCGTCGACGACGGCCAGCACCGGTGTCTGCTCGGCGGCGTCGGCCAGCAGACTCAGCGTGCCGAGGAAGGCCAGGAACCGGTCGCCGTCGCCGGCGGCTTCGCCCAGCGCCGCACCCAGCGCCGCGGCCTGCGGCGCCGGCAGCGCGTCGATGCCGCCGCGCAGCGGCCACAGCAGCCGCTGCAGCGCGGCGAACGCCAGCGGGGACTCCGACTCCACCCCCGAGGTGCGCAGCACCCGCATGCCGGCGGCGGCGGTGACCGCGTCGGTCAGCAGCGTCGACTTGCCCGACCCGGCCACGCCGCGAACCACCAGCGCCCCACCGGTCCCGGTGCGGGCGGCGTCGAGCAACGCAGCGATCGCCGCGCGTTCGGCATCCCGTCCGGTCAGCACGACGGGCACCGTACCGACCGCCGGGGACACGTCCGGGAATCGCGATCCCGGTGGTTTTCCCGGCGTGAGTGATCTTGGCGGCGGCGAGCGTGGAGGCAGCCCCGCAGATCCCACCTCGAGGAGGAGCCATGTCGGCCCACCCCACCGCCGCACCGGCGGCCCGCTCGCACGGGCACCGTCCCGCCCCCGGCCATGCCACGCCCCACACCGGCGACGTCGGCGGCCACCCGCCGGCGGCCGGGAACGAGCCGCGCCGGCCGTGGACGGTGTTCGCCCTGATGATCGCCGCCCAGTTCATGGTCATCCTGGATGTTTCGGTGGTGAACGTCGCGCTGCCGTCCATCAGCGAGGGGCTGCACCTGTCGGCGGCGGACTACCAGTGGACGATCAGCGCCTACGTGCTGCTGTCCGGTGGCCTGCTGCTGCTCGGCGGGCGCGTCGCTGACCTGCTCGACCGACGCCGCGCCTTCCTCGCCGGCGTCGCCGTGTTCACTACGGCCTCGCTGGTCAGCGGCCTGGCACAGACCCCCCTGACCCTCGTCCTGGCCCGCGCCGCGCAGGGCGCCGGCGCCGCGCTACTCACCCCCGCCGCACTGTCGATCATCATGACCGCCTACGCCGGCAAGCAGCGGCAGACCGCGCTCGCCGTGTGGGGCGCCGTCGGCAGCCTCGGCATCGCCGCCGGCGTCCTCTTCGGGGGGGCGCTGACCAGCGCTCTCGGCTGGCGGGCGGTCTTCTTCATCAACGTCCCGATCGGTGCCGCCGTCGTCGCCGGCACCCTGCGCGCCGTCGCCCGGGGAACCTCCCAGCCCACCGCGCTGCGCCGCCTCGACGCGCCAGGCGCGGTCACCTTGGTCTCCGGGCTGCTGGCGCTGGTGTTCGGCATCGAGGCCATCCGCTCGGCCGGGCCAGCCGCGCCGCGCACCTGGCTCGCGCTGGCCGCCGCCGCGGTGCTGCTGGCCACGTTCGCCCGGCTCGAGCGCCGCGCCGCCGACCCGCTCGTGCCGCCGTCCACCTGGCGGATGCGATCGCTGGTGTCGGCCTCGGCGGTGATGGCCGGCGTGACCGGTGCCGTCGTCGGCGCGATCTTCCTGTCCTCGCTGTACCTGCAGGAGATCGTCGGCTCCTCACCGCTCGTCGCGGGGCTGCAGTTCTTGCCGCTGGCCGCCGCGATCACCCTGGCCGCCGCCGCGGCGTCCAAGGTCATCGGCCACCTCGGCGCTCGCCCGCTGATCCTCGGCGGACTGGTGGTCATGGCCGGTGGGGTGCTGTTGCTGGCCGCCGCTGCTGGCGGCACCTCCTACGCCGCCGACGTGCTGCCCGGGTTCCTGCTCGTCGGCGCCGGCGTCGGCCCGATGTTCGTCGCCGTCGCCGTCGCTGCGATGAGCGACGTGCCCGCGGAGAAGTCCGGCCTGGCAAGCGGGCTGATGATGACCGGCCACGAGGTCGGCGCCGCGCTCGGCGTCGCCGCGCTCACCGCCGTCGCCGGCAACCTCGCCACGGTCACCGGACTCGTCGACGGCTACGGCCGCGCCTTCACCGTCACCGCCGCCGTTCTGGCCGGGCTGTTCGTCCTCACCGCGCTCGCCGTTCCCGGCGGCAAGCCGACGGCCGGCACCAGCGGCCACGGACACGGCGTCCACGGTCACTGACCCGGCCGATCCCGGCGGTTTCCCCGGGGAGAGGCACCCAGCTGCTCACCGACTCTCACCACCGAACGCACCACACCTGCTCGTCGAGGAGTTCCCATGCTGTCCGGCACGCCCCGCACGTTCATCGGCGCCACCACCTTCGCCGTCACCGGCATGAGCTGCGAGCACTGCCACGAAGCGGTCACCACCGCGATCGCTGGCGTCGCCGGCGTCGAGACCGTCACCGTCGACCTGGCCAGCGGCACCGTCACCGTCACCGCCGCGCGGCCGGTGGACCGCGCCGACATCGCCGCCGCGATCGAGGCGGCCGGCTACCGCGTCCTGCCCTGACCACCCGGCGGCGGAAAGCGCCGTCAACGCTTCCGCCGCCGGCACCCCCGACCGCCCCACCTCGCGAGAGGACACCCGCCGTGAACCCGCTCTACGAGGAGCTCTTCCACGCCCGCCAGAGCGAGCTCCTCCGCGACGCCCGCCTCCACCGGCTCGCCCAGTCCGCCAAGGCCCGCTCTCCGCGCCGGCGCCGCATCCACTGACCGCTGCGACCCCCTCACGTCCCAGGAGACGCCATGCCCGCCCGCCCACTTCTCCCACCGCACCCGCGGCCCGCCCCCGCAGAACCGACCCCGACGTCTCGCCCGGCCACCGCGACGCGGGAGGACGCGCCGGCGATCGCCGCCCGCGCGCCCGACCTGGTGAAGACCTGCGGCCGCGGCGAAGCCACCGTCCACGCCCTTTGGACGGCGCCTCCGTGACGATCCCGGCGGGCGAGTTCACCGCCACCATGGGCCCCTCCGGGTCAGGCAAGTCGACCCTCGTGCAGGCCCTGGCCGGCCTGGACAGCGTCGACTCCGGTCAGGTCGTGCTCGGTCACACCGACCTGACCACGTTGCCCGAGCGGGACCGCACCCTGCTGCGCCGCGAGCGACTCGGCTTCGTCTTCCAGGCGTTCGACCTCATCCCGGCGCTGACCGCCGCCGAGAACATCACCCTGCCGCTCACCCTCGCCGGCGAGCGGCCCGACCCGGCCTGGCTCGCCGAGCTCGTCCGGATGCTCGGCCTGGGTGACCGGCTCGACCACCACCCCGCGCAGCTGTCCGGCGGGCAGCAGCACCCGCACGCTGGGCCAGACGATCGTCATGGTCACCCACGACCCGGTCGCCGCCGCCCACGCTGACCGCGTCGTGTTCCTCGCCGGACGGCCGCATCGTCGACGAGCTGCCCCACCCCACCGCCCGACACCGTGCTCGCCCGCATGGCCGGCCTCGACGACCTGGTCGGGGGGTGAGCTGGGATGTTCCGGCTCACCATCGCCAACGCCCTCGGATCCCGCTGCCTCGTCGACGCATGTGAGGGTCCGGCGTCATCCCCAGAAGCAGGGCGGGCGGATCGCGGCTCAGCGACGCGTCGGCGGCTTCGTCCTGGTTGACGCGGAGGTCGGGCCCGCTGGAGATGGCGCCGTAACCCCCACCGGGCGGCGCACCTGCCGTACGCATCCACTGCAGGTACCTCCGTGGCCGCATCGCCGCCGGATCCAGGCGCGATTCGAGGTGACTACCTGGCCGGCGGGTCCTGCCAGGTGCTCACGGCGGGGTGGGCAACGCGCCCTGCCTCGACCTGTTCCCGTGCGCGCAGGGCGACGGCCTCGGCGCGGCTGCGGACGCCGAGCTTGCCCAGGATGCTGCTGACGTGGTGCGCGGCGGTCTTGCGGCTGATGAACAGCCGAGCGGCGACCTCCGGGTTGGACAACCCGAGAGCGAGCAGGTCGAGCACCTCCCGCTCGCGGTTGGTGAGCACCTCCGTGCTACGTCCCGACCTCCGCGGGCGGGCACCGAGGGAGCGCAGCAGGGCCGCCGCGGCGTCCGCCTGCGAGCGGGCGCCCAGCCGGTCGAACGTGGCCAGGGCGGCGTACGCGTCCTCCACCGCCAGGGCGGGCGCCGTCCGTGCCTCGACGCGGGCCAGCGCGAGCTGGACGCACCCGGCGTCGAACGGCAGGTCCAGCCGCCGCAGCAGCCGGAGCGCGGTCGAGAAGCAGCCGGCGGCCTGGTCCGTGGCGCCGCGGGCCGCGGCGACGTGGCCGGCGGCGGTGCTCGCTCGGGCGGCGGCGAGACCGGTCGGGTGCCGGGCACCCAGCACGGTGAGCCGCTCGACCGCCGGTGCCGCCGCGTCCGCGCCGGCGAGTGCGAGCTGCGCCTCGACGACCCGGGCGAGCACGGCCGACTCCGTCTCCTCCGGCACGCCGGTGCCCAGGCAGCCCTGCAGCCGGGCGACGGCGGTTGCCGGTTCCCCGCGGGCGAGGAGCAGTTCGGCGGTGAGCAGCGCGTCGTCGCAGTCCCGCGCCAGTGCCTCCGCCTCTTCCAGCCGGCCCTGGCGGAGCCGGAGTCCGGCCAGCCGGGCCAGTGCCAGGACGTGCGGCAGCGGCCCGGCGCCGCCGGCCATCCGGACGGCCGCCGCCAACTCCCGCTCGGCGTCGGTCCAGCGGCCCGTCGCGATGAGGAGGCCGCCGTAGTGCGTGCGGCACGTGGCGTACAGGAACGGGCAGCCGTACCGGGCGGAGAAGTCGTCGACCACCCGCAGCCACTCCGTCGCCCGACGGACGTCACCGGTCGTCTCGCAGGCCGCGAGCATCGTGCAGGCCGCCCAGACCACGGTCTGCCGACGCCGGCACTCCCCACCCAGCGCGCCGGCCATCGCCTGGTCGATGAGGCCCAGCCCCTCGGCCGCCTGGCCGACATGGACCAGCCGGCCGCCGAGGTCCGACAGCGCGGACAGCTCCAGGTCGGCGTCCCCGCGTCGCCGCCCCTGCTCCAGTGCCCGGCGGATCAGCGCGCATGCCGTCTCGTGGTCGGCGCAGAGGTAGGCCTCCAGCAGCCAGAGCCAGCCCTCGAGGTCCGGCGGCGCGCGGTCGGCGAACACGCTGCGCGCGCGGCCGAGCCACCCCGATGCGGCCGCCGCGTTGCCGAACTGGACCAGGTGGCCGACGCAGGCCTCCATCGCCGCCCAGGCCGCCGCGCCGGGCCTCCCACATCGGCGGAAGGCCACGTAGGCCCGTTCGCGGCACCCGAGAGATGTGCGCGGTTCGCCGAGCCACCAGAGGGCCTCGGCCAGCCCGTCCCAGGCCTCGGGGGCGCCACCCTCCGGATCCTCGGCGGCCAGCGCGGACTCGAACGCGGCGCGGGCCTCCGCCCAGCGCCCCGCCTCGAGCGCCGCCGTCCCGGCGGTGACCGGCTGCCCGCCCGGCACCGGCTCAGTATGCGCTCCGACATGGGGCAGCTGACCCATGCGCGCCCCGGCTCCCGCGGCCACGCTCCGGGCCATGAGCAGCACCGACACCTTCCAGATCTCGCTCGAGACAGCGGAGACCTACGAGGCGGCGTTCGTCCCCTCCCTCTTCGCCCACCTGGCACCGCACCTGCTCGACGCGGCCGAGGTGGCCGCTGGTGATCGTGTCATCGACGTCGCCTGCGGCACCGGCATCGTCGCCCGCACGGCCGCCGAGCGCACCGGTCCGACAGGTCGCGTGGTCGGGCTCGACCTCAACGCGGCCATGCTGACCGTGGCCAGGCGGATCCGGCCCGACCTCGACTGGCGGCAGGGCGACGCCGTCGCCGTGCCGTTCCCGGACGGTTCGTTCGACGTCGCCCTCTGCCAGTCCGGCCTCATGTTCGTCCCGGACCCGGCCGCGGCGGTGGGCGAGCTGGCCCGCCTCGTCCGCCCCGGGGGCCGGGTCGCCGCCCAGGTGTGGAGCTCGCTGGACCGGCAGACCGCCATCCAGCCGCTCGCCGACGCCGTGGCCCGCAATGCCGGCCGGGACGCGGTCGACCTGATCAGCACGTACTTCCGGCTCGGCGACCGGGAGCAGTTCACCGGCTGGTTCTCGCAGGCCGGCCTGCGGGTGACCGACGTCCGCACGGTGCCGGTCGCCGTGCGGGCCCCGTCGGTCGACGACTACATCACCACCGAGGTCGAGAGCACTCCGCTGATCGACCGGATCAGCGCCGACGTGTACCGGCGGATCCGCGAGGAGGCACGGACCGGGCTGGTCGGCCACTGCTCCCCCAGCGGTGCGCTGGTCCTCCCGCTGGAGGCCTACATCGTGGCGGCCCGCCGAGAGTGACCTCGCCACGCCGGCGACGCCCGGGACAGCGCTGGCACGACCGCCGCACCGGTCCCGCTCGGTTGCGGTCCCTGCTCTGCTCCCCGTGCTCAGCGGTGCCAGCCGGCGCATGCACCCTGACCGAGCTCGGCTGTGAGGGGTGCGGTGCACCCGGTGCGGAGCGGTCGGCTCGACCGCGCGGGGGCAGGGTGGGTCCGACCAGGCTGCCGCGGGACGACTGCGACCGCCGCCGACACGGTGGCTGCGATGGGCGCGGACCGGTGCGCGCCTTTCGGCCGTCGACGACTGCCACCTCTGCCACGCGGTCCGGCCGAGGGGCAGGCCGGACGGCTGGGCGGTTCCAGCGGCCGGCACGGCGTCTTTCCTGCCGCGCCGGCCGCATCCTGAGCTCGCAGCTCGGGCATCGCCGGCCGCAGCCCGGTCCCCCCCTGCGTACCGCATTTCCCTGCGGCGATGAGTTCCCCGCTGAGCGACGGTCCACCTGTCACCGACCGCGCGAGGAGGAGCCACGTGGACCAGCTGCTCAGAGTCCAGAACTTCACCGTCTCCAGCGACGGCTTCGGTGCCGGCGAGGGCCAGAGCCTGGAGCGGCCGTTCGGTCACGCCGACCCCGGTGAACTGATGGCGTGGGCCCTCGCCACGGCGAGCTTCCCCAACCGCGCCGTCCCGGGAGGCAGCCGCGGGCTCGACGACTACTTCACCCGGGACTTCGCGCACGGCATCGGCGCCGAGATCATGGGCCGCAACAAGTTCGGGCCCCAGCGCGGCCCCTGGGAGGACCACGAGTGGCAGGGCTGGTGGGGTGCCGAGCCGCCGTTCCACACCCCTGTGTTCGTGATGACCCACCACCCGCGCCCGTCGTTCACGCTCTCCGACACCACGTTCCACTTCGTCGACGCCTACCCGGCCACGGTCCTCGACCAGGCGCGGGAGGCGGCCCGTGGCCGGGACGTCCGACTCGGCGGCGGGGCCACCGTCATCCGGCAGTTCCTCGACGCCGACCTCGTCGACACCCTGCACGTGGCGATCTCACCCGTGCGGCTCGGCTCCGGCGTACGGCTCTGGACCTCACCCGACGAGCTGCTGGACCGCTTCCACCTCGACGTGGTGCCCAGCCCGAGCGGCGTGACGCACCACCTGTTCTGGCGCAAGTGACACGAGAACCCCACGATGGAACGCCGGATGCGGTGATGTGAGCGTGGCTGCTCCTGCGATCAGCCGGTCGTGGCAGCCATCCGGGCCGACGGCGGCACGGGCCGCCGCCTTCCGCGCCGACATCACCGACGAGATCGCGGTCACCGGGCTGGTCGAGCAGGTGAGGGCGGCGCTGCGGCCCATCGCCGTCCTCGTGCTCAACGCCACCGGCCCGCGACCGACCGTCCCGGCGGTGGAGTCGACTGGCCGGATGTGTCCGCCCAGCTGGACTTCTTCGTCAAGAGCCCGGTGCTGCTGGTGCGGGACAGCCCGGCCGACCTGCGCGCGGGCTCGGGCGCCGCGGATCGTGCACGTGGGTTCCGACGTGGTCGATCGCGCCCCCGAGGGCAACGCCGCCTACGTCGCAGCCGAGACCGCCCAGCTCGGGCCGGCCCGCGTGCAGGCGCGTGAGCTCGCGCCGCTCGGGATCACGGTGAACACCGCCGCCCCGGCTGGGTGCCGGTCGAGCGGCACGCACTCCGGCGATCCCCGGGCCCTGGAGGCCTACCGCCGCCACGTCCCGCTGGGGCGCACCGGCACACCCGGTGACGTCGCTGCGGCCGTGTCCTTCCCCGCCTCCGAGGACGCCACCTTCATCCCCGGCGCACGCCTGCACATCACCGGCGGAAGCACGACGGGCTGAGGGCGCAGCAGCCGGCCTGTCCCCGGAGTCGGCGGGCGAGCCTCATCCCTCAGTCGTCGGCAGGTACCGGCGGGAGAGGAGCGAGGGCCCGGAGGTCCAACCACGCCCGCAGCTCGTCGGCCAGAGCCACCGGGCGGTCCAGGTGCACGAGGTGACCGGCGCCCTCCAGGAGCCGCACCGTCGAGCCGGGGATGGCCCGGTGCAGCTCGGCCGCGCGGTCGACGGGGATCCACGTGTCCTCAGCGCCCCACAGGATGTGCACCGGAGCGCGGACGTCGCCCAGCAGCGGGCGGATCTCGTCGGTGAACCGCTCGTCGGCCTGGGCGATCTGGCGGTAGAACGCCGGCCGCCCGTCCCGGGTGGTCCACGGCGCGGTCAGCTCGGCGAGCTCCCGCTCGGTCAGCTCCCGGTGGCTGGCGCTCTGCACGTAGGCGCGCACGGCACCGGCGTGGACTCCTGACGGAAGCCGGGCGAACACCTCGGCGTGCTCCCGCACCAGGGCGAAGAACGGCGATCCCCAGGGGCTGAGCGCTACCACGTCCAGCAGGAACAGCGACGCGAACGGCCGTCCGTGCAGCAGGTGGGCTCTCAGCGACACCGCGCCACCGAAGTCGTGCGCCACCACGTGCGGTTCCTCGAGACGCCACTCCGCCAGGAGCGCGGCGAACAACTCCCCCTGGACGCCGAGGTCGACGGAGTCCTCGGGGTTCTTCGACGAGAGACCGTAGCCCGGCATGTCCCACAGGTACACCGTGAGATCCCTGCTCAGGGCCTCCGCGAAGGGCGCCCACAGCGCGGACGACCAGGGGGTGCCGTGGCAGAAGACGACCGGAGGCCCCGAGCCTCGCCGCGTCCACGCCACCGTTCGGCCGCGCCACCGCCATCGCTGCTCCAGCTGCACCGCTCCTCCTCCGTTCTCCCTCGATGGGCGACACCCGCCCGGTGAGGGGCCTGGTCGTCCTCTTCTGCGCCGCTCAGGCGCCATCCCGGGCCGCTCCGACGAGGTTCCACCGGTTGCCGTACGGGTCGGCGAAGACCGCGACGGTTCCGTACGGCTCGCGCCTCGGTGACTCGAGGAAGCGGACGCCGGCCGCCCGGAGACGGGCGTGGGTCCGGGTGATCTCGGTGGTGCTCAGGAAGGACGCCACCCCGCCACCGGTCTGCCGGCCGCTGCCCGTCATCGGCAGCGCGGGCGAGCACCAGCTGCGCACCCGCGCCGCCGGACGGCGCGACCACCGCCCAGCGCTTGCCGGGTGACAGTGCCACGTCCTGGACGAGGCCGGACAGTGAGGATGTGAGGGGACGGGGTCACCCCTGGTGGTCTGACTCTCCGCCTGACCGACGCCTTGCTGTCCTGCTGTGGGATGTGTCGGCCGTGTGGGGGTGGCCCCGTCCTTGCACGTCACCGG
>NZ_JBJGYK010000031.1:0-45045 GCF_054049955.1 Geodermatophilus sp. SYSU D00758
GCGCGGCCAGGCGCCCCGGCCGGCCGCCGGGGGGGGGGGGGGGGGGCGGGCCCGCGCCCCGCCCCCCCCCCCCCCCCCCCCCCCCCCCCTCCGCTCAGGTCAGCTCGCGGGCCAGCTGCTCGAGGAACAGGCCGATGTCGGTGACGATGCCGATGGCCTGGGCGCTGCCGCGGTCGGCCAGCTTGGTCACCGTCGCCGGGTTGATGTCCACGCAGACCAGCGGCACCGACGCCGGGAGGATGTTCCCCGTCGCGATCGCGTGCAGCATCGTGGCGACCATGATGCAGAAGCCGACCCCCGGCAGCTGGGCCCGCATCGCCCGCTGACCCTCGAGGACGTCGGTGTGCACGTCGGGCAGCGGGCCGTCGTCGCGCACCGACCCGACCAGCACGAACGGCTTGCCGGCCCGCACCATCGCGTGCATGACCCCGCCGGTGAGGACGCCGGAGGACACGGCCCCCGCGATCGACCCGGCCCGCCGGATCGTGTTGATCGCCCGGATGTGGTGCTCGTGCCCGTGCGGCACGCCCGAGCCCTTGGCCAGGTCGACGCCCAGCGACGTGCCGAACAGCGCCGACTCGATGTCGTGGGTGGCCAGCGCGTTGCCGGCGAAGAGGACGTCGACGTAACCGGCCTCGACCAGCCGCACCATCGCCGGCGCCGCGCCGGTGTGGACGACGGCCGGCCCGCCGACCCACAGCACCTTCTGCCCGGCCGCCTTGACCTCCCGCATCCGCTCGGCGATCTGGCGCACCAGCACCACCTGCGGCTTCTCGCTCGAGGCCACCGAGGACATGAAGCCGAAGGCCTCCTCGTCCCCGCGGGCGACCGCGGGCGGCAGCTCGACCCGCACGCCGTGCGACCCGCAGACCACCTGCTCGCCGGCGCGGACGTCGCTCACCGGGACGGTGCGCACCACCGGCCGGCCGCCCTCCTCGGACACGACCAGCCCGCAGTCCATCTCGGCGCGGTCGACCGGCAGCCACTCGCGGTCGAGCCGCACGGAGGTGTCCAGGTTGGTCGTGGAGTAGAAGTCGTCGGGGAACACGCCGTCGGCGGGCGCCGGCCGCAGGGTCGCCGTCCCCGGGTCGACGGCGTTGGCGCCGTGGGTCTGCAGCCGCATGACGATGCGGTCGAGCAGGTCGGCGTCGGCGGCGCTGACCCGCACCAGCGCGCGGGACTCGTCCTCGTGCTGGCGACCGAGGTCCAGCTGCTCGATGCGGTAGTCCCCGCCGTACTCGAGCACGTCGTCGAGGACCCGGGCCAGGGCGCCGGTGTCCATGAGGTGCCCGGTCAGGGCGACCGTCGTGGCGTGCGGTGTGGGGGTCTGCGTGGGCTCCACCCGCCGCAGGTTAGCGGCAGGACCCCGGCCCTCCGCCCCGCCCGCGCGGGCCGTCAGACGACCGCGCCGTCGTCCCCGTCGTCGTCCAGCGAGCGCTCGCGCATCCGGGAGAGCAGCAGCCAGGCACCGCCGGCGACCGCGGCCACCCCGAGCACGAGGCCGGTGTCCCCGGACAGCCCCACCAGCCGCGGTGCGAAGACGAGGACGGCGCCGGCGGCCACGAGCAGCACCGCGTAGAGGGAGGCGGGGGAGGGGGCCGGGACCGGCGGGGGCGGCGGCGGCTCGTAGTGCTCCTCGGGGAGGTCGAGCAGGTCGGGCTCGGCCGGGACCGGGGCCGGGGCGTCGGCCTCGCCGCCCACCGTCCGGCCGTGCTCGGCCTCGAAGGCGGCGACGATGCGCGCCCACTCGGCGTCCTCGTCGACGTCGGGCCGGGACGCGCGCGGCGCCCGGGTGCGCTCGGGGACGTGCTCGTCGGCGTGCTGGTCGACCAGGGCGCGGCCCTCGCCGACCCGGGCCCGGTCGACGAACAGCCGGTCGGTCGGCGGGCTCGGCAGCGACACCGTGCGGGTGTAGGGCTCCACGTCGGCCGAGGGCTCCAGGTAGGCGGCGATACCGGCCTCGCGCAGGACGTCGAGCAGGTGCTCCCCGACCCGCGGGTCGACGTCGCGCAGCGGGGACCACAGCGCGGCGTCCAGGCCGTTGTCGCGCCGTCCCCGGCCGCGGCGCGGCCCGCTCACGCGCCGGCCTCGCGGGCGGGCGTGCGGGCGCGGATCCACTCCACGGAGCCGGCCTGGATGCGCGGTGCGTCGTTGTCCAGGGTGGCCACGTGGTAGCTGTCCTCCAGGAGGACCTCGGTGACGTCGGTGCTGCCCACCTCGGCGAGCAGCACCCGGACCGACGCCGGCTCGACCACGTGGTCGGTGACGCTGCGGAACACCAGCAGCGGCGCGGTCACCGAGCCCAGCCCGGCGCGGGTCGCCGTCCACAGCCGACGCAGCCCCAGGACGGCGCGGGTGGGCAGCCGGCCGTAGGCCCGCTCGGTGACCCCCGGCTTCTTGATGTCGTCGGCGATGGCCCGCCAGCTCGGCGTGACCCGGGCCAGCAGCGGCAGCAGCTTGGCGTCGAGCCGCTCGGTGAGCAGCGACGGGTTGACCAGGACCAGGCCGTGGACGTCGTCGGGGCGCAGCTGGGCCAGCCGGAGCGCCAGCGTGCCGCCCATGGACAGCCCGGCCACCACGACGCGGTCGCACTCCCCGGCCAGCTCGTCCAGGGCGGCGGAGACCGCCTGCACCCAGTCCTCCTCGGTGCTGAGGTTGCAGTCCTGCCACCGGGTGCCGTGGCCCGGTAGCAGCGGGGCGCGGACGGCGAAGCCCTCGGCGGCCAGGTGCTCGCCCCAGGGCCGCATGCTGAACGGGGAGCCGGTGAAGCCGTGCACCAGGAGCACGCCGGTGCCCTCGCCGGCCGGGCCGCCGGGGTGGGAGAAGGGCTCGGCGCCGGGCTGCACCTCGGGGTCGGGCACGGGTCCTCCTCGGCGTCCGGGCCGGGCCCGGCGGGTACGTCACGGCTGGTCCGGCGGACGGGACGGGCTCGATTGTCGTCCTGCCGCCGGGCTCCTTAGTCTGGCAGCCCCCGAGGGAGGCGTGTTGTTCTACTGGTTCCTCAAGTTCGTGGCCATCGGCCCGGTCGTGAAGCTCGTGCTCCGGCCGCGGGCCGAAGGCACGTCGCACGTCCCCCGCACGGGGGCGGCGATCCTGGCCAGCAACCACCTCTCGGCCGCGGACTGGGTGTTCATGCCGCTGGCGCTGCGCCGGCGGGTGACCTTCCTCGCCAAGTCCGAGTACTTCACCGGTCGCGGCGTGAAGGGGTTCCTGCAGCGGGCCTTCTTCGCCGGCGCGGGCCAGGTCCCCATCGACCGCTCCAGCGCCTCGGCCGCGGAGAACGCGATCCGCACCGGGCTGCGCCTCCTGCGCGAGGGCCGGCTGCTCGGCATCTACCCCGAGGGCACGCGCTCGCCCGACGGCCGGCTGTTCCGCGGCAAGACCGGCGTGGCGCGCATGGCGCTCGAGACCGGGGTGCCCGTCGTCCCGGTGGCGATGGTCTACGAGCCGCGCTCCCTGCCGCTGGTCGGCCGGAGGCTGCCGCGGGTGTGCGTGCGGTTCGGGCAGCCGCTGGACTTCAGCCGCTACGAGGGCCTGGCCGGTGACCGCTTCGTCGAGCGGTCGATCACCGACGAGATCATGTACGAGATCATGACCCTGTCCGCGCAGGAGTACGTCGACGTCTACGGCGCCCGGGTGAAGAAGTCGATGGACGCCACCGGGGCCAGCGCGGCGGAGGTGCTGCTGCGGATGATGCCGCCGGCCGAGGAGTCCGCCGAGCGCGCACCGGAGTCCCTGGCGGGCTGACCCTGCGGGGACGGGGTCGGTGACCCACGATCGGACCGTGTTCCGTCGACCCCGTCGTCCTCCCCGGTGAGCCTGGACCCGACCGGCCTGGTCTACGCGGCCGCGGGGGTCGCGGCGCTGCTGGCCGCCGTCCTCCCGCGCGTGCTCTCCCGGGCGCCGGTCTCGATGCCCATGGTGTTCGTGGGCATCGGCGTCGTGGCGTTCGCGCTGGCCGACGGGCTGCCGACACCCGACCCGCTGCGGCACGAGACCGTGGCGGTGCACCTGACCGAGCTGGTCGTCATCGTCTCCCTGATGGGCGCCGGTCTGGCGCTGGACCGGCCGGTCGGGCTGCGCCGGTGGGGGACGACCTGGCGGCTGCTGGCGGTCACCATGCCGCTGTCGGTGCTGGCCGTGGGACTGCTCGGGAGCTGGCTGCTGGGGCTCGGCGCGGCGGCCGCCGTGCTGCTCGCCGCCGCACTCGCGCCCACCGACCCCGTGCTGGCCACCGAGGTCCAGGTCGGCGAGCCGGGGGACGGCGAGCAGGACGAGGACGAGACCCGGTTCGCGCTGACCTCCGAGGCCGGGCTCAACGACGGCCTGGCGTTCCCGTTCACCTACGCCGCCGTGGCGATCGCCGCCGCCGGCCTGGCCCCCTCCGGCTGGCTCGGCGAGTGGGTGGCCCTCGACCTGCTGTGGCGGATCGCCGCGGGCGTGGCGGCGGGTGTGGCCGTGGGCTGGGTGCTGCGGGCGATGTTCTTCTCCCGGCCGGCCGAACAGGCCCGCCTGGCCGAGCGCGCCGAGGGCTTCGTCGCCCTCACCGGTGTGCTCCTGGCCTACGGCGTGGCCGAGCTCGTCGAGGGCTACGGGTTCATCGCGGTCTTCGTGTGCGCCTGCACGGTGCGGGCCGCCGAGCGACGGCACGGGCGGCACCGGGTCCTGCACGCCCACGTCGAGCAGCTGGAGCGGGTGCTCACCGTCGTCGTCCTGCTGCTGGTCGGCGGCGCGGTCGCCCGGGGGGTGCTCGCCGGCCTCGGCTGGGCCGAGGTGGCGCTCGCGGCGGCCTTCCTGCTCGTGGTGCGACCGCTGGCCGGGTGGCTGGGCCTGGCCGGGAGCGGCACCGGGCGCCGGGAGCGGCTGGTCATCGCCGCCTTCGGCATCCGCGGCGTGGGCTCCCTGTACTACCTGGCCTACGGGCTGTCCGAGGCCGACATCCCCGGGGGCGGGCAGCTCTGGCGGGTGACGGTGCTGGTCGTCGTCGGGTCGATCGTGCTGCACGGGGCGGCGGCCGCGCCGGTGATGGGCTGGCTGGACCGCCACCGCGCGCAGGCCGCCCGCCGGCTGCACGGGACGGAGGCCGCGGCTCCGGTCACGGCCACCTGAGGGGCCCACCTACGGTGGGCGCCGTGCGGCGGTACTTCTACGACACCGAGTTCATCGAGGACGGCACCACGATCGACCTGGTGTCCATCGGGGTCGTCGACGAGGCCGGGCGGGAGTTCTACGCGGTCAGCACCGAGTTCGACGAGCGGCGGGCGATCCCGTGGGTGCGGCGCAACGTGCTCGACCAGCTGCCGCCCCCGGCCGACCGGGCGTGGCGCAGCCGCAGGCGGATCCGCGAGGACCTGCTCGCCTTCCTCACCGGCCCGGGCGAGGAGGTGGAGCTGTGGGCCTGGTTCGGCGCCTACGACCACGTCGCCCTGTGCCAGCTGTGGGGGCCCATGACCGCGCTGCCCCGGGCGGTGCCGCGGTTCACCCGAGAGCTCCGGCAGCGCTGGGACGACCGGGGTCGGCCGTCCCTGCCGCCCAAACCGGCCGGCAGCCACGACGCGCTGGTCGACGCCCGGTACAACCTGGCCCGCTGGCGGGCCATGGAGGCCGCCGGCGGCTGACCGGGGTCCGACGGCCCCGTTGCGATCACGTGACGACGCCGGCGGGCGTGGCGGCGCTGCCGGGGGAGCGGCAGAGTGCGCCGCGTGGACGCGCTACCCGCCGACGCGACCGGGTCCGTCACCGCCCGCATCGCCGAGGCCGTCGCCCGGGAGCACGCCCTGCCTGCGGGGCTGCTGGAGGGCTACCTGGTCGCGCTGGTCGCCGTGGCCCGCACCGGCGGCCGGCTCAGCGCCGAGGACGAGGAGGCCTGCCGGCGGGCCGGCGGGGAGGCCGCGGCCGCGGGCGTCGGGCTGCCGGTGCTCGTGGACCTCTACATGTCCGCCTCCCGGCGGCTGTGGCCGTGGCTGCCGGAGCTGGTCGCCGCCGGCCGCGGCCGGCCGGTCCGCACGGCGGAGCTGGTCGCCCTGGGCGAGGCGGTGTGGCAGGCGGCGGACACCGCGCTGGCCGCGCTGGCCGGGGGGCACGGCGAGGCGCAGCGGCAGGTGGTGCGCCGCGAGGAGGCGTTCCGCCGCGAGTTCGTCGAGGACCTCCTCGGCGGCGGCTCGGACGTCGGGTCGCTGGTCGAGCGCGCCGAGCACTTCGGCCTCTCGCTGGCCGGCACCCACCTGGTGCTGCTGGCCGCCACCGACCGGGCCGCGGACTCCGGCATGCCCGTGGCCGCCCTGCTCGAGGACGACCTGCGGGCCCGTGCGGCGCACCGCGGGACGCTGGTCGCGGTCAAGGAGGGCCGGCTGGCCGTCGTGCTCGCCGTCCCGCCCGCGGCCGGTCCCGCCGCGCACGCGGCCGCGGCGGAGGAGCTGGCCGCGCGGGCCGGTCCGGCCGTGGCCCGGCTCACCCGCCAGGTCACCTGGCGGGCCGGGGTCGGTCGCGCCCACCCCGGCCCGCAGGGCGTCGCCCGCTCCTACCTGGAGGCGCTGGAGGCCCTCGACGTCGCGGCGCGGCTGGACCTGCCGCAGCGCGTCACGCACGCCCGCGACCTGCTGGTCTACCGGGTCCTGCTGCGCGACGAGGACGCGATCGCCGACCTCGTGGGCACCGTGCTGGGCCCGCTGACCGCGGCACGGGGCGGGCCGGTCCCGCTGCTGCGCACCCTGGAGACCTGGTTCGCCGCCGGGCGCAACTCCGCCGAGACCGCCCGGCGGCTGCACCTGTCGGTGCGGGCGGTCACCTACCGCCTGGAGCGGGTGCGCGAGCTCACCGGCCACCGCCCGGGCGATCCTGCCGCCGACCTCCCCCTGCAGGTCGCGGTCACCGGGGCGCGGCTGCTGGACTGGCCGCGCACGCCCCTGCCCGGGGCGTGACCGCCGCCCGTTCCCTGCCGGGACCCGGCAGGTGCCGGGACCAGGAGACGTCCCCGGCCGCACCTGGGCGCGCGGGCCGGTTGCCGACGAGCATCCGGTGCATGCGTGCCCTCTCGCACCCGGTCGCACCTCCCGCGCCCGAACGGCGCACCGCCCGGCACCGGTTCCCGGCGCAGGACGGCGGGGATCCGTGGTCGGAGGGGCTGAGCGCGGAGATCCGCACCGGGCCCGCCGGGCCGGTCGTGGTCGTCCGCGGGGACCTGGACGCCACCGGGGAGCGGCTGGTGACCGCCGTCCTCGAGTACCTGGCGGCGGTCGGGGGCGGCCCGGTGGCGGTCGACCTGCG
This sequence comes from Geodermatophilus sp. SYSU D00758, assembly GCF_054049955.1. NCBI lineage: Bacteria > Bacillati > Actinomycetota > Actinomycetes > Geodermatophilales > Geodermatophilaceae > Geodermatophilus > Geodermatophilus sp. SYSU D00758. The sequence goes on from NZ_JBJGYK010000031.1 coordinate 7,267, forward strand.
GGCGGTCCCGTTCGCCGACAGCCACGGGCTGGCGCCGCTGCTGCGCCCGGGTGTCGTCCTCGTCGCCGCCTCCCCGGCGGTGCGGCGGCTGCTCGCGCTGATGGGTGCCCGTCCGTGCCGCGGCGTGCCGCCGGTGCCGTCGCGCCGGCCCGGCGGGTCGTCCCGGGCGGGGTGAGCGGTCGCTGCCGCAGCCTGGCAGGCGACGCCCGGCCGGCCGTGCCGGTCGCGGCCCGGGTGCGCACCCGCCGGCGCGGCAGCGCAGCGGGCAGGCCCGCCGGGAGGCGCCGGACCGGGGGGAGGAGGTGACCGTGGGGGACCCGACCGGACTGCCCGCCTGGTGCCGACCCCTGGCCCGGGCCGGGAGGCGCGTGGTCCCGCTGGTCGCCGTCCCGGTGTCCCTGCTCGGTGCGCTGCTCCTCCCGACCTGGACGGTCCTCGGCCTGGGACCGCTGCTCGGCCTGTTCGCCGCCGGGGTCGTCCTCACCGCCGAGCCCGTCGGCCCGGTGCGGCCGCGCACCCGGCGGGCCGCGGCGCTCGCCGGTGCCGTCGGGGTGCTGGCGCTGCCGTTCGCGGCCGGCACGCACCAGCTGGCGCCGGGCGGGGGCGTGCTGGTCGTCCTGGTGCTCGTCCTCGGGTCCGCCGCCGCGCTCGAGTTCGTGGTCGCGGCGGACGACGACGGGCCGGCGGACGACGTCCTCCCCTCGCTGCCCACCCCGCAGCTGGTGGCCGTGTGGGAGGCCGCCGGTGCGGTGCTCGACCGGTGGTCCTCGCCCCGCGACCGCGCGCGGGCGGTGCGCCGGCGCGCGGCGGTGCTCGACGAGCTGACCCGCCGGGACCCGGAGGGCGTCGCGGCCTGGCTGCGGGCCGGCGGCGACCCGCCGGGGCCGCACACCCGTGCCGACGCGGCCGGGTGAGCCCGGCCGGTCGCGCCCGGCGCGGGCGGCGGGGGCCCGCCGTCAGCCGCGCAGGGCGGCCCAGTCCTCGGGGTGGGCGCGCAGGTGCTCGGCGAGGGTCCGCGCCGGGTGCCCGGTCAGCCGGGGCACCACGTCGGTGACCTCGGCCAGCTCGCCCGCGGCGATCGCCAGGTAGCTGCTCACCCACCCCTCGACCTCCCAGTCCGGGTGCCCGGAGGGGCGGCGGGTGGCCCAGGCCTCCTCGACCGTCTGCTCGCGGTACGCGGCCGGCAGCCCGGTGACCTCGGCGAGGACGGCGGCGGCCTCGGCCAGCGTCAGCGCCTGCGGGCCGGTCACCGCGAGGACGGCGCCGTCCAGGGCGGGGGAGTCGTCGAGCAGCGCCGCCGCGCCGACCTCGGCCAGGTCGTCACGGGAGACGAAGCTCGCCCGCCCCTGCCCGCCGGGGGCGGCGATGACCGCCCGGCCGTCCTCCCGGGTGGCGAAGAAGGGCACGAAGTCGGCGTACATGCCGTGCCGCAGGACGGTCGTCCGCACCCCGGTGGCCGCCAGCGCCGCCTCGGTGGCGGCGTGCTGGCGGGCCAGGGTGAAGACCGCGTCCGGCGCGGCCCCGAGGAAGGAGGTGTAGACGACGCACTGCACGCCGGCGTCCGCGGCGGCCCGGACGGCGGTCAGGTGCTGCTGCAGCCGGTCCTCCGCCTCGGCGGCCGAGACCAGGTAGAGCGTGTGCACGCCGGCCAGCGCCGCGGTCATCCCCGGGCCGTCGGCGTAGCCGCCCGGCACCGGCACCACCTCGGCACCGGGCAGCACCGGGGCCCGGGTGGGGTCGCGGACGACCAGGCGCAGGGCCGGTGCCGGGGCAGCGGCGGCGAGGTGACGGGCGACCCGCCCCCCGAGCGCACCCGTGCTCCCGGTGACGGCGATCACGCGTGTCCTACGGGTACGACCTGGACCTGCGGCATCATGACCGCAGCCAACCGCTCTCGGGCCACGGACCTTCCCGGAGGACGTACATGCGCATCGGCATCCTGACCGGCGGCGGCGACTGCCCCGGGCTCAACGCGGTGATCCGCGCGGTGGTCCGCAAGGGCGTCACCCACCACGGCGACGAGGTGGTCGGCTTCCGGGACGGCTGGCGCGGGGTGCTGGAGGCCGACACGCACGACCTCGACCTCGCGGCGGTCCGCGGCATCCTCCCGCGCGGCGGCACGATCCTCGGCACCTCGCGCACCAACCCCTACGCCATCGAGGGGGGTGCCGACCGGGTGCTGGCCACCCTGGAGCGGCTGGGGATCGAGGCGCTGGTCCCCATCGGCGGCGAGGACACCCTCGGGGTGGCCACCCGGCTGGCCGAGGCCGGCGTCCGGGTCGTCGGCGTGCCCAAGACGATCGACAACGACCTCGACGCCACCGACTACACCTTCGGCTTCGACACCGCCGTCGGCGTGGCCATGGAGGCCATCGACCGGCTGCACACCACCGGCGACAGCCACCACCGCACCCTCGTCGTCGAGGTGATGGGCCGGCACGCCGGGTGGATCGCCCTGCACGCCGGGATGGCCGGCGGGGCCAACGTCGTGCTCATCCCCGAGCAGCCCTTCGACGTCGACGCCGTCGTGACGCACTGCCAGCACCGGTTCGAGTCGGGGTTCTCGCCGATCGTCGTGGTGTCGGAGGGTGCCGCCCCGAAGGGCGGGGAGCTGGCGATGCAGACCGGGGAGACGGACGCCTTCGGGCACGTCCGGCTCGGCGGGATCGGGATCGGGCTGGCCTCCCTCATCGAGCAGCGCACCGGGCGGGAGGCCCGCGCCGTGGTCCTCGGGCACCTGCAGCGCGGCGGCACGCCCTCGCACTTCGACCGGGTGCTGGCCACCCGCTTCGGCCTCGCCGCCATCGACGCCGTGCACGACGGCGAGTCGGGGGTCATGGTCGCCCTGCGGGGCACCGACATCGTGCGGGTGCCGCTGTCGGCGGCCACCGCCCGGCTGAAGCTGGTCCCCGTGGACCGGTACGCGGAGGTGGAGGTCTTCTTCGGCTGACCGGGGGCCCGCCGTACCCTTGGCAGACGTGAGCCTCAGCGATCCCGCCCAGCTGGTCGACGGCCTGGACCGGTGGCGGGACCTGCCCGCCGCCCAGCAGCCGCAGTGGCCCGACCGCGCCGCGCTCGACACCGTGCTGTCCACGCTGTCGTCGGTGCCGCCCATCGTCGCCGCCAGCGAGGTGGACGAGCTGCGCACCCGGCTGGCCCAGGTGGCGCAGGGCAAGGCGTTCCTGCTCCAGGGCGGCGACTGCGCCGAGACCTTCGACGAGAACACCGACGCGCACCTGCAGAGCACCACGCGGACGCTGCTGCAGATGGCCGTCGTCCTCACCTACGGCGCGAGCGTGCCGGTGGTGAAGGTCGGCCGGGTGGCCGGGCAGTACGCCAAGCCCCGCTCGTCGGACACCGACGCCCTCGGCCTGCCGTCCTACCGCGGCGACATGGTGAACTCGATCGAGCCGGTGCTGGAGAAGCGGATCCCCGACCCCAACCGGCTGGTCCGCGCCTACGCCAACGCCGCGGCGGCCATGAACATGATCCGCGCCTACGCCCGCGGCGGGCTGGCCGACCTGCACGCCGTGCACGACTGGAACAAGGACTTCGTCGCCAACTCCCCGGCCGGCGTGCGGTACGAGGTGATCGCCCGGGAGATCGACCGGGCGCTGGCCTTCATGAAGGCCTGCGGCGTGGATGACACCGCCCTGCGCGGGGTGGAGCTGTACAACTCGCACGAGGCGCTCGTGCTCGACTACGAGCGGGCGCTGCTGCGCGTCGACGCCGGCCGGGCCTTCGCCTCCTCGGCGCACTTCGTCTGGATCGGCGAGCGCACGCGGCAGCTCGACGGCGCGCACGTGGAGTTCATGTCCCGCATCGCCAACCCGATCGGCGTCAAGATCGGCCCGACGACGACGCCGGAGCAGGCCGTCGAGCTCGTCGAGCGGCTCGACCCCGACGGGGTGCCCGGCCGGCTGACCCTCATCAGCCGGATGGGCAACGGGAAGATCCGCGACGTGCTGCCGGCGATCGTGGAGAAGGTCACCGCCAGCGGACACCAGGTCGTCTGGCAGTGCGACCCGATGCACGGCAACACCCACGAGTCGCCCACCGGCTACAAGACCCGGCACTTCGACCGGATCGTCGACGAGGTCCTCGGCTTCTTCGACGTCCACCGGGCCCTGGGCACCTGGCCCGGCGGCATCCACGTCGAGCTCACCGGCGAGGACGTCACCGAGTGCCTCGGCGGGGCCATGGAGATCAGCGACGAGGACCTCAACAGCCGCTACGAGACCGCCTGCGACCCGCGGCTGAACACCGGGCAGTCGCTGGAGCTGGCCTTCCTGGTCGCCGAGATGCTGCGTGGCTGAGCCCACCGGCCCCGGCCCGGTGGACCTCCGCTCCGACACCGTCACCCGCCCCACCCCCGGCATGCGCCGGGCGATGGCGGAGGCCTGCGTGGGGGACGACGTCTACGGCGAGGACCCGTCGATCCGGGCGCTGGAGGAGCGGGTCGCCGACCTCATGGGTCACGAGGCGGCGCTGTTCGTGCCGTCGGGGACCATGGGCAACCAGATCGGCATGCGCCTGGTCTGCGAGCCCGGCCAGGAGGTGCTCTGCGACGCCGACGCGCACGTGGTCACCTACGAGATGGGCGCCGCGGCCGCGGTCTTCGGCATCTCCACCCGCACCGTCGTGTCCGGCACCGGCCGGCTCGACGTCGACGCGCTGGTCGCGCAGGTCCGCCCGCACGGTGACTGGCACCTGACCGCCACCGCCGCGGTCGCGGTCGAGAACACCCACAACCGGGGCGGTGGGCTGGTGCAGCCGCTGGGCGAGCTGCAGCGGCTGTGGGAGTGGTCGCGGGGCGCCGGTGTGGCGGTGCACCTCGACGGCGCGCGGATCTGGAACGCCTCGGTCGCTTCCGGGGTCGACCTGGCCGCCTACGGGCGGCTGGCCGACACCGCGTCGGTGTGCCTGTCGAAGGGGCTCGGTGCGCCGGTCGGCTCGGTGCTGGTCGCCTCGGCCGAGCGCATCGCGGTCGCCCGGCTCTGGCGCAAGCGGCTCGGCGGCGGCATGCGGCAGGCCGGGGTGCTGGCCGCCGCGGGGCTCCACGCCCTCGACCACCACCTGGGGCGGCTGGCCGAGGACCACGCGCACGCGCGGCTGCTCGCCGAGCGGCTCGGCGTGGACCCGGCGGGCGTGGAGACCAACATCGTGCGCATCGACGGCGTCAACGCGCCCGTGGTGGCCGAGGCCGCCAAGGCCCGCGGCGTGCTGGTCAGCCAGGTGGCCCCGACCCGGCTGCGGCTGGTCACCAACCTCGACGTGGACCGTGCCGGGGTCGAGCGCGCGGCGCAGGTTCTCGCGGAGCTGCTCGACCGCTGACCCGCGCACGCGGACGGGCCGGCAGCCGGGCTGCGACCGGGCCCGGGCCCCGCTGTCGGCACGGGGCCAGGGGCCTGCGGGGTCGGTCTACTCGGTGTCGCCGGCCCCGGTGGTGGGGTGCTCGACCTGGCCGGCGAGGTACAGCTGCTCGCCGAGGGTGTCGAGCAGGTGCAACTGGGTCTCGAGGTAGTCGATGTGGTGCTCCTCGTCCTCGAGGATGGACTCGAAGAGGTTCTTGCTGACCCGGTCGCCCACCGACTCGCAGTACGGGATCGCCTCGCGCAGCCGGGCGAGGACCTCCACCTCGATGGCCATGTCGGACTCGAACTGCTCGCGGACCGTCTGGCCGATCCGCAGCGGCAGCAGCTTCTGGTAGTTGGGCAGGCCCTCGAGGAAGAGGATGCGGTCGGTGAGCCGCTCCGCGTGGGTCATCTCCTCGATGGACTCCTTGCGCGTGTACGCCGCGAGCCTGTTGTACCCCCAGTTCTCCTGCATCTTGGCGTGCAGGAAGTACTGGTTGATGGCGGTCAGCTCGCTGGTCAGCTGCTCGTTGAGCAGCTCGATCACCCGCGCGTCACCCTGCATGGGGTCTCTCCTCGGCTCGGCTGCGGCCGAGGCTAGCGGGAGCGCCGCGCGGGGACCGGGCCGGGTCGGCCTCGCCGAGGGGACCCGACCTCACGCGGCGGGCTCCCGGAGTTGCAGCCCGTGCAGCGGGTCGGTGGCGCGCAGCCGGTCGCAGATGCGGTCCAGGCAGCTGCCGCAGCCGGTGCCGGCCGCGCAGGCGTCGCCGACCTCCTCCTCGGTCCGGGCCCCGTCGGCGATGGCTGCGGCCAGTTCGTGCTCGCTGACGGCGAAGCAGATGCACACGTACACGCTCGGCGCTCCCGGGTGGTGCAGGCAAGGCACGCCTAAGTTAGCCCAGCCTGACCTGGCTGCCAACCGGCCAGGTCAGGCGGCGTCCTCCGCCGTGGACGGCAGCAGGGAGCCCAGCAGCGCGATGTCGGCGGCGTGCCCGGCCCACGGGACGCCGTCCTTCTCGCTCGGCGTCTCCACGACCACCGCGACGCCGGCCGTCGTGCGGTGGGCGAGCAGCTCGGCGAACGGCCCGAGGCCGTGGGCCCCGCCGCCGATGGTGCCGGCCCCGATGGTGGTGTGCCGGTCGCGCCGGGAGCCGCAGCCGTCGAGCGAGTCGTTGGCGTGCACCAGGCCCAGCCGCCCGGGGCCGACCGCGGCCTCCAGCGCGTCGAGGGTCGCGGTCATCCCGCCCGGAACGGACAGGTCGTGCCCGGCCGCCCAGGCGTGGCAGGTGTCGAAGCAGACGCCGACCAGCGGGTGGTGCTCCAGGGCGGCGAGGTAGGGGCCGAGGTCCTCGACCGTGGCGGCCAGGGAGCACCCGCCGCCGGCGGTCGGCTCGACGAGCAGCCGCGGCCCGTCCTCCGGCGCGGCCTCGAGCACCGGCAGCAGCCGCTCGTGCAGCTGGCGGAGGGCGTCGTCGTAGCGGTCCTCGCCGACCGCCGAGCCGGCGTGCACCACCACGCCGCGGCAGCCGAGCTCGGCGCCGCGGGCCAGGTTGTGCGCGACGGTGGCGACCGACCGCTCGACGGTCGCCTCCGACGGGGACCCGACGTTGACCAGGAACGGCGTGTGGATGAACGACGGGACGCCGCGCTCGGCGCAGCCCTCGACGAAGCGGGCGTCCTGGCGGGGGTCGCCGGCGGTCAGCCGCCAGCCGCGGGGGTTGCCGACGAAGACCTGGACCGCCCGGGCGCCGACCGCGTCGGTGTAGGCCAGGCCGCCGGTGGCCAGGCCGCCCCTGATCTGGATGTGCGCGCCGATCGGCGGGGGGTGCATGGACCTACCCGAAGCTCAACAAGAGGTTGACGGTCGTGCCCTGGTCGACGACCTCGCCGGCCGCGGGACGCTGGCGGTAGACGCGGTCGCCGGTGATGAAGGTCTGGAACTCGGGGACCAGGCCGGCCTGCTCCAGGATGGCGACGGCCTCCTCCTGGCTGCGGTCGGACACGTCCGGCACGGTCACCTGCGGCACCCCGGCGGAGACGGTGATCGTCACGGTGCTCCCGTAGGGGGCCTTCTCGCCGGTCACCGGGGTGACGGCCATGACCTCGCCGGTGTCGACGTCGGCGCTGCGGCCCTCGTCCCGGGCGACGCGGAAGCCCAGCGCCTCGAGGTTCGCGGCGGCCTCGTCCGGGGAGAGGCCGACCAGCGCCGGGACGGCGACCGGCGCGGGCCCGCGGCTCACGTAGACGGTGAGGTCCTGGCCCCGCTGCAGGGGCGTGCCGGCCTCCGGCTCGAACCCGGAGACGTGGCCGACGGGCACGTCGTCGCTGTAGTCCTGGACCTCGGTGCGGACGACGGGCACGTCCTCGAGCTCGGCGCGGACCTCGTCCAGCGGCAGGCCGACGAGGCCGGTGCGCACCTCGAAGCGCTCCTGGCCCCGCGACACCACCAGCTCGACGTCGGTGCCGCGGATCGCCTCGCCCCCGTCGGGGTCGGCGGAGATGACCACGCCCGCCGGGACGTCCTCGCTGAACCGCTCCTCGGCCACGACCGGGTCGAGGCCGGCCTCCTGGAGCAGGTCCAGCGCGACCGCCTGCTCGCGGCCGGCCAGCGAGGGCACCGTCGTCCAGCGGCCGGAGCCCAGCCACCAGCCCACGGCACCGATCGTCACGAGCATGAGGAGCACGACCGCCACGGCCAGCCGGGCGCGGCGGCGGCGCACCGCCTGGGGGACGCCGGGTCGCGGGCGCTCCGGCGGGCCCGGCCGGCGCCCGCCGACGTCGGTGGTCGGGCCGGCGCCCATGCCGGGCAGCGTGCTCGTGCGGGAGCCGCGGCCCGGCCGGCTGCCGCCGGGGCCGAGCACCTGGGTGCGCGGCTCGCCGGGGTCGCTGGGGTGCCGCGGCCGGGGGCGGGTGGGCCGGTTGGTCGGCCGCAGGGTCCCCGGGCCGGCGTTGCTGCGGCCGGTGGGCACCGGCATGCGCTCGACGCCGAGGTCGCTGCGGACGTCCTCGAGGTCGGCGAGGAACGCGCCGGCGTCCAGCGGGCGGACGGCGGGCTCCCGGCGGGTCGTGCGGGTCACCAGCTCGTCGACCTGCCACGGGATGCCGGGCACCTCCGCCGAGGGCGGCGGCATGTCGTGGTGGACGTGCTGGTAGGCCACCGCCAGCGGGGTGTCCCCGCCGTAGGGCGGGTGGCCGGTGAGCATCTCGTAGAGGACGACCCCGGCGGCGTACACGTCGCTGCGCGCGTCGGCCTTGCCGCGCTCGAGCTGCTCGGGGGAGAGGTAGGCGACGGTGCCGATGAGCACCCCGCCGGTGTGGCTGGTCTGGCCGGTGCCGGTCAGGGCACGGGCCAGCCCGAAGTCGGCGACCTTGACCACGCCGTCGACCCCGATGAGCACGTTCTCGGGCTTGATGTCGCGGTGCACGATGCCGGCGCGGTGCGCGGCGGTCAGCCCGGCCAGCACCGGCTCGAGGACGGCGAAGGCCTCGGCCACCGTCAGCCGGCCGCGCGCCTGGAGCAGGTCGCGGAGGGTCCGCCCCCGGACCAGCTCCATGACGAGGAACACCAGCCCCTGGTCGCTGCCCTGGTCGCTGACCGAGACGACGTTGGGGTGGCCGAGCATGGCGGCGGCCCGCGCCTCCCGGGTGAACCGGTCGACGAAGGTCGGGTCGTGGGCCAGGTGCTCGGCCATGACCTTGACCGCGACGGTGCGGTGCAGGCGCAGGTCCTGGGCCGCGTAGACGGTGGACATCCCGCCCCGGGCCAGCCGTTCCTGGAGGTGGTAGCGCCCCTCGAGAACGAGGCCGACCACGGGGTCGGTCACGGCGGTGTCCACGCGGCCGAGTGTAGGAGCGTCGCCGCCGGTCACGGCCGGTACACGCGGGCGCGGCCGGGTGTGGCGGTTCACCCGTCACACCCGGCACGGGGCACACCCCCGTCGAGCGGGTCGGGGTGTGCCAGATCGCGCGAACTCGCACCGGTGCGGTGCTGGGCCGTGCGAGATCGCGCGATCTCGACGGGCCGGGCTCAGGCCAGGTCGAGGCCCGGGTAGAGCGGGTGGGCGGCGAGCAGCTCGTCGGCCGCGGTGCGGGTCCGGTCGGCGACGCCGTCGGCGATGGCGTACCGGGCCTTCGACGGGCTGCCGTCGCGGGTGGCCGTCGGCCGGGTCGCGCCGAGGACGTCGACGATGAGCTCGGCGGTGCGGTCGAACTCGGCCGCGCCGAACCCGCGGGTGGTCAGCGCGGGGGTGCCCAGCCGGACGCCGGAGGTGTACCAGGCCCCGTTGGGGTCGGCCGGCACGGCGTTGCGGTTGGTCACGATGCCGGCGTCCAGCAGCGCCGACTCCGCCTGCCGGCCGGTCAGCCCGAAGCCGGACACGTCGACGAGCACCAGGTGGTTGTCGGTGCCGCCGGTGACCAGCCGGGCGCCCCGGCGGGTCAGCCCCTCGGCGAGCGCCTGCGCGTTGTCGGCCACGGCCTGCGCGTAGCCGGCGAAGTCGGGACGGCGGGCCTCCGCGAGCGCGACGGCCTTGGCGGCCATGACGTGCGGCAGGGGGCCGCCGAGCACCATCGGGCAGCCGCGGTCGACCGCCTCGGCGTACCCCGGCTGGGCCAGCACCATGCCCCCGCGCGGCCCGCGCAGCGACTTGTGCGTGGTGGTGGTGACGACGTGGGCGTGCGGCACGGGGTCGTGGTCGCCGGTGAACACCTTGCCCGCGACCAGCCCGGCGAAGTGGGCCATGTCGACGACCAGGGTGGCGCCGACCTCGTCGGCGATCTCGCGCATCCGGGCGAAGTCCACCCGGCGCGGGTAGGCCGAGTAGCCGGCCATGAGGATCAGCGGCCGGAACTCCCGGGCCCGCGCGCGGACGGCGTCGTAGTCGAGCAGCCCGGTCTCCGGGTCGGTCCCGTAGGAGGACTGCTCGAACATCTTGCCGCTGATGTTGGGGCGGAAGCCGTGGGTCAGGTGGCCGCCGGCGTCCAGGGACATGCCGAGCATCCGCTGGTCGCCGAGGGCGTGGCGCAGCCGGGACCAGTCGGCGTCGGTGAGGTCGTTGACGTGCCGCACCCCGGCCTCGGCCAGCGCGGGGGCCTCGACCCGCTGGGCGAGCACCGCCCAGAAGGCGACGAGGTTGGCGTCGATGCCCGAGTGCGGCTGCACGTAGGCGTAGGGGGCGCCGAAGAGCTCGCGGGCGTGCTCGGCGGCCAGCGCCTCCACGGTGTCGACGTTCTGGCAGCCTGCGTAGAAGCGGTGCCCGACGGTGCCCTCGGCGTACTTGTCGCTGAACCAGTTGCCCATGGTGAGCAGCACCGCGGGGCTGGCGTAGTTCTCGCTGGCGATCAGCTTGAGCGAGGCGCGCTGGTCGGCGAGCTCGGCGCCGATGGCCTCGGCCACCCGCGGCTCCACCGCGCCGATGACCTCCAGGGCGCTCGCGTAGGCGGCGCTGGCGGCGGCCGCGGTGGGGGTGGGGGGCACGGTCACGTCGGTCATGGGAGCACTCCAGCGCAGGGTCGACTCGGGAGGGGTGCCCAGGCGCCCGGCGGGGTGGTGCGAGCCGCTCCCCGGTGGTCGGTCCCACCTCCATGCGCCAGTCACGGCCCCGCCGGGAATGGTAGCCGCGGCACGGCGGGCAGCCGGACCTGATCCCTCCGACCTAGGCTCGTCCCCATGGAGACGCTCACCCCCGCGGAGGTCGCCGCGCTCTTGGGGGTCTCGCCGAACCGGGTCCGCCAGCTGCTGCGCGAGCGCAAGGTCCTCGCCGTCCCGGGCAGCGGGGGCAGCCGCATCCCCGCCGACTTCTTCCGGGACGGCGCCGTCCTCAAGCACCTGCCCGGGCTGATCACCGTGCTGCGGGACGGCGGGTACGCCGACGAGGAGGTCTTCGACTGGCTGTTCCGGGCCGACGAGTCGCTGCCCGGCACCCCGGTCGAGGCGTTGCGCGGCGACCGGCACACCGAGGTGACCCGCCGGGCCCAGGCCCTGGCCTTCTGATGCGCCGCCCTGACCTGGTGGCGTGCCGGGGCGCGGAGAACGGGTCCCCGGCACTCCACCGGGGGGCGGCATGGGCTCCCTGACCTACCTGGCGCTGCTGGCCGGCTGCCTGCTGGTCACCGCGCCGCTGGAGCTGGTCCTCCGGGTGCGCGTGTACGCCCGCTGGCGCCGGCTGCTGCTGGCGCTGGTCCCGGAGCTGGTGGTCTTCGTCGTGTGGGTGCTGTACGCCATCGCCGAGGGGCACTGGGACTACTCCGACACCCGCACCCTCGGCGTCCGGCTGCCGGGCGGGATCCCGCTGGAGGAGGTGCTCTTCTTCCTCGTCGTGCCGCTGTGCGCGGTGCTGGCGCTGGAGGCGGTGCGCAAGGTGACCGGTTGGGACGCCGGCTACCCCGCCGAGGAAGCCGAGGTCGGCCGGTGAGCTACAGCGCGCTGGCGGTGGCCGCCGTGGTCGCCGTCCTGGTGGTGGACCTCGCCGTGCTCCGCACCCGCATGGTCACCCGGCCGGTGTTCTGGGTGGCCTACGCGATCATCGTGTCCTTCCAGCTGCTGATGAACGGCGTGCTCACCGGCCTGGACGTGGTGACCTACGACCCGGGCACGATCTGGGGGCCGCGGATCGCCTACGCGCCGGTCGAGGACCTGCTGTTCGGCTTCGCCCTGGTCACCCTGACCCTGGCCAGCTGGGCGGCGGTCAACCGGCGCGCGAACACCGCCAGGCGGCGCGGCTTGGGCACCCGCACCCGGCGGTCGAGCACCCGGTAGTCGGCCCGCTCGATCTCGGTGAGGATGCCGCCGTAGAGGGCGGTGGCCGCCCGCACGCAGTCCCGGGACTCCGGCGCCAGCATCGGCGTCCCCGGGGCCGCGTCGTCGTAGCGGCGGCGCACGATGGCCACCATCTCGCGCATGAGCTCCCGGAAGCGGGCGTCGTGGCGCCTGGCCTCGAGCTGCTCCCGGGTCACGCCGTGCGCGGCCATCACGTCGGCGGGCAGGTAGACCCGGCCGCGGTCGACGTCCTCGGCGACGTCGCGGAGGAAGTTGGTGAGCTGGAAGGCCTCGCCCAGGGCGATCGCGTGCGGCGCGGCCTCCTCCCGGGCCACGCCGGGGGCGGTGCCGAGCACCGGGAGGACCTGCAGGCCGATGACCGCCGCCGAGCCCCACATGTAGCGGTCGAGGGCGGCCATGTCGGCGTAGCCGGTCACCTCCAGGTCGCTGGTCATCGCGGCGAGGAAGTCGACGAGGTGCTCGACGGGGATGGCGTACCGGCGGTAGGTGTGCACCAGGGCCAGGCGCACCGGGTCGTCGGACCAGCCGGCCTCCAGTTCGGCCAGGGCGGCCCGGGACCAGTCGGCCAGGTCGCCCGCGGGGTCGGGCCCGGGGTGGTCGACGAGGTCGTCGGCGGTCCGGGCGGCGGCGTAGAGCGCGTGCACCGCCGGGCGGCGGTCGCGGGTGAGCAGCCGGGTGGCGAGGTGGTAGCTCTTGCCGTGCGCGGCGGCGATGCGGGCGCAGTGCCGGTAGGACGCGTCGAGCCGGGCCTGCTGCTCGGCGGTCGTCGGGGGGCGACCGGTGAGCGTCACCGGGCCCCCTCCAGCCGGGCCGGGGCGGCCGCGCCGGCGCGCTGCACCGGGCCGGTGATGCGCTCGGCGGCCAGCCGGCCGCTGATCAGCACCATCGGGACGCCGACCCCCGGCTGCACCGACGAGCCGGCGAGCACGACGTTCTCCGGGCCCGAGCGCGGCAGCGTCGGCGGGCGGAACGGCCCGGTCTGGCCGAAGGTGTGCGCCAGGGCGAACGGCGTCCCGGCCGCCATGCCCTGCGCGGCCCACGTCAGCGGTGTGTCCATGCGCTCCACCTCGATCGCGCCGGTGATCCCGGTCCAGCCCCGCGCCTCCAGCACCGCGAGCACCTCGTCGCGGTAGCGGGGGGCCAGCGCCGTCCAGTCCAGGTCGGGGTTGCCGCCGCTGCGCCGGTCCAGGTTGGGGGTCGGCGCGACGATGCTCAGCACCTGCCCGCCCTCGGGGGCGAGGGACCGGTCCGTGGCCGACGGCATGCTCACCAGCAGGCTCGGGTCGGTCATGGGCCGGCCCAGCCGCGTCAGCTCGTCGAAGACCTCGCGCCAGGCCGCGCCGAAGGTGATGGTGTGGTGCGCCTGCCCGGGCAGCTCGGCCCGCACGCCGACGTGCAGGGCCACGCAGGAGGGGGAGTAGACCGGCCGGCGGGGCCCGCGCAGCCCGGGCACCAGCCGGTGCGGCGCGTCCACGGTGACGACGACCGCGTCGGCCGGCAGCCGCCCGCCGTCCTCGGTGCGGACGGCGGTGACCCGCGACCCGCGCGTCTCCAGCGCCTGCACGCCGCAGTCGTAGCGCAGCGTGACGCCGGCGTCGGCCGCCGCGGCCGCGAGCGCCCGGGGCACCGCGGCGATGCCGCCCACCGGGTGGTGCACGCCGGCGCCGATGTCGAGCTGGGCGATGACCGCGTACGCGGCGATCGCCCGGAACGGGCTGACCCCGGCGTAGAGGGCCTGGAAGCTGAACAGCCGGCGCAGCCGGTCGTCGGTGAAGGCCCGCTCGACGTGCCGCGACAGCCGGCCGAAGCCGCCCCGGCGGACCAGCCGCACGAGCTCCGGGCCGAGCAGGTCCAGCGGGGTGTCGAGGTTGCGGTCGATGAACGTGTCGCGCTGCAACCGGTAGAGGTCGGCGAGGTCGGCGAGGTAGCGGCGCAGCCCGGCGGCCTCGGCCGGCCCGCACAGCGCCTCCACCTCGGCGGCGAAGGCGTCGGGGTCGGCGTGCACGTCCAGGTGCGAGCCGTCGGCGAACTGCGCCCGGTAGCTGGTCCCCAGCGGCAGGAGCTCCAGGCGGTCGGGGAGGTGCTCGCCCACCGCGGCCAGGGTGTCGGCGAGCACCTCGGGGCCGGTGAACACCGAGGGCCCGGTGTCGAGGGCGTAGCCGCGGTCCTCCACCCGGCCGGCCCGGCCGCCCGGCCCGGGCCCGCGCTCGACGACGGTGACCTCGCGCCCGGCGCCGCGCAGGCGCAGTGCGGTGGCCAGCCCGGCGAGCCCGGCGCCGACGACGACGACCCGGTCGGTGGGCCCGGGGACGGTGCGGACCATCAGGCGGTGCGGCTGGTCGCGGCCACGGCCAGCGCGTCGAGGGCGGCGCGGGCGGGCTCGGTGACGGGGGCGTCGGCGATGCCGCCGCGGGCCAGGGCGGTGCGCTCGGTGATCCGCTGCTCGACCCGGGCCCGGGCGCCCGTGGCCTCGATCAGCCGCCGGAGCGCCTCGAACTCCTCGGGCCCGGCCTCGGCGTTGCCCAGGAGGTCGGCCAGCAGCCGGCGGCCGGCGGCGTCGGCCGCCTCCTCGGCCAGGGCGATGAGCAGCGTCCGCTTGCCCTCGCGCAGGTCGTCGTCGGCGGACTTGCCGGTCACCGAGGGGTCGCCGAACACCCCGAGGACGTCGTCGCGCAGCTGGAACGCCTCGCCGAGCGGCAGCCCGATCGCCGTGTAGACCTCGGCGGCGCGCGCCCCGGCGCCGGCGATGGCCGCCCCCAGCTGCAGCGGCCGCTGCACGGTGTAGCCGGCGCTCTTGTAGCGGGCCACGGTCAGCGCGCCCTGGGCACCGGGCAGCCCGCCGGCGGCCCGCAGCAGGTCGAGGTACTGGCCGGCGGTCACCTCGGTGCGCATCGTGTCCCACACCGTCCGGGCGCGGGTCAGGGCGGCGGGGGAGATGCCCGAGCGCCGCAGCAGCTCGTCGGACCAGACCAGGGCGAGGTCGCCGACGAGGATCGCGGCGCCCACCCCGAAGGCCGCCCCGTCCCCGGCCAGCGCGGAGTCCCCGTGCAGCCGGGCGAAGCCGACGTGCGTGGCGGCGCGGCCCCGGCGGGTCACTGCGCCGTCCATGACGTCGTCGTGGACCAGGGCGCTGGCGTGCACGAACTCCAGCGCGGCGACGGCCCGCAGGACGGCGGCGTCGTCCTCGCCGGGACCCTCGCCGGCGAGGCCGCGCCAGCCCCAGTAGGCGAACAGGGGGCGCAGCCGCTTGCCGCCGTCGGCCAGGGCGCACAGCTCGTCGATGACCGGGGTGAGCGACGGGTCCATCGCCGCCAGGGTCTCGCGCTGGCGGCCGAGGAACTCCTCCAGCGCGTCCGACACCGCCGCCCGGACCCGGGCGAGCTCGGCGGCGTCCTCGGGCCGAGCCGGGGGCAGAGGCCTCGGCGCGAGCTGCTGCTCCCCGGTCGTCACCGTCCGAGTATCGCCCGAGACCGATCGGTGGGGCACGACCGGCTGGGGGTGGTCGATCAGGGTCACGGGCCCTCCTGGTCCGGACGGTGCGCGGTTCACGCGCTCCCTTCGCCCGGGGAGCCGGGGACGGATGCACCCGCGCGGCGGGCGGCTCCGTATTCTCGGGACCCGTGACGCGGACGGTGCGGGACCTGCTCGCCGAGGGCCGGCCCACGTGGTCGTTCGAGTTCTTCCCGCCGAAGACGCCCGAGGGCGCCGAGCAGCTGTGGACCGCGCTGCGGCAGCTCGAGCGGCTGCAGCCGTCGTTCGTGTCGGTCACCTACGGCGCCGGCGGCTCGACCCGGGAGGGCACCGTCTCGGTGACCGAGCGGATCGCCACCGAGACGACGATGACCCCGCTGGCGCACCTCACGGCGGTCGACCACAGCGTCGCCGAGCTGCGGCACGTGGTCAGCCGGCTGGCCGCGGCAGGGGTCCGCAACCTGCTCGCGCTGCGCGGCGACCCGCCGGGCGCCGACCCGCAGGCCGAGTGGGTGCCGCACCCGCAGGGGCTGCGGTACGCCGCCGAGCTGGTCGAGCTGATCCGCGCCATGGGCGACTTCTCCGTCGGGGTGGCGGCCTTCCCCGAGCGCCACCCGCGCTCGCCCGACTTCGAGACCGACGTCGAGATGTTCGTGCGCAAGTGCCGGGCCGGGGCCGACTTCGCGATCACGCAGATGTTCTTCCGGGCCGAGGACTACCTGCGGCTGCGCGACCGGGTCACCGGGCGCGGCTGCGACGTCCCGGTGATCGCCGGGGTCATGCCGGTCACCAACGCGCGGCAGATCGCCCGCATCGTGCAGCTGTCCGGCCAGGCCTTCCCGGAGCCCCTGGCGGCCCGGTTCGCCGAGCTCGACGGCGACCGCCCCGAGGACAAGGCCGCGGTGCGCGCCTACGGCGTGGAGGTGGCCACCGAGCTGTGCCGGACGCTGCTGGCCGAGGGGGTGCCCGGCATCCACTTCATCACCATGAACCGGTCGACGGCGACGCGCGAGGTCCACGCCAACCTCACGGCCGGCCCGGCGGCCCGGGGTGCCGACCTCGCCGCCGTCCCCGTCACCTCCTGAGCTGCACCGCGGGGCTGCCCGGCGCCCGCGGGTCCTCCAGCGCCGCCGCGGCCGCCGCGGCGGCCCGGACCAGCGCCTGCCGCTCCGCGGCGTACCCGCCCAGGACGCCGACGACCGGCAGGTTGGACAGCGCCCGGTGCCGCAGCTTCCCCTTGGGGCGGGCGTCGAGCGCGTCGTCGATGCGGGCGAGCAGGCGGGCCACCCGCCAGAGGGTGCGCAGGTTGCCCCGCACCCCGGCGCGCCGGTCCCGCGGGCCCAGCGCCTCCTCGGCGTAGACCCCCTTCTCGCGGGCGAGCAGCGGGCGGACCCGGTCGGCCGGGAGGTCGCGGGCCAGCAGCACGCGGGCGAGCAGGGCGACCCGCTCGGCGGGGTCCTCCACGGCGTGCTCGCCGGCCACCCCGCCGACGACCAGCGACTGCGCCGCGGCGCCGAAGGCGTTCTGCAACGGCAGCAGGTCGGCGAGCTTGCCGATCAGTCGCGGGGCGGCGCCGGTCACGGCGAGGACCCGGGGGACGCGGTGGCCCCACCACCGGTCGCGCTCGGCCCGGGGCAGCGCCGGGGGCCGGCCGAGCCGGCGCACGAGAGGGGTGGTCAGCCGGTCGACGCGGCGGAGGACGTCGACGACGACCGCGTCGCTGATCGGGGGCGCCATGGCCCGGGGCTACCCGCGGCCGCCGGTGCGCCATGCACCGGCCCGGGCGCGGGCCCGCTGGTACGGCCTCGGCGCGCGGGTGCGTGACCCCCGACCGCGGCGCGGGGCCGGCCACCCCCTCCCGCCGACGCGGCGCCCGGGCGGCGGCACCGGCGCCGGTCGGGTAGACCTCCGGCATGCAGCTCGAGGTGCTCACCACGTCCGGGGTCGTCCGCGGCGCCCCCAGCGGTCCCGTCGTCGCCTTCAAGGGCATCCCCTACGCCGCGTCGCCGTTCGGCGACCTGCGCTTCGCCGCGCCCGCCCCGGCGCCCCGCTGGGAGGGGGTCCGGGACTGCACGCGGTACGGCCCCACCGTGCCGAAGCCCCCGTACCCGGTGCCCGTGGACGCGCTGCTGCCCGAGCCGGTGATCCCGGGCGAGGACGTGCTCAACCTCAACGTCTGGACCCCGGACCCGTCGGCCGGCGGCCTGCCGGTCATGGTCTGGATCCACGGCGGGGCGTTCGTCAACGGCTCGGGTGCGGTGCCGGTGTACGACGGGACGGCGTTCGCGCGCGACGGCGTCGTGCTCGTGACCGTGAACTACCGGCTGGGCGTCGACGGTTTCCTGCACTTCGACGACGACGGGCCGGCCAACCGCGGGCTGCTGGACCAGGTCGCCGCGCTGGAGTGGGTCCGGGACAACATCGCGGCCTTCGGCGGGGACCCGGACCGGGTCACGATCGCCGGCGAGTCCGCGGGCGCGATGAGCGTGACGTCGCTGCTGTCGATGCCGCGGGCGGCCGGGCTCTTCCGCCGGGCGGTGGCCCAGAGCGGCGCCGGGCACCACGCGCTGTCCCCGGCCACCGCCCGCCGGGTGGCCGGGTACCTCGCCGAGCGGCTGGGCGTGCCGCCGACCCGGGAGGCGCTGGCCGGGGTGCCGGTGGACGAGCTGGTGGCCGCGCAGCGGGCGCTGTCCGTGGAGGCGGCCACCGTCCCGGACCCGGCGCGGTGGGGCGAGATCACCCTCAACGGGATGGTCTTCGAGCCGGTCGTCGACGGCGAGGTGCTCCCCGCCCTGCCGATCACCGCGGTCGCGGCCGGGGCCGGGGCGGACGTCGACGTGCTGGTGGGGAGCAACACCGACGAGCACACGCTCTTCCTCGTCCCCAACGGGGTGGCCGACCTGGTCACCGAGCAGGCGCTGCGGATGGCGCTCGCCGGCTACGGGGTGCCTGCCGAGGCCGCCCTCGCCGCCTACCGCGCCGACGCGCCCACGGCCTCGCCCGGCGACCTGCTGGTCCGGGTCGCCACGGACTGGTTCTTCCGGATCCCGGCGGTGCGGCTGGCCGAGGCGCGGGCGGAGGGCCGCGGGCGGACCTTCGTCTACGAGTTCGCCTGGCCGAGCCCGCAGCTCGGCGGCCGGCTCGGGGCCTGCCACGCGCTGGAGATCGCCTTCGCCTTCGACACCCTGGGCGCCGAGGGCGTCGAACCCATGGCGGGGCCCGCGGCGCCGCAGGACCTCGCCGACGCCATGCACGCCGCCTGGGTGGCGTTCGTGCGGGACGGCGACCCGGGCTGGCCGCCGTACGACACGGCCCAGCGGCCGGTGCAGGTGTTCGGCCTCCCCGGCGGGGTCGTCGCCGACCCGCGGCCGCAGCAGCGGGAGCTGTGGGAGGGCGTCCGGTAGGGGCGGTGCCCGGTCCCGCGCCGGTGCGGCCCGGCGGCGCGCGGTCGGGTCAGCCGGTCAGCCGGGCGCAGTCGTCCGGGCCGAGGGCGACGGGGTCCCCGGCGCCGAGCTGGGCGACGA
Source organism: Geodermatophilus sp. SYSU D00758 (assembly GCF_054049955.1). Taxonomy (NCBI): domain Bacteria; kingdom Bacillati; phylum Actinomycetota; class Actinomycetes; order Geodermatophilales; family Geodermatophilaceae; genus Geodermatophilus; species Geodermatophilus sp. SYSU D00758. The sequence continues at coordinate 26,394 of NZ_JBJGYK010000031.1, forward strand.
CCATGGCCTGCACCAGCCGGTCGCGGGGCAGGTCGGTGTGGCCCACGCGGGCGTCGCCGCACACCGACTGCACCGGCAGGTCCAGCGCGCCCTCGAGCCGGGCGGACTCCGGCGGGCTGACCGTCTCGTCACCGGTGGTCTAGATCGACACCCAGTCCGGGCCCGCGGGGGTCTCGTCGCCGGCGTTGAGCCCGGCCAGGACCGGGCTGGCGGTGCCCAGCTGCCGGCAGGCCTCCGGGCAGCGCTCCGGGGCCAGGGTGGCGGCCAGGTCGGCCAGCGTCGTCCCGTGGTGCGGCGAGCCGAGGGTGACCACCCGGCGGGCGACGTCCGCACCGCCGCCGGCGACCCACAGCCGGGCCACCACCCCGCCGGCCGAGTAGCCGACGACGTCGGCGGCCGCGGCCCCGGTGCGCTCCAGCGCCGCGTCGACGGCGGTGGCCAGCGCCGCGGCCGAGGCGGCCAGGTCGCCGGTGCCGTCCCCCGGCAGCGCCACCACGGTGGTGTCCCGGCCCTCGGCGCCCAGGCGGTCGGCCAGCGGCTTCAGCGCGGCGGTGGACCCCCCGTAGCCGGGGACGAGCAGCACCGGGCCGGGCTCGCGCACCGGGTCGGCCGCCGTCCCGCCGCCGGTGCCGGAGCAGCCGCCGGACACGAGGACGACGGAGGTGAGGAGGGCGGTGAGGAGGGCGGTGGTGCGGGCTCGGCGGGCGACGGGCACCGCCCCACTGTCCCCGACGCGGGCCGGCCTGGTGGACTGCCCGGCATGGGGACCCGCCGTGCTCAGCCGTGAGGAGTACCTCGCCGAGTGGTCGCGGTGGCACGGCGGGGCCGGCGCCGACGGCAGCCGGCTGGTGCGCGGCTGGCTGTCGATGTCCTACGCGCTGGCGCGGCCGGTCGCCGGGACGCCTCCGGTGGTCGCCACCGCGCTCGGGCTGGCGGTGGCCGTGGCCGCCGTCGTCCCCGCCGCCGCCGGGGGCTCGTGGCTGGTGCCGGCCGGTCTCCTCGTGGGGCTGTCGGCCGTGCTCGACTCGCTCGACGGCGTCCTCGCCATCGCCGGCGGCCGGGCGTCGCGGCGCGGCTACGTGCTCGACTCGACCGTCGACCGGGTCAGCGAGGCCGCCTTCGCCGCCGCCCTGTGGGCCGCCGGCGCGCCGGGCTGGCTGGCCGCCGCGTTCGGCGCGCTGTGCTGGCTGCCCGAGTACCTGCGGGCCCGCGCCGGGGCGGCGGGGGTGCGCGAGACCGGCGTGATCTCGGTCTGGGAGCGGCCGACCCGGGTGGCCATGGCCGGGTTCACCCTCGGCGGGGCCGGGGTGGTCGGCCTCGCGGACGCCGGCCTGGTCGCCCCCGTGGTGACCGCCGGCGCCGCGGTGGGGACGCTGCTGGGCGCGGTCGCGCTGGTCCAGCTGGGGTTCGCGCTGCGCCGGGCCCTCGGCGACTGACCCCGGGCCGGGCGGCGCGGCGGGCGCGCGGGCCCTACGCTTTGCCCGTCACCTCGCGTTCACCGGACCGACCCCGCAGGACGTGCCACCGACCGCCCACCCGAGGAGCGCCCCGTGCCCGTCGCCGTCACCGGTTCCATCGCGACCGACCACCTGATGACGTTCCCCGGCAAGTTCACCGAGCAGTTCGTCGAGGGCCAGCTGGAGAACGTGTCCCTGTCCTTCCTCGTCGACGACCTCGTGCAGCACCGGGGCGGCGCCGGCGCCAACATGGCCTACGGGCTCGGGCTGCTCGGCCTGCGGCCGGTGCTGGTGGGCGCCGTCGGCAGCGACTTCGCCGACTACGAGGCCTGGCTCAACCGGCACGGCGTCGACACCCGCAGCGTGCACTGGTCGGAGCTCAAGCACACGGCCCGGTTCGTCTGCACCACCGACGCGGTGAACAACCAGATCGCGTCGTTCTACTCGGGCGCGATGTCGGAGGCCTCCTCGATCGAGCTGGCGCCGGTGGTCCGGCGGGTGGGTGGGCTGGACCTGGTGGTCGTCGGACCCAACGACCCGGTCGCGATGGTCCGGCACACCGAGGAGTGCAGGGAGCGGGGCTACCCCTTCGCCGCGGACCCGAGCCAGCAGCTGGCCTGGGCCGACGGGGAGATGATCCGCTCGCTCGTGGACGGCGCGGACGTGCTGTTCACCAACGAGTACGAGGCGGCGCTGCTCCGGCAGAAGACCGGGTGGAGCGACGAGGAGGTGCTCGCCCGGGTGGGCACCTGGGTCACCACCCGCGCGGCCGAGGGGGCCCGGGTGCGCCAGGCCGGCGCCGAGGACATCCTGGTCAAGGCCGTGCCCGAGACCAAGCCGGTGGAGCCCACCGGGGGCGGGGACGCGCTGCGCGCCGGGTTCATCGCCGGGCGCACCTGGGGGCTCTCCCTGGAGCGGGCCACGCAGCTGGGCTCGGCGGTGGCCACCGAGGCCGTGGAGGTCGTCGGCACCCAGGAGTACAGCCTGCACCGGGAGCCGTTCCTCGCCCGCTTCGCCGACGCGTTCGGCACCGAGGCCGCCGACGAGGTCGCGCCCTTCCTCCCCGCTTGAGGGACGCGGGGTCAGCTCTCGCGCAGCCGTTCGCCGATCGAGGGGTCCTCGGCCCACCGGCGGTGCGGGATGCGGCGGATCTCCTTGACCTCGCCGATGGTGGACCACTCGTTGCCGCCGAGCCGGGCCAGCGGGCGCAGCCGGTCGATCCGCGGCCGGCCGTCGTGCACGGCCTCCTCCCACACGCTGACCAGCTCCACCCGGCCGAAGACGACCGTGCTGTCCCCGAGCCGCAGCGTCGAGTGCAGGCGGCACTCCAGCGTCACCGGCGAGCCGGCCACCCGGGGCACGCCCACGCGCTCGGACGGCTCCAGCGCGACGCCGCACTCCTCGGCCTCGCTGACCCCGTGCGGGAAGTCGGTGGCGGTGGCGTTGACCTGCTCGAACAGCGGCTCGGGGGTCAGGCTGACGGTGAACTCGCCGGTCTGCTCCACGTTGGTCAGGGTGTCCTTGCGGCCGACCGAGGTGAACTGCACGACCGGCGGCGACACGCAGGCCACCGTGTAGAAGGAGTGCGGGGCCAGGTTCACCCGGCCCTCGGCCGACCGGCTGCACACCCAGGCGATGGGTCGGGGGACGACGACGGAGTTGAGCACCCGGTAGAAGGCGCCGCTGTCCATCTCCGCCGGGTCGAACTGCACTCGGGTGGTTCCGCTGGTCACCGGGTCATCGTCTCCCGCGCCGGGATCGGCGTGCCCACCGGGCGGCCGCGCCAGCTCAGCGTGCCGCGCCGGCGGCCCCGCACCGACGCGGCGACGAGCACGTCGAAGGCCAGCAGCGAGACCGGGTGGGCCAGGACGTCCGGCCACACCCGGCTCCCGGTCGCGGCCGCCGACACCGCCCGCCCGGCCACCCCGGCCGCGTAGCCCACCAGGCCGGCCCGCGAGCCACGCAGCGCCGCCAGCGGGGGCAGCACCCAGACCGCCGTCAGCGCCGCCGCGGTCGCCGCGCTGGCCACCGGCGAACCGCCCACCGACGCCCAGAGCGACTTCGCGTAGCCGGCGCGCAGCGCCGGCCAGCCGTCGTACATCCGGCAGGAGGCCAACCGGGACCCGTCGACCGGCACCGCGCGGCCGCCGGCGCGCTTGACGGCGCGGGCGAGGGCGACGTCCTCGATCACCTCGCCCCGGACGGCGGCGTGCCCACCGGCCCGCTCGTAGGCCGCCCGCGAGAGCACGAGGAACTGCCCGTTGGCCGCGGTCAGCGAGGGCCGGGGCGACCGCTCGGCCAGCCGCACCGGCAGCGTCGTCACCCACAGCCAGGGGCCCAGCGGCTGCACGAGCCGCTCCGCGGTGCCACCGGTCACCGGCCGGGGCCAGGGCGAGACGAGGTCCAGCCCGTGCGCCTCCAGGACGGCGACGGCGCCGGCCACCGCGTCGGGCTCCAGGCGGACGTCGGCGTCGACGAAGACCAGGACCCCGCCGTCGGGCGCGGCCCCGTCGCCCCTGCCGGCCTGCGCGGCACCGACCGCGCAGGCGTGCGGCTTGCCCAGCCAGCCGGCCGGCAGCGGGCCGGCGCGCACCAGGCGGACCCGGTCGTCGCCCACCGACCGCACCACGTCGGCGGTGCGGTCGGTGGAGCCGTCGTCGACGACCACCACGCGCAGGTCCGGCACGCCGCACTGGGCGAGCACCGCGGCCAGGCAGCCGCCGACCTGGGCCTCCTCGTCCCGGACCGGGAGCACGACCGTCACCGGACGGCGGACCGGCGGGGGCTGGGCCGGCGGCCGGCGGACGAGGGCGGCGTTGACCGCCGCGTGCACGGCCCCGGCCACCGCCAGGCCGGCCAGCACGCGGACCGGCCGCCCGCTCACCGCCGCCCGGCCCGGCGCTGCTGGACGGCCAGCGCGACGAGCACCGGGACGGCGAGGACCACCCCCCACGCCGCCGAGCCGGGGAGGTCCAGCCAGCCGGCGTGCGCCAGCGCCCCGCCGAGGGTCATCCAGGCCAGCACGAGCAGCGGCGGGCCGTCGCCGGCGCGGACCGGGCGGCCGGCGACCAGGAGGTCGAGCAGGGACATGAGCACCGCGCCCGCCAGCAGCCAGCCGCCCAGGTTGGTCAGCGGCACGGTGTCGATGCCGGGCAGCCCGGGCTCGGGGTGGGCCCAGGTCCAGAAGCCGGCCTGGACCAGCTGCGGGTCGAGCACGACGTCCCAGCCGGCGAAAACCGCGGCCGCCACGGCGACCCGGGCCGCGCGCCGCCGCCCCGGGCGGGCGTCGCGGGTGAGCCGGGCGGCCAGCAGCCAGCTCGGCCAGGCCATCATGAGCCAGGCCAGCGGCACCAGGAACGGGACGCCGAGCAGCGTGGGGCCGAGGTCGCCGCTGTAGGAGTACTCGCCGTAGGGGAACCCGGTGGCCAGCCCGACCGACTCGAACACGACCGCGGTCGCGGCCACCAGGCCGAGGACGACCGCGCCGGTGCGGGCGTCCCGGCTGACCGTCGCGTGGGCCACCGACAGCGCCGCGCCGAGCAGCACGATGACCCAGCTGATCGCCGTCCGGGTGCCGCCGTCCGCCAGGGGGTAGGCGATGGCGGTCAGCACCACCAGCGCGGCCAGGGCCCACGGCAGCGCGAGCGCCCGCCGGGCGGGGGGTGCCTGGAGGTCGGTCACCGCCGGCCCCGGACGCGGCCGACCGCCGCCGACACGAGGGCACGGCCGCGGGCCAGCCGACCGCGGTCGGCGAGCACCAGGCCGGCCGCCGTCCGCCCCGAGTTGCCCGACACCCCGCCGCCGGGGTGCGTCGAGGCGCCGGCGAGGTAGAGCCCGCCGAGGCCCGGCACCCGGTAACCGGCGAGGGCCGGGGTCGGCCGCAGGCTGAACATGCTGGCCAGCCCCATCTCCACGTGCATCACGTTGCCCCGCAGCAGGGACAGCTCGCGTTCGAGCAGCAGCGGGGTCTGCACGTAGCGCTGCCGGACCGAGGCGGAGAAGCCGGGGGCGTACCGGTCGACGGCCTCGAGGAGCCGCTGCGCCTCGGTCTCGGCGAGGGCGTCCCAGTCGCCGCCGCCGGCGAGGGCGTACGGGTACCACTGCCCCCACACGGTGACCACGTGCTGTCCTCCGGGCGCGAGGGTGCCGTCGGTCGCGGAGAAGCACATCGCGAGCGCGACCGGCTCGCGCGGCAGCCGGCCGGCCAGCCAGTCGCCGTGGGCCGCGGCCAGCTGCGCCCGGTCGGTGCACAGCAGCTGCAGCCCGCCCTGCGCCAGCGCCGGGTCGACCCCGGGGTAGGCCGGCGGTGCGTCGGTCAGCGCCCGCACCACCAGGCCGAACCCGTTGCCCAGCGGCGGCGCGGCACCGGCCAGCGCCGGGGGCGCGTGCTCGCCGGCCAGGTCGCGGGTGGCCAGCACGTGGCAGGCGGCGACCACCACCGGGGCCGCGACCCGGCGTCCCGACACCGTCTCGACGCCGGTCACCCGGCCGTCCTGGACCAGCAGCCGGGCCGCGCCGTCCCCCAGGACGACGCGGCCGCCGTCGGACTCCAGGCGCCGGCGCAGCGCGGCGGTCAGCCCGCCGGAGCCGCCGACCGGGTGGCCGGGCGGGACGTCGTGCAGCAGCGCCACCCAGCCGACCATCGCCGCGGTGCCCGGTTCGGACATCGGGGGGCCGGACTGCGCGCCGAACCAGGACAGGGCCGCCTTGAGCCGCTCGCTGGTGAACCAGCGGTCCAGGAGGGCGTCCCCGGAGCCGAGGAAGTCCGCGGCGAGGTCGCCGCCGGCGGTGCGCGGCCGGCCGTCCGCCGGCGCGCCCAGCGGCCAGAAGGCGCGGGCCAGGCCGCCGGCGGTGGGTCGGTTGCGGAAGGAGGTGACGACGGCACGGGCGCGCGGGCCCCACACCGCGACGAACTCCCGGTAGGCGGCCGCGTCGGCGGGCCCGCACGCGGTCGCGATGGAGGCGCAGGTGGCGTCCAGGTCGACCGAGAGGACCAGCGGGCGGCCGTCGGGCCCGGGGTCTCCCGGGGAGGGGGCGGGGGCGAACCCCCACGGGTCGCAGTCGACGTAGCGGAGCCCGTGCGCGGCGAGGTCGAGCTCCTCGACGATCCCGCTCTGCCGGATGACGACGTGCGCGCTCGACCCGCGGTCGACCCGCACACCGGGCCAGCGCTCGACGGTGGAGACCGCCCCGCCGAGCACCTCGTCGCGCTCGAGCACCTCCACCCGGAGGCCGGCGCGGGCCAGGTAGCAGGCGGCGACCAGCCCGTTGTGCCCGGAGCCGACGACGACGGCGTCGACGGTGGCGTCGACGGTGGCGTCGACAGCGGCGGGGGAGGGTGGCCTCACCGGGGGTCGGGCCGCGGCGACGGGGCAGGCAGCGGGAGGCGGGCGCCGAGGATGGCGAAGGGGCGGACGTCGCCGGGGAAGTGGTGGTTGCGGGCCAGGTCGACGAAGCCGTCGGCGTGGTACAGCCGGAAGGCCTTGGTGTCGTTGTCCGGGGTGGAGAGCAGGGCCGCCGGGTAGGGCAGGTCGGCCAGCAGCGCGTGCAGCAGCCGGCGGCCCAGGCCGCGGCTCTGGTGGTCGGGGTGCACGTGCAGCTCGCAGACCTCGAAGGCGCCGGGCAGCCAGCGCTTCGCCGTCCGCCGGTCGAGGGCCGCCCGCACCTGGTCGTGCCACCACTGGCCGGGCGCCACCAGGTAGCCGTAGCCGAAGCCGACCAGCCGGTCGCCGTCCGGGGTGGGGACGAAGGCACCCACGGCCCGGAACCCCGGCCGCTCGGTGTGCTGGACGGCGTACCCGTACCGGCCCGCGACCACCGACGGCGTGTAGCCCATGGCCTCGCCGTAGATGGCCAGGGCCTCGTGCATGTGCTCGCGCAGCCAGCGGGCGGGCAGCTCGGTGATCCGCGCTGCGGGCGTCGTACCGGTCACCGGGCCACCGCGTCCGGTGCCGGGTCGACCGCTGCGGGGCGGACCGCTGCGGGGTCGACGGGGCCGGGACCGACCTCGGCGGCCGTGCCGCCGGTGAGCCGGAGCAGCTCGTCGTAGGTGGTGGGGAAGACCGCGCGCGGGTGCCCGGCCGCGGCCCAGACCCGCTCGTGGCGGGCCAGCTCGACGTCGACGAGCGTGCCGATCGGCTCCGGGTGGCCGACGGGCGCGACCCCGCCGATCGGCTGGCCGGTGTGCTGCCGGACGAACTCCGGGGTGCCCGGCGCCAGGCCCGGGACACCGAGCAGCGCGGCGACGGTGCCGACGTCGACCCGGTGCGCGCCGCTGGTCAGGACGAGCAGGGGGGCGCCGGCCACGTCGAAGACCAGGCTGTTGGCGATGGCCCCGACCGGCACGCCGAGCTGTTCGGCGGCGGCGGCCGCGGTGCGGGCGCTGCCGGGGAGTTCCACCACCTCGCCGGTCGCACCGGCCTCGGCGAGGAGTCGGGCGATCGCTGCCACCCGGGGGTGGTCGGGCCGGCTCATGGGCTGATCCTCCCATCGGGGCCGGAGCGGCGCCGCGTCCCGGGGCGCGACCCCGTCCACCGCCGGTGTGCTGCCGGTGGGTCGGAGGCCTGGCGGTGCCGGCCGTGGCCGCGCACCCACGACCTCGTGGACCCGAGGCCGTCACGTTCGGGGGCCTGCCGGTTCTCCGCGGCCCGCACGAGCCGAGCCGAGCCGGCCGGGCGTCGATCGGCGCCGTGGGTGCCGTGCCGGTGCGTCCCGCTGGACGGGGCGTCGCGGCTCCGGTCGAGATGTCGGACCCCGGCCGTACCGTCCGCCGCAGACGGGGAGATCCCGCGCAGGCGCGTCCGGCTTGACGCCGTCGGCGGGGTCGGGTGTACTCGACTCGTTCGAACACCTGTTCGAGCAGTGGCCAGCCCCCCGCCGTACCCGGATCTTCCCCACCGGGTGCGGCGGGTCGGGGTCGGCCGGGTGGTCGCGAGCGGTGGGGAGTCTGTCATGAGCCGGGTGCTGGGCGGGGTCGGCGGTCGGGTCGGCGAGGAGGTGCAGGTCGAGCGCGGGCCGCTCGGGCCGGTGCAGTTCTGGCGCGGGCAGTCGCGCTACGAGGTCGGCGAGCTGCTCGACTCGTGGGTGGAGACCGCGCCGTGGTGGCGGCAGGGGGAGGCGGGCGGCGCCTCCGCGGAGCTGGTGGCCACCCGGGAGGTCTGGCGGGTGGAGGCGGTCCGGGCCGGGCGTTCGCGGATGAGCTTCGCCGGGGTCTACGACCTGAGCTGGGACTCGTGGGGCAACCGGTGGTCGCTCGTGCGGGTGCACGACTGATGGGGGCGGTCCGCGTCATGGCCGATCAGCTGCCCCTGCCCCCGCCGCTGCCCGCGGCGGCCGCGCAGTTGCTCGACCAGGCCACCCGGGCGCTGGCCGAGGCAGCGGCGAGCACCGACGCGCGCGAGCGGTACGCCACCGCGCACCTGGGGGCGCTGCGCGCGGCCGCCGCGGTGCTGGCGGCCCGCACCCGACCGGAGTCGGGGCGGCGCCGTCCGCGCAGCGCCTGGGTCCTGCTGGGCCAGGTCGCGCCCGAGCTGGGGGAGTGGGCCACCTTCTTCGCCGCCGGGGCGGCCAAGCGGGCCGCGGCCGAGGCCGGTCTCTCCCGTGCGGTGACCGAGCGGGAGGCCGACGACCTGGTCCGCGACGTGCGCGCCTTCCTCGCCGTGGTCGAGGAGCACCTGGGGCGCACGCCCCTGCCCGAGTCCCCCCGGCTCGCCCGCCCGCGGGTGGTCGGTGGCACCGAGCACCGGAAGCAGAGGTGAGCGGCGACCCCTTCGTCCACCTCCACGTCGCCTCGGGCTACTCCATGCAGTACGGGGCGAACCACCCGGCCGACCTGGTCGCCCGGGCGGCCGAGCACGGCATGCGGGCGCTGGCGCTCACCGACCGCGACGGGCTCTACGGCGCGGTGAAGTTCGCCCTGGCCTGCCGGGCGGCCGACGTCCGGCCGCTGTTCGGGGTGGACCTCGCCGTGCTCCCGGGGGTGGACGGCACGGTGCCGCCGGCCCTGGCCCCGCTGCTGGGGGAGGAGCACGCCCCCGGGCTGGCCCGCTCCCGCCGGCCGGGCGCACCCGCCGGCACGCCCGGCCGCCGGCGGGTGCCGGTGCGCGGTGGCAGCAGCGTCGACCCGCGCCTGCCCCGGGTCACCTTCCTGGCCCGTGACGGCGCGGGCTGGCGCTCGCTGTGCCGCCTCACCAGCGCGACGCACCTGCGTGGCACGCGGGGGGAGCCGGTCAGCTCGCTGGCCCTGGCCGCCGAGCACGCCCCTGGGCTGGTCGCCCTGCTCGGCCCGGGGTCCCCGGTCGGCCGGGCGCTGGCCGCCGGCCGGGCCGACGTGGCCGCCGAGCGGCTGGCCGCCTGGCGGGCGGCCTTCGGGCCGGGGTCCCTGGTGCTCGAGCTGGTGCACCACCGGGGCCGGGGCGACCGGGCCCGGGCGCAGGCCGTGCTGCGCTTCGCGTCCGAGCAGGGCGTGCCCGCGGTGCTCACCAACGCCGTCCGGTACGTCGACGCCCTCGACGCCCCCACCGCCGACGTCCTGGACGCCGCCCGCCGGCTCGTCCCGCTCGACCTGCGGCACGTCGACCGGCGCACCGCCGAGGGTTACCTGAAGTCGGGCAAGGAGATGGCCGAGGTCGCCGAGGACGTCGTCGGCCCCGACCGGGACGCCGTCCTGCGGCTGCTGGAGCGCACCGCCCGGCTGGCCGAGCAGTGCGCCGTCGACGTGCGGGCCGACCTCGGCATCGGCACCGTGCGCTACCCCGAGCTCGACGTGGTCACCGGCCCCGCCGAGCGGGGGATGGACCCGTCGCAGGTCCTGCGGGCCCGCTGCGAGGCCGGTCTCGGCCGGCGCGGGATGGTGCCGACCGAACGGGTGCGGGTGCGGCTGGAGGAGGAGCTCTCGGTCATCGAGGCCCTCGGGTACCCGTCCTACTTCCTCACCGTCGCCGACGTGGTGGACCTGATCAAGGGCCTGCGGGTCCGCGCCGCGGCCCGGGGGTCCGGTGCCGGCAGCCTGGTCACCTACCTGCTGGGCATCTCCGACGTCGACCCCATCCGGTACGGGCTGCTGATGGAGCGCTTCCTCTCCCCGCTGCGCCACCAGCTGCCCGACGTCGACATCGACGTGGAGTCCGCCCGCCGGATGGAGGTCTACGACGCGGTCATCGAGCGCTTCGGTGCCCACCGGGTCAGCTGCATCTCGATGATGGACACCTACCGGGTGCGGCACGCCATCCGCGACGTCGGAGCCGCGCTCGGGCTGCCGCCGGCCGAGATCGACGCGGTCGCCAAGGCCTTCCCGCACATCCGGGCCGGCCAGGTGCACGCCGCGCTCAAGGACCTCCCGGAGCTGCGGGCCAGCCGGCTCGGGTCGCGCCGCGGCGGCGGCACCGGCGACCTCGACCTGCTGTTCGACCTGGTGGCCCGGCTCGACGGGCTGCCCCGGCACATCGCCCTGCACCCGTGCGGCGTGCTGCTCTCCGACGCCACGCTGCTCGACCGCACCCCGGTGGAGAACAGCTTCCTCGGCTACCCGATGAGCCAGTTCGACAAGGACGACGTCGAGGAGCTCGGGCTGCTCAAGCTCGACCTGCTCGGCATCCGGATGCAGTCGGCGATCGCGCACGCGCTCGACGAGGTGGCCCGGGTCGACGGGCAGATCGTGGACATCGACGCGGTGCCGCGCGACGACCCGACGACGTTCGAGCTCATCCGGAGCACCCGCACGCTGGGCATGTTCCAGATCGAGTCCCCAGGGCAGCGGGAGCTGGTCGGCAAGTTCGGGCCGGAGTCGTTCGAGGACATCGTCATCGACATCTCGCTGTTCCGGCCCGGGCCGGTGAAGAGCGACATGGTCACCCCGTTCCTCATGGCCCGGAACGGCTGGCGGGAGCCGGTCTACCCGCACCCCGACCTCGCGTTCTGCCTCGAGCAGACCGCCGGGGTGGTGGTCTTCCACGAGCAGGTGCTGCAGATCGTCGCGCGGATGACCGGCTGCAGCCTGGCCGAGGCCGACGAGGTGCGCCGGGCGCTGGGGGAGAAGGACGCCCACCCCGAGGTACGCGCCTGGTTCATGCCCCGGGTGCTGGCCGAGGGCTACCCGCCGGAGGTGGCCGAGCAGGTCTGGGAGGTGCTGGTCGCCTTCGGGTCCTTCGGCTTCTGCAAGGCGCACGCCGCGGCGTTCGCCCTGCCCACCTACCAGTCGGCCTGGCTCAAGGCCCACCACACCGCGGCCTTCCTCGCCGGGGTGCTGACCCACGACCCCGGCATGTACCCCAAGCGGCTGATCCTCGACGACGCACGCAACTTCGGCGTGCGGGTGCTGGGCCTGGACGTCAACGCCTCCACCGGCGCCTACCGGGTGGAGCGGCTGGCGGACGCCGACGACCCCGGGGACACCCACGACCCCGAGGGTGTCCCCGGCCGGGCGCGGCCGTCCTGGATGCCGGCGTCGATGCCCGACCCCTCGCGGTACGGCATCCGGCTGTCGCTGGCCGACGTGAAGGGCATCTCCGAGGAGGAGGTGGCCCGGATCGTGGCCGGCCGGCCCTACCGGTCGCTCACCGACTTCTGGCACCGGGCGTCGGTGTCCCGGCCGGTGGTCGAGCGGCTGGTGCTGGCCGGCGGCTTCGACTCCCTCTACGGCTTCGGCGTGCGCGACCGCGAGACCGGGCGGCCCACCCGCTCCCGCCGCGAGGTCACCCGCCGCGACCTCCTGCTGCAGATCGGCGAGCTCGACCGGTGGAGCCGCAGCGGCGCGCGGGCGAGCTCGCACGGGCAGCTCAGCCTCGACCTCATGGGCCTCGATGCGGGTGCGGACGCGCCCGAGGAGGCGGGAGCGGCCGGGGAGCCCGGCCTGGAGTGGGCCGAGGGGAGCGGGTTGCCCGAGTTCACCGACGCCGAGCTGGTGCGCGCCGAGCTGGAGGTGCTCGGCCTGGACGCCAGCCGGCACGTCGTGGACTTCTACCGGCCGTTCCTCGCCGCGGTGGGCGCGGTGCCGGCGGGGGAGCTGCTCGGCTGCCGCAGCGGGGCGGAGGTGCTGGTGGCCGGGGTCAAGGTGGCCACGCAGACCCCGCCGATCCGGTCCGGGCGTCGGGTGGTCTTCGTGACCCTGGACGACGGCACCGGCTGCGCCGACGCGACGTTCTTCGAGGACGCGCAGGGGCCCTACGCCGCGACGGTGTTCCACGGGTGGCTGCTGGTCATCCGGGGGGTGCTGCGCCGGACGGGTCCGCGCGGGGTGTCGTTGCGGGCCACGGGCGCCTGGGAGCTGCCGGCGCTGCACGAGGCGTGGGAGACCGGCGGGACGGAGGCGGTCGCCGAGCACATGGCCGCGCCCGGCGGGTACACCGAGGAGGCGATCAGCGGGGCCGCGGCCTCGCGCGGGTCCCGGCCGGTGGTGGTCAAACCGGTGCTCGTGCACCCGACCGGGTTCCGGATGTCGCCCTACGCCGACATCCGGCCGGCCGGGGACGACGCCGCCACGGCCGCCCGGCGCGCCGCCACCGCACCGCGCAAGCTTTGGCACTCCAGCCCGGGCAGCTCCGGCCACTGAACCCGCCCGGGGCGCCGGTCGTGCACGGGTCACCGGCCCCACCCGGGTCGCCGGTCCCGGCCGACCCGTGCCGGGCGGGGGCGGCGGTAGCGTCCACCCGCATGACCACGGTGGACGAGCAGGGGCGGCCCGAGCCGCCGCTGACCGGGGACGAGGCCCAGACCCTGCTGGGCTTCCTCGACCACCAGCGCGCCACCCTGGCGTGGAAGTGCAGCGGGGTCGATGCGGCCGGTATGCGGGTGACCGTCGGGGTCTCGCCGCTCACCCTCGGCAGCCTCCTCAAGCACCTCGCGGTCACCGAGGACGGCTGGTTCTCCTGCTGGCTGCACGGCCGGCCCCGCCACGCCCCGTGGGACGCCGTCGACTGGGACGCCGACCCCGACTGGGACTTCCGGCTGACCGCGGACGACACCCCGGAGCAGCTGCTGGCGACCTGGCGGGGGACCGTCGAGCGGTCCCGCGCGCTCGTCGGCCAGGCCCTGGCCGACGGGGGCCTCGACCGCCTCGCCCGGCGCACGTGGCCCGACGGCAGCGCACCCGGCCTGCGCTGGATCCTCTGCCACATGATCGAGGAGTACGCGCGGCACAACGGCCACGCCGACCTGCTCCGCGAGGCGGTGGACGGCCTCACCGGCGAGTGAGCCCGGGGCCGGGCCCGCCGCACGCAGCAGGTGAGCGGACCGCCGCCTCCCCCGGCCGACCGCGACCGGACCCCACCGGCGCCGATGAGTCCTGCGGCTCCCCGCGGTCCACACCGGGAACGCACCCGCACACCCAGGGAGGAGCACCCACCATGCCGAAGCAGATCCCGTGCCTGTGGTTCGACGGCCAGGCCGAGCAGGCCGCCCGGCACTACACCTCGATCTTCCCCAACTCGAGCATCGGCGAGGTCACGCGCTACGGACCCGACATGCCACCGCCGATGAAGGAGGGCGACGTCCTGACGGTCTCCTTCACCCTCGACGGCCAGGAGTACACCGCCCTCAACGGTGGTCCGCAGTTCTCCTTCACCGAGGCGGTCTCCTTCCAGATCATGTGCGACGACCAGGAGGAGGCCGACCACTACTGGACCCGGCTCACCGAGGGCGGCGAGGAGAGCCAGTGCGGCTGGCTCAAGGACAGGTTCGGCGTCTCCTGGCAGGTCGTCCCCCGCGAGATGATGGCCCTGCTCAACGACCCCGACCCCGGCCGCGCCCAGCGGGCCACGCAGGCGATGCTGCAGATGCGCCGGATCGACGTCGCCGCCATCCGCCGCGCCGCCGACTCCGTCCCCGTCTGACCCGCACGACACCCCACGGACGGCGGTGCCCGCTGGCCGGCGGTGCCCCGTGGCCGGCGGTGCCCGGTGGCCGGCGGTGCCCGGTGGAGGCGGTGCCCGGTGCACGGCGGTGCCCGGTGCACGGCGGCGTCCGGTGCACGGCGGCGTCCGCCACTAGGCTCGACGGGTGCCGCCGTCCGCCCCCGCCTCCGAGCAGCTGCCCACCCGCGCCGCCGCCGTCTGGGCCGCCCTCGACCCCCTCGTCGGCACGGGCGGCGCCCTGCGGGTGCTCGACGTCGGTGGCGGCAGCGGGGTCTTCGCCGTCCCGCTGGCCCGCCTGGGGCACGACGTCACCGTCGTCGACCCCAGCGCCGACGCGCTCGCCACCCTCGCCCGGCGCGCCGGCACCGCCGGCGTCGGGGAACGGGTGCACGGCGTCCAGGGGGACGGCGACCTGCTGCACGAGGTGGTCCCGGACGCCGGCGGCTTCGACCTGGCGCTGTGCCACTCCGTCCTCGAGGTGGTCGACGACCCCGCGACCACCCTTGGCGAGATCGCCCGCAGCCTGACGGCAGGCGGCACCGCCAGCGTCGCGGTCGCCAACCGGGCCGGGGCGGTGCTGGCCCGCGCCGTGGGCGGCCACCCGACCGACGCCCTGGCCCTGTTCGAGGGCCCGGGCCCCGGCGGCACCCGGTCGCGCCGCCGATTCACCCCCGCGGACCTGCTGGACCTGGTCAGCGGCGCCGGGCTGACCCCCGGCTCCTGGCGCGGGGTCTCCGTCGTCGCCGACCTGCTCGACATCGTCGGCGCCGACGCGGCCGCCGACGCCGACCCAGCCGCGGTCCGGCGGCTCGAGCTCACCCTCGCCGGCAGCTCGCCCTACCGGGACGTCGCCGGCGGGCTGCACGTCCTCGCCACCCGCCCGTGACCCTCCCGGCCGACCTGGCCGTCCCCGCCTACGGCGCCGGGACGCTGGCCGACGTCCTGCCCTCGGCGGCCGCCACCCTCGGCGTGCCGGTCGAGCGCGACGGCCTGCCCGCCGACCCGCTCGGGCTGGCCGCCGTGCTGGCCGGCGCCCGCAGGGTCGCCGTTCTGCTCGTCGACGGCCTCGGCGCCGACCTCGTGCGCGCGCACCCCGACCTCGCCCCGACGCTGGCCGCGCTGGCCACCCCCGCCGGTGACCTCGCCGCCCCCTGCCCGAGCACCACCCCGGTCAGCCTCACCACCCTCGGCACCGGCCTGCCGCCCGGCAGCCACGGGGTGCTGGGCTTCGTCACGGCCGTGCCGGGGGAGGAGCGCACCCTCAACCACATCCAGTGGGCCGACGACCCCGACCCGCGCACCTGGCAGCCCCGGCGCAGCGTGTTCGAGCAGGTCGCCGCCGCCGGCGTGGAGGTCACCGCGGTCGCGCCCTACGCCTTCGCCGGCTCCGGTCTCACCGCCGCCGCCTACCGGGGGGCGCGCTACGCCGGCACGGTCGGCGCGGGGGACCTCGGCGCGCTGGTGCTCCAGGCCCTCGCCGCCGCCCCGCGCACCCTCGTCTACGGCTACACCGCCGAGCTCGACCTCACCGGCCACGTCCGCGGCGTCGACTCGCCGAGCTGGCGGGCCCAGCTCGCCCTCGTCGACCGGCTCGTGCAGCAGGTGGTCGACGGCCTGCCCGCCGACGCCGCCCTCCTGGTCACCGCCGACCACGGCATGCTCGACATCCCGGCCACGACCCGCCTCGACCTGGACGCCACCCCGGAGCTGACCGAGGGCGTGCGGCTGCTCGCGGGGGAGCCGCGGGCGCGCTACGTGCACGCCGTCCCGGGCGCCGCCGGGGAGCTGCTGGCCCGCTGGCGGCAGGTGCTGGGCGACCGGGCGTGGGTCGTGGGCCGGGAGGAGGCCGTCGCCAGCGGCGTCTTCGGCCGGGTGGACGACGCGCTGGCCGACCGGATCGGCGACGTCGTCGCCCTCGCCCGCGGGACCTGGGCCCTCACCGCCACCGAGCGCGAGCCCGGCCCCAGCCGGCTGGTCGCCTACCACGGCTCCCTCACGGCGACCGAGCTGGCGATCCCGCTGCTCACCGCCCGCGGCCGCGCCCTGGGCTGAGCCTCAGCGGACCGGGCGCCTCAGCCGACCGGGCGCCTCAGCCGACCGGGCGGCCGGCGGTGAGCCGGGCCGACCACAGGCGGGGGTGCGCGTCGTGCGTGGCCCGGCAGGTCAGCCGGGCCGCCTCGGGCCCGGGCCGGCTCGCCACCTCGACCACCACGTCGCCGTGCGGGCCGGCGAGCGTGACCACCCAGCGCTCCTCCTCGGCCCCGGCCGGGGTCAGCCGGCGCACCTCGCGCGCCGGCAGGTCGTCGACGCCGAGCAGGCCGAGCTCCGCGCGCGCCGCCTGCTGGGCGGCCTGCACCGGCGGGGCGGTACCCGACCGGCCGCGCAACCAGGACGGCGCGACCTCGCCGGCGGCGTGCGCGGCCACCAGCGGGGCACCGTCCCCGGGCACCTGGCCGTAGTAGAAGCCGTGCGGCAGCACGAGCACGTTGGCCGCGAAGCGGCACCCGCCGAGGTGGCTGCACTCCCAGACGTCGTCGGCGGGCATCGCCTGCGCCAGCGGCCTGCCCCGCACCGCGCAGCAGGCGTCGTGCCCGCCGTGCGCGCACACCAGGTAGGTCGGACCCCCGGCCGGCCGGCCGGCCGACCCGTCCCACGGCGCGTCGACGATCTCGGCGTCGTCCTCGCGCACCGACCACCACAGACCCTCGCGCCCGGGCCGGCCGTCGGCGTAGGCCCACCGCCGGCCGGTGTCGGCCAGCCGGTCGCCGGGCCGGCGCACCAGCAGCACGCGGACGCCCTCCTCGCGCGCCCGGTGGGCCAGCCGGGGGGCCACCGACGGGTCGAACCGGGACTGCGCGAGCGCGTCGACCCCCCACGGGCCCGGCTGCTCGATCAGGAGCCAGCGCTGGGCGGGGGAGGCCGTGCCCACCCCGGAGTCCCCGCGGGCGAGGGCGCGCACCGAGCACCGGTCGGCGTCCAGGCGGCCGGCCGGCCGGCCCGGGACCCGGGCCGGCCGGCAGAAGTCCGGGTCGGTCACGCGGTGGCGTCCGGCACGGTCACGACCGACTCGGTCACCAGCCGCCGGGCGAGGGTCAGCTGGTCCTCGGCGTCCAGGCCCGGCAGGTCGCCGACCTTGAGCTCGCCGGCGGCCAGCAGCTCGGCCAGCGCCGGGCGGGTGCCGGCCGGCAGCTCCAGCGACCGGCGCCCGAACAGCAGCGTCACCCGGTCCCCGGCGGCCTCCCGCAGCGCCGTCCGCAGCCGCCGCCGCACCCGCAGCACCGTTCCCGGGCCGAGGGCCGCCGCGGCCGTCGCCTGCGCCAGCGGGGCGACCGGCTCCGGGCGCACCTGGGCCCAGGTGCGGGCCCGCAGCCGGTCGGCGACCTCGTCGGGGTCCACCCGCGCCAGCCGGTCGCGCAGCCCGGTGAGGACGGCGCCGAGCTCCTCGCGCACCCCGGCCGGGTCCGACAGGTCCACGCCCAGGGGCAGGGACCGGCGCAGCTCGGGGTCGTCGGCGGCCAGCGCGCGCACGAGGTCCAGGGCCGACTCGGCGGCCGCGAACCGGGTCACCGCGTGCACCCCGACGGTGAGGTGGGCGCTGATCCGCCCGAGCGCCTCGGCCGAGTGCAGGTAGCCGCGGGGCAGGTAGAGGGCGTCACCCGGCCGCAGCACCGCGTCGATCACCGGCGCCCGCTCCGCCGCGGCGGCCACGTCGGCCGCCCGCTCGTTCCACGGCTGGGTGCGCAGCGGGTCGGCGAGCACCGGCTCGTGGATCCGCCAGTGCTTCTCGCCGGCGACCTGCAGGACGAAGACGTCGTGGACGTCGTAGTGCGGGGAGAAGCCTCGCGAGGACGGCGGCGTGACGTAGGCGTTGACCTGCGTCGGGTGCCCGAGGTCGGCGGCCAGCTGGTCGGCGAACTCGATCAGCGGCGGCCAGAGGCGGTGCAGCCCCTGCAGGACGACGGTGCTGCCCTCGGCGAACAGGCGCAGCACCGCGTCGGAGGACACCTGGTCGGCGACCTCGGCGCCCGCACCGCCGGAGGTGGTGAAGCGCTTGGTGTCGACCACCGCGCCGTCCTTCGCGATGCGCAGGAACGGCGTGCGCAGGCCGCGGCGGGACAGCAGCTCGTCGACGGCGGCCAGGTCGAGCAGGTCGGCGAAGGACCCGCCGGTCTCCTCGGCGCGGACCAGCAGGGGACGGCGACCCCAGTACTGCGCGGCGAAGACCTCCGGGTCCAGGGCGGTGCACCGACGCAGGGGCGGGGGGGGGGGGGGGCGCGGCCCCCCCCGGGGGGGGGGGGGGGCGGGGCGCTGGCACCGACCGCCGCCGCGGCGGCCCCCCCCGCGCCG
>NZ_JBJGYK010000032.1:0-43943 GCF_054049955.1 Geodermatophilus sp. SYSU D00758
CCAGTGCACCAAGGTCGACCCCGCCGCCCCGGCTCCCGCCGCCGGGCTGCTCGGCTGCGGCGTGATGGCCGGCGTCGGCGCGGCGATCAACACCGGCGGCGTGCGCCGCGGGGAGAGCGTGGCGGTGTTCGGCTGCGGCGGCGTCGGCGACGCCGCCATCGCCGGCGCCAGGCTGGCCGGCGCCAGCACCATCGTCGCCGTCGACATCGACGACCGGAAGCTGGAGTGGGCGAAGAAGTTCGGCGCCACCCACACCGTCAACTCCAAGCAGACCGACGCGGTCGCGGCGGTCAAGGCCGCCACCGGCGGCTTCGGCGCCGACGTGACCATCGACGCGGTCGGCCACCCGGCGGTGTTCGAGCAGGCCTTCTACGCCCGCGACCTGGCCGGCCGGGTGGTCCTGGTCGGCGTGCCCACCCCCGACATGCAGATCACCCTGCCGCTGATCGAGGTCTTCGGCCGCGGCGGGGCGGTCAGGTCCTCCTGGTACGGCGACTGCCTGCCGGCCCGGGACTTCCCGATGCTGGTCGACCTCTACCTGCAGGGCCGCTTCCCGCTGGAGGACTTCGTCACCGAGACCATCGGCCTCGACGACGTCGAGGAGGCCTTCACGAAGATGCACCACGGCGACGTGCTGCGCAGTGTCGTGGTGGTCGACAAGTGACGGCGCGGATCGAGAAGACGGTCGTCAGCGGCGTCTTCAGCCTCGACGGGCAGGACTTCGACGTCGACAACAACGTCTGGCTGGTCGGCGACGACGACGAGGTGCTCGTCATCGACGCCCCGCACCGCGCCGAGCCGATCCTCGAGGCCGTCGGCGGCCGGAGGGTGACCGCGATCGTGCTCACCCACGGGCACAACGACCACATCACCGCCGCGGTCGACCTGCGGGCGGCCACCGGCGCGCCGATCTGGTTCAACCCCGCCGACCGGATGCTGTGGGACGTCGTCCACCCCGACACCGCCCCGGACGAGGAGCTGACCGAGGGCCAGGCCTTCGAGGTGGCCGGGACGACGCTGACCGCGCTGGCCACCCCGGGCCACTCCCCGGGCAGCACCTGCCTGCTGGCCCCCGACCTGGGCACGGTGTTCACCGGCGACACGCTGTTCTGCGGCGGGCCCGGGGCCACCGGCCGCTCCTACAGCGACAAGCCCACCATCCTGGACTCCATCCGGACCCGGCTGATGACCCTCCCCGGGGACACCGTCGTCCGCACCGGGCACGGCGAGGACACCACCGTGGCCGCCGAGGTGGACAACATCTCCTGAGGTCGATCTCCTGGGGTCGATCTCCTGGGGTCGATCTCCTGGGGTCGGGGCCGGGGCGGGCGGCGCGGATCACCTCGCCCGCCCCGGCCGCGGCGTCCGGCCCCGGTACCCTCGACGGGTGCCACGCGGTGACGGACGGCTGACGCACGACCTCGACCCCCAGTCCCCCGGACCCCAGGACGCCTGCGGCGTCTTCGGTGTCTGGGCACCGGGGGAGGAGGTCGCCAAGCTGACCTACTTCGGTCTCTACGCCCTGCAGCACCGCGGCCAGGAGGCCGCGGGCATCGCCGTCTCCGACGGCGCCTCGGTCGTCGTCTACAAGGACCTCGGGCTGGTGAGCCAGGTCTTCGACGAGTCGACGCTGAGCAGCCTGCACGGGCACCTGGCGGTCGGGCACACCCGCTACTCGACGACCGGGTCCTCGACCTGGGAGAACGCCCAGCCCACCTTCCGGACGACGGACGCCGGCACCGGCCTGGCGCTGTGCCACAACGGCAACCTGGTCAACACCGCCGAGCTGGCGAGCCGGGCCGCCGACGCCGGCGTGCCCGGGGCCTTCACCTCCACCACCGACTCGGACCTGGTCACCGCGCTGATCGCTGCGCGGCCGGACCTCTCGGTCGAGGCCGCCGCGATGGAGGTCCTGCCCCAGTTGCGGGGCGCCTTCAGCTTCGTCTTCATGGACGAGACCACGCTGTACGCCGCCCGGGACCCGCAGGGCGTGCGGCCGCTGGTGCTCGGCCGGCTGGAGCGGGGCTGGGTGGTGGCCAGCGAGACCGCGGCCCTGGACATCGTCGGCGCCTCCGTGGTCCGCGAGGTCGAGCCCGGCGAGCTGCTGGCCATCGACGAGGACGGGCTGCGCAGCCAGCACTTCGCGGCGG
Source organism: Geodermatophilus sp. SYSU D00758 (assembly GCF_054049955.1). Taxonomy (NCBI): domain Bacteria; kingdom Bacillati; phylum Actinomycetota; class Actinomycetes; order Geodermatophilales; family Geodermatophilaceae; genus Geodermatophilus; species Geodermatophilus sp. SYSU D00758. The sequence continues at coordinate 2,151 of NZ_JBJGYK010000032.1, forward strand.
CCCAGCCCAAGGGCTGCGTCTTCGAGTACGTGTACCTGGCCCGCCCCGACACCACGATCGGGGGCCGGGGGGTGCACGCCGCCCGCGTCGAGATCGGCCGGCGGCTGGCCCGGGAGCACCCCGCCGAGGCCGACCTCGTCATCCCGGTCCCCGAGTCGGGCACGCCGGCCGCGGTCGGGTACGCCGAGGCGTCCGGGATCCCCTACGGCCTGGGGCTGGTCAAGAACTCCTACGTCGGGCGCACCTTCATCCAGCCCAGCCAGACGATCCGGCAGCTGGGCATCCGGCTGAAGCTCAACCCGCTGCGCGACGTCATCCGCGGCAAGCGCCTCGTGGTGGTCGACGACTCCATCGTGCGCGGCAACACCCAGCGGGCGCTGATCCGCATGCTGCGCGAGGCCGGGGCGGTCGAGGTGCACGTCCGCATCTCCTCGCCCCCGGTCAAGTGGCCGTGCTTCTACGGCATCGACTTCGCCAGCCGGGCCGAGCTGATCGCCAACGGCCTGGACATCGACGGCATCCGCGCCTCGATCAACGCCGACTCGCTGGCCTACGTCTCCGAGCAGGGCCTGATCGCGGCCACCGAGCAGCCGGTCACCCGGCTGTGCACCGCCTGCTTCACCGGCCAGTACCCCATCCCGCTCGGGGAGAGCGAGGTGCTGGGCAAGCACGTGCTGGAGGGCATCGAGCGCCGCGCCGTGACCGGCTGGACCGGCCGGCAGGCCGGCAGCGCCACCGTCCCGGGCGGGGCGGACGACGCCCTCCGCCGTCCCTGAGCGGCGTGGGGGAAGAGCCGTCCGTGAGCGGCGTGGGGGCCGAGCCGTCCGTGAGCGGCGCGGGCGCAGGGCGGTACACGTACGCGGCCTCCGGCGTCGACATCGACGCAGGGGAGCGCGCGGTCGAGCTCATGCGGACGGCGGTGGCCCGGACCAACCGCCCGGAGGTCGTGGGCGGGCTGGGCGGCTTCGCCGGGCTGTTCGCCCTCGACACGACCCGGTACCGCCGGCCGCTGCTGGCCTCCTCCACCGACGGGGTCGGGACGAAGATCGCCCTCGCGCGGGCGCTGGACCGGCACGACACCGTCGGCATCGACCTGGTGGCGATGGTCGTCGACGACCTGGTGGCCTGCGGCGCCGAGCCGCTGTTCCTGCAGGACTACGTGGCCTGCGGCCGCGTGGTGCCCGAGCGGATCGCCGCGATCGTCACCGGCATCGCCGCGGGCTGCACGCAGGCCGGGGCGGCCCTGGTCGGCGGGGAGACCGCCGAGCACGGTGACCTGATGGGCCCGGACGACTACGACCTCGCCGCCACCGCCGTGGGCGTCGTCGAGGCCGACGCGGTGCTCGGCCCGGAGCGGGTCCGCGCCGGGGACGCGGTCGTGGCGATGGCCTCGTCGGGCTTCCACTCCAACGGCTACTCGCTGGTGCGCCGGGTCGTGGCCGGCGCGGGCCTGGACCTCGCGGCGGTCCCCGCCGGGCTGGACCGCCCGCTGGGCGAGGAGCTGCTCGAGCCCACCCGCATCTACGCCCGCGACTGCCTGGCCCTGGTCGAGCGCTTCGGCGTCGACGGGGTGCACGCGCTGGCGCACATCACCGGCGGCGGGCTGGCCGGGAACACCGCCCGGGTGGTGCCCGACGGTCTGGAGGCGGTGCTCGACCGCGGCACCTGGGCGCTGCCGGCCGCAGTCGCGCTGATGGAGGAGCACGGCGTGCCGCGCGCGGAGTCCGAGCGGGCGTTCAACTGCGGCGTCGGCATGGTCGCCGCGGTCGCCCCCGGGGTCGCCGACGACGTCGTCGCCGCGCTCGGCGGGCGCGGGGTGCCGGCCTGGGTGGCGGGCACCGTCGGGGAGCGCTCGGGGGACACCGCGGCCCGGCTGGTCGGCCGATACCGCTGAGAGAGGACCCCTGGAGGACCTCCCTGCCCCCACCACTCGCAAGCCCGCGGCGGGTCCCTGCACGGAGGCCTCGGCCTCGTGAGCTCGGCGGGAGCCTCCGGGCGGGCCGGCGGGCGGCAGCACGCGGACACCGCGGCTCCCGGGGGAGCCGCGGTGTCCGTCGTGTCAGACCGTGCGGGTCAGGCGCGGGTCAACGGCTGGCAGCCCAGTCGTCGTCCGCGTCGTCGTCCGCCCAGCGGTCGACGAACTCGTCGTCGTCCTCGTCGTCGTCGGTCGCCCGGTGCGGGGCGGTGTACGACGACGACGGTGAACCGGCCAGCTCGCGCTGCAGCGCGGAGAGGTCGGTGTTCGGTGAGCTGTACTTGAGCTCACGGGCCACGCGTGTCTGCTTGGCCTTCGCTCGGCCGCGCCCCATCGGCTCGACCCCCTCGTTACGGAGTACGGGAGCCCAGCGTGCGGGCTGGACGGCCCGCGTGGCGACCCCGACTGAGTGACTCTGTCTCCACCGAGCTTACGACACCGATCGGCGACGGGCACGGGTCTCCCCCCGCTGTCCCCCGCGCGGGGGGAGACCCGGGTCGCCCCAGCAGGGGGACGGGCGTCAGCGCGGCAGCCGGATGGTGGCCAGCCGGCCGACGGAGCGCATCCGCTCCTCGGCCATCCGGTCGGCGGCCACGGCCGGGGAGACGCCCTGCTCCTCGGCGGTGCGGAACACCCGCAGCGCCACGTCGAAGATGCCGGCGGCCTTGGCCTCGGCGCGGGCGAAGGAGAAGCCGTGCCGCTCGTCCTCGACCTGGATGACCCCGCCGGCGTTGACCAGGTAGTCCGGTGCGTAGAGGATCCCGCGGTCCATCAGCCGCCCGGCGATGGCGTCGGAGGCCAGCTGGTTGTTGGCCCCGCCGCAGATCACCTCGGCCTCCAGCACCGCCACCGTCTCCTCGTCCAGCGCCCCGCCCAGCGCACAGGGGGCGTAGACGTCGGCCGGGGTGCGCACCAGCGTGGCCGTGTCGCCGACGGCGTCCACGGCCGGGTGGCGGGCCAGCACCCGCTCGACCGCGTCGGCGTCCACGTCGGTGACGACGACGTCCGCGCCGTCGTCCACGAGCCGGTCGACCAGCCAGCTGCCGACCTTGCCGACGCCGGCCACGGCGACGGTGCGCCCGGCCAGCGAGGGCTTGCCCCAGCGGTGCTGAGCGGCGGCCCGCATGCCTTGGAAGACGCCGTAGGCGGTGAGCACCGAGGAGTCGCCGCACCCGCCGTAGGCCTCCGACCGGCCGTGCGCGAACCGCGTCTCGCGGGCGACCACGTCGAGGTCGGCGTTGGAGGTGCCCACGTCGCAGGCGGTGAGGTAGCGGCCGCCCAGGGACTCGACGAACCGGCCGTAGGCGCGCAGCAGCGCCTCGGTCTTGCCGGTGGCCGGGTCGCCGATGATGACCGCCTTGCCGCCGCCGAGGTCCAGCCCGGCCAGGCTGTTCTTGTAGGCCATGGCCTTCGACAGCGCGAGCGCGTCGGCGACCGCGGCCTCCTCGCTCGCGTACGGGTAGAAGCGGGTCCCGCCCAGCGCCGGCCCGAGGGCCGTGGAGTAGATCGCGATGACCGCCCGCAGGCCGGAACCCGGGTCGGAGCAGAAGACGACCTGTTCGTGCCCGGAGGCGAGAACGTCCACCCCGGGAGCGTAGATGCCCCGCGGCCGCCCGGCGGGCGGGTCCCGAGCGGGTCCGCCGCCGCGCGGTCGGGGCGGGCGGGCATGATCCTGGGTCGGCACACCCCGTCCCGCGGAGGATCTCTCGACCATGGCTGCCCCGAAGCGACACCGACTCCTGGCCCTCGCCGTGGCCGCACCCCTGACCCTGGCCGCCTGCACGACCGGCGGGGGCGGCGGCGACGCCGGAGGGTCGGGCGGCGGCGGGGGAGGGGCCGGGGACGGCGGCGACCTCTCCTTCGCCGTGGTGACCCACGGCTCGGCCGGGGACGCGTTCTGGGACGTCGTCCAGAACGGGGCCGAGGCCGCCGGGGAGGACCTCGGGGTGGCGGTCGACTACCAGAGCGACGGCGACCCGCAGCGGCAGTCGCAGCTCATCGACGCCGCGGTGAACCAGGGGGTCGACGGCCTCGTGGTGTCGATGGCCAACCCCGACGCCCTGCAGGACTCGGTCGAGGCGGCGGTCGCGGCCGGCATCCCGGTCGTGACGATCAACTCCGGCGCCGAGCGCGCGGACGAGTTCGGCGCGATCGGGCACGTCGGGCAGGACGAGCGGGTCGCCGGCCGCGGCGCCGGCGAGCGGCTGGCCGCCGACGGGGCGCAGAACGTGCTGTGCGTGGTCCACGAGCCGGGCAACATCGGGCTGGAGCAGCGCTGCTCGGGCGCCGCCGAGGGCCTCGGCCGGCCGCTGACGACCGTGCAGGTGGACATCAACGACCTGCAGGGCGCGCAGTCGACGATCACCTCGCAGCTGCAGGGCGATCCCTCGGTCGACGCCGTCCTCACGCTCAACTCGGCCGTCGCGGCGGTGGCGGTCGAGGCCGCGGCCGACGCCGGGTCGGACGCCGCCGTCGCCACCTTCGACCTGAACCAGGACGTGATCGCCGGCATCCAGGAGGGCGACATCTCCTTCGCCGTCGACCAGCAGCAGTACGAGCAGGGCTACCTGCCCGTGGTGATGCTCAAGCTCTACGCCGAGAACCTGAACACCGTCGGCGGCGGGCAGCCGGTGCTCACCGGCCCGGGGATCGTCGACTCCTCGAACGTCGACGAGATCGCCGACCTGGCCGCGGCCGGTACCCGCTGAGCAGCGCCACGCAGAGCCCGCCGCGGGCCGACGAGCGGGTCGCCGCCGTCGGCCCGCTGCGCAGGCTGCTCGTCAAGCCCGAGCTCGGCGCCCTGGTCGGCGCGGTGGCGGTCTTCACCTTCTTCGCGGTGCAGTCCGAGCAGTTCCGCTCGCTGCGGGGCGTGGCCAACTGGCTGGACCCCGCCTCGACGCTGGGCATCATGGCGGTCGCGGTCGCCCTGCTGATGATCGGCGGCCACTTCGACCTCTCCGCCGGGGTCATGACCGGCACGACCGCGCTGACGGTCGGCGTCGTGGCCACCCGGCTGGACCAGAACATCTGGGTGGCCATCGCCGTCGCGCTGGTCGTCGCCCTGGCGATCGGCTTCCTCAACGGCTGGCTGGTCACCCGCACCGGGCTGCCCAGCTTCATCATCACGCTGGGCTCCTTCCTCATGCTGCAGGGTCTCAACCTGGGCCTGACCAAGCTGTTCACCGGCACGGTGACCGCCTCGGGCATCGGCGCGGCCGCGGGGTACGGCAGCGCGGAGTGGGTCTTCGCCTCCCGGCTGGAGATCGCCGGCGTGGAGTTCCGGGTCGCGATCCTGTGGTGGGTGATCCTCACCGCGCTGGCCTCCTGGGTGCTGCTGCGCACCCGCTTCGGCAACTGGGTGTTCGCCACCGGCGGTGACCCGGTCGCGGCCCGCAACGTCGGCGTCCCCGCGCGGCGCACCACCATCGCGCTGTTCATGACGACGGCGGGGGCGGCGTGGTTCGTCGGCACCACGCTGGCGGTGCGGCTGACCTCGGTGCAGGCCAACACCGGCATCGGCCAGGAGCTGATCTACATCGTGGCCGCGGTCATCGGCGGCTGCCTGCTCACCGGCGGCTTCGGCTCGGCCGTGGGCGCGGCGCTCGGCGCGCTGGTCTTCGGCATGACCCAGCTGGGCATCGTGTACCTGCGCTGGGACGCCGACTGGTTCTACTTCTTCCTGGGGCTGATGCTGCTGCTCGCCGTGCTGGCCAACCGGGCGGTCCGCCGCTACGCCGAGGCGAGCCGGCGGTGACCGCGGCCGGGCCGGACCGGGCCGGGGGCGGCGGGGAGCCGCCGCTGCTGGAGCTGCGCGACGTCGGCAAGACCTTCGGCACCGTCATCGCCCTCGACGGGGTGAGCACCACCGTGCGCGCCGGGGAGGTCACCTGCGTGCTCGGCGACAACGGCGCCGGCAAGTCCACGCTGATCAAGATCCTCGCCGGGGTGCACCGGCAGGACCGCGGCGAGCTGCTGCTGGAGGGCCGGCCGGTGGCTTTCGGCGCCCCCCGCGAGGCGCTGGACGCCGGGATCGCCACCGTCTACCAGGACCTGGCGATGATCCCGCTCATGTCGATCTGGCGGAACTTCACGCTGGGCAACGAGCCGACCCGCGGCTGGGGCCCGTTCCGCCGGTTCGACGCCGCCCGGGCCAAGGAGCTCGCCCGGCGCGAGATGGCGGCGATGGGCATCGACATCCGCGACCCCGACCAGCCGGTGGGCACCCTCTCCGGCGGCGAGCGGCAGTCGGTGGCGATCGCGCGGGCCGAGCACCGCGGCGCCCGGGTGCTGATCCTCGACGAGCCGACCTCGGCGCTCGGGGTGCGGCAGGCCGGCGTCGTCCTGCGGCACATCGCCGGCGCCCGGGACCGCGGCGTCGGTGTGGTGTTCATCACGCACAACCCGCACCACGCCTACCCCGTGGGGGACCGGTTCCTCCTGCTCGGCCGCGGCCGCAGCCTCGGGGACTTCGCGAAGGGCGAGGTCAGCATCGAGGAGGTCACCCGGCTGATGGCCGGCGGGAGGGAGCTCGACGAGCTGGCCGAGGAGCTGCGGGCCCCGGGTCCGGCGGAAAAGGGGGGCTGAGCCCTCAAGGTCCCCCGGGCGGGTGACGACCACTAAGGGGACAGTCGTGGAGCCCGTGCCGGACGCCGGCGGGCGCCACGCCCCTCTTCCCCAGGGAGCGAGCGAGATGCTGCAGCGCCGACGCCACCGGTCCGCCGGGCGGACCCGGGCCGCCCGGGGCCTGCTGGCCGGGCTCGTGGCCGGGGCCCTCCTGCTGGTCGCCGCCGGCCCGGCCGGCGCGGCACCGGCGCCGCCGCCCAACCCCACCGACGGCGAGATCGGCGCGGCGCAGTCGGCGCAGGACGCCGCCGCGGCCGAGGTCGGCCGGATCGCCGCGGAGGTCGCCGCGGCCGAGTCCGAGCTCGAGCGCCTCGGCGTGCAGGCCGAGGCCGCCGGCGCGGCCTACCTCGCCGCGGAGGAGGCGCTCCTGCAGGCCCAGGCCGAGGCCGAGCGGACGGCGAGCGCGCTCCAGGAGGCGGCCGCCGCCGTGGATGCGGCGCTCTCCCGGATCGCGGGGTTCTCGCGGGACAGCTACATGAACGGCAGCGTCCTCAGCACCGCCTCGGTGCTGCTCGACGCCGAGGGCCCCGGCGAGCTCATCCAGCGGGCCGCGATGATCGACTACGTCTCGGCCAACCAGCTCGACGTCCTCGGCCAGCTCGAGATCGCCCGCGTGCAGCAGGCCAACGCCGACTCCGCGGCTCGGGCGGCCCGCGACCGGATGGCCGAGGCCGAGCAGGCCGCCGCCGAGGCCAAGGCCGTGGCCGACAGCCGGCTGGCCGGCCAGCAGGCCGCCTACGAGCAGGTCGCCGCGCAGAAGGCGGCGCTGGACCAGCAGCTGCAGGACGCGCAGGTCCGGCTCCTCGAGCTCCAGGGCGCGCGGGACGCCTACGCGCAGTGGCAGGCGCAGAAGGCGGCGGAGGAGGCGGCCGCGGCCGCCGCAGCCGCCCGGGCCGCCGAGGAGGCCGCCGCGGCGGCGGCCGCCGCCCGCGCCCGGGCGTCCGGCTCGGGGTCGACCGCCTCCGCGTCGTCCGGCTCGGCGTCGTCCGGTGCGGCCTCCGGCGCCTACGTCCGGCCGACCTCGGGGCGCACGTCCAGCTGCTTCGGCTACCGGTGGGGCGCGCTGCACGCCGGGGTGGACATCGCCGCCCCGATCGGCACCCCGGTCTACGCCGCGCACTCCGGGGTGGTCCGGCGGGCCGGCACCGCGACCGGCTTCGGCTACGCCGTCTACATCCTCGGCGACGACGGCGCGGTCACCGTCTACGGCCACGTGAACCGCTACTTCGTCTCCGCCGGTGAGCGGGTGCTGGCCGGCGAGCAGATCGCCGAGGTCGGCAACCGCGGGCAGTCCACCGGTCCGCACCTGCACTTCGAGGTCCACCCGAACGGCGCGATGTACAGCGGGTCGGTCGACCCGGCGCCGTGGATGGCCGCGCGCGGGGCCGGCATCGGCGGCTGCTGATCCCCCACGACGACGGGCCCGCTCCCCCTCGGGGAGCGGGCCCGTCGCGCGTCCGGCGCGGGGAGCCGGTCAGCTGGTCGGTGCGGCGGTCTGGCAGTTGGCCAGCACGTACTCGGTGACGTTGGTCTGGGCCTCGACGACCTGCGTGCTCAGCCGGGCCTCGGCCTCGGTGTAGGCCTGCTGGCCCTCGGGCGTGGAGAGGTCCAGCCCGGCCACCGAGGACTGCAGCTGGCGCAGCGCGTCGCCGAGGGCGTTCCAGTCGGCCTCGATCGCCGGGGGGGCCTCGACGGTGTCGAACGCGCCGATGACGTCGTCGAGCAGGGTGGGCAGCTGCTCGGGGGTGGCGGTCTGGAAGGCCGTCGTGAGGTCGGCGAAGACGGTCTGGACCTCGGTGCAGAACCCGGCGGCGGCCGGGTCGGGGGAGGTGGCCGGGCCCTCCGAGGTGGAGGGGGCGGCCGAGGACGAGGTCGCCGACGACGTCGCGGTCGCGGTCGCGGCGGTCTCCTCGTCGGAGGAGCCGCCGCAGGCGGTGAGCAGGACGACGGCCGCGGCTCCGGCCACGGCGGCGCGGAGCAGGGTCGCAGGAGATCTCATGCGGGCACGCTAGCCGGTCGCCGCGGGTCGGCGGGCGGGCGCGGCTACCGTCGCCGGGGTGCAGACCCCGACCGACCCGCGCGTCACCTGGGACCTCCCCGCACCCGGGGCCATGCCCCGCACGGCGGACCTCGAGCCGCTCGTCACCCGCGTGCTGGCCCCCAACCCGGGCCCGATGACCCTCGACGGGACCAACACCTACGTCGTCGGCGCCCCGGGCAGCGGCCGGGCGGTCCTCGTCGACCCCGGCCCCGACGACCCGGCGCACCTGGCCGCGGTCGAGGCCGCGCTCGCCGCCCGCGACGCCCGCTGCGTCGCCGTCCTGGTCACGCACCACCACGGCGACCACGCCGAGGCGGCGCTGCCGTGGGGGGCCCGGTTCGGCGCCCGCGTGGCCGCGGCCGACCCGCGGGTGGCCGGCCCGGGCGGCCGGGTGCTGGAGCCGGGGGAGCGGCTGGACCTCGCGGGGACGGCGATCGGCGTGGTCCCCACCCCCGGTCACTGCGCCGACCACCTGTCGTTCCGGCTCGAGTCCGGCGCGGTGCTGGCCGGGGACCACGTGCTGGGCCGCGGCACCTCGGTGGTCACCCACCCCGAGGGCGACGTGCTGGCCTACCTGGATTCGCTGCGCCGGGTGCACGACCTCGGCCCGAGCGCGCTGTACTGCGGCCACGGCCCGGAGCTGACCGAGGACCCGGGCGCGGTCCTCGACTACTACCGGGCGCACCGGGCGATGCGCGAGCAGCAGCTGCTGGAGGCCCTGGCGCCCGGGCCGCGGACCGTCGACGAGCTGGTCGCGGCCGTCTACGCCGACGTCCCGCGGGCCGTGTGGCCGGCGGCGGCGCAGTCGACCCGCGCCACCCTGGCCAAGCTCCTGGCCGAGGGCCGGGTCGAGGGCGACCTGGACGCGGCGGTGCGGCGGGCATGAGGACGGTGGTGCGGCCGGCCGAGAGCGAGCGCGGCCAGCGGCGGGCCGCGGCAGCGCTGGCGGCCGCCGGCCTGCGCCCGGGGGACCGGCTGCTGGTCTCCGCCCCGGCCTCGCCGGCGCTGCTGGCCGTCGTCCTCGGGGCGCTGCGGACCGGCGTCGTCCCCGTGGTCCTCGACCCGGCGCTGCCCGCGGCGGAGCGCGCCGCGCTGGCCGAGGACGCCGACCCGGCCCTCGACGTCGGCGCCGAGCCGGAGCGGCTGCTGGCCGGGAGCGCGCAGGCCGACCTCGCCGCCGTGCCCCTGGCCCGGCCGATGCACTACACCTCCGGGACCACGGGCCGCCGCAAGGGCGTCTGGTCCGGCGTGCTGGCCGAGGACGACGCCCGGGCGCTGGCCGCCGAGGAGATCGAGCTGTGGGGGTTCGGCCCCGGCGACCGGCACCTGGTGCTCTCCCCGCTGCACCACTCCGCGCCGCTGCGCTTCGCCGTGCACACCCTGCTGGCCGGTGGCGAGGTGCTCCTGCCCGGCCCGTTCGACGCCGCCCGCGCGGCGCGGGCGATCACCACCGGGCGCCCGACCACGACGTTCTGCGTGCCCACCCACCTGCAGCGGCTGGTCGGCCGCGACGACGTCGACTGGTCCTCCTTCCGGCGGCTGGTGCACGCCGGCGCCCCGTGCCCCGAGCCGCTCAAGCGCGCGGTGCTGGCCGCACTGCCCGCGGGCAGCGTGTGGGAGTTCTACGGCTCCACCGAGGCGCAGTTCACCGTCTGCTCGCCCGAGGACTGGCTGGCGCACCCCGGCAGCGTGGGGCGTGCCCGCCCCGGTCGGCGGCTGGAGGCCGACGTCCGCGGGCAGCTGTGGTGCGCGGTGCCCCGCTGGGCGCGGTTCGAGTACTGGCGGGCCCCGGAGAAGACGGCCGCGGCCTGGCGGGGGGACCGGGTCACCGTCGGCGACCTGGGCCGGGTGGACGACGACGGCGTGGTGTGGCTCGACGGCCGCCGCGAGGACCTGGTGATCTCCGGCGGGGTGAACGTCTACCCGGCCGAGGTCGAGGCGGTGCTCGACGCGCACCCCGCGGTGGTGGAGAGCGCGGTGGTCGGCGTCCCCGACCCCGACTGGGGGCAGCGCGTGGTGGCCGTCTACGTGGGGGCCGCGGACCCCGCCGAGCTGGCCGCGTGGGCGCGCGAGCGGCTGGCCCCGGCCAAGCGGCCCAAGACCCTGCACCCGGTCGCCGAGCTGCCGCGCACCTCGACCGGCAAGGTCCGCCGGCTGGACCTGCCCGGGCTCCTGGGGCTCGTCGGGCGTGGTTGAGGGGGAGTGGCGTGGCTGAGCGGGAGTGGGACGTCGTCGTCGTCGGCGGGGGGACGTCGGGCCTCCCGCTGGCCGCCCGGCTGGCCGACGCCGGCCGCCGGGTGCTGGTGCTGGAGGCCGGCGCGGACCACCCCGGCGGCCCGCCCGAGGTGCTCGCCGATGCCGCGCGGATGGGCGCGGCCGTGCCGGGGCACCCGGCCAACTGGGAGCTCACCGGCCGGCTCACCGACGACCTGGCCTTCCCGGTGCCCCGGGGCCGGGTGGTCGGCGGGTCCAGCGCGCTCAACGGCTGCTACTTCGTGCGGGGCACCCGCGCCGACTTCGACTCCTGGGCCGCCGACGGCAACGACCTGTGGGCCGCCGACCGCCTGCTGCCGGCCTTCGTCCGGCTGGAGGCCGACCGGGAGTACGGGGACGCGCCCGGCCACGGCGCCTCCGGCCCGGTGCCGGTGACCCGGCCCCGCCCCGGTCACCCCCTGGCCGACGCCTTCGGCGCGGCGACCGCCGAGCTCGGCTTCCCCGCGGAGCCGGACAAGAACGCCGACGGCCCGCCCGGCTGGGGGCCGCTGCCGATGAACGTCAGCGACGGTGTCCGGATGAGCACGGCGCTGACCCACCTCGCGCCGCGGCGCGGGCACCCGGGCCTCACCGTCCGCGGCGGTACCGCGGTGCGCCGGGTGCTCGTGGAGGGCGGCCGGGCGGTCGGCGTGCAGACCGACGCCGGCCCGGTGCGCGCCGCCGAGGTGGTGCTCAGCGCGGGTGCGGTCGGCTCCCCGCACCTGCTGCTGCTCTCCGGCATCGGCCCGGCCGACGAGCTGCGGGCCCTGGGGATCGCGGTGGTGGCCGACGTCCCCGGGGTGGGGCGCGACCTGACCGACCACCCGGACGTCTACGTCACCTGGCGGCCGGCCCGCCGGCTGCCCATGCCGCGCGACCTGCTGCCGCTGTGGGGGGCGCTCAACACCACGGCCGAGGGCTCGGCGGTGCCGGGTGACCTGGAGCTGCTGCCGTGGCTCAAGCCCTTCAGCCGGGTGATGGTCCACCGCGCGGCCGCCGGGGTGGCCGGGGCGTTCCGCCGGCCGGCGGCCACGCTGCGGGCGCTGCGGGGGACGTCGCCGGCCCGGCTGCTCGACACCGCCCGGCGCCGCGACGACCTGTTCGTCGGGGTGGCCCTGCAGCGGGAGGACAGCCGGGGGCTGCTGCGGCTGGCCACCGCCGACCCGGGGGAGCTGCCCCGGGTCGAGTACCGCTACCTCACCGAGCCGGCCGACCGGCGCCGGATGCGCGAGGGGGTGCGGCTGGCGGCCGAGCTGCTCCGGACGGCGTCCCTCGCGCCCCTGGTGGAGCGGCGCACGGGCCTGCCCGACGCCGTCCTGGCCGACGACCGGGAGCTCGACCGGTGGGTGCGGCAGCACCTGGCCACGGCCGTGCACCTGGCCGGCAGCGCGCGGATGGGCCCGGACGGCGACCCCGGGGCCGTGGTCGACCAGGACCTGCGGGTCCGCGGCGTCGAGGGCCTGCGGGTGGTCGACACCTCCGTCATGCCGCGGGTGACCTCGCGAGGGCCGGCGGCCACCGCGGTGGCGATCGGCGAGCGTGCCGCCGAGCTGATGACCGGCGGGTGAGGCCGGTCAGCGCGGCCCCCGGCCCCCGCCGCCGCGGAAGGGCGTGGTGTCGGTGGGGCCCGCGGTCTCCCGCTGCGGCGCCGGGGCGACCTGGGGGACCGGCGGGTCCAGCGGGATGCCCGGCGGCGGGAAGAACGCGGGCGGCTGGGCGGCGAGGATCGGCGTCATCGCGTCCTTGAAGATCTGACCGCCCCGGCCGCCGCCGAACCCGCCGACGTCCACGTTCGCCGTCGGGTTGAAGAGCATGACGCTGGCCGCGTACTGCGGGGTGTAGCCGACGAAGGCCACCGAGAAGCGGTCCTGCGCGGTGCCGGTCTTGGTGGCGATCTGGTGGCCGGGGATGGCGGCGCGCACCCCGGTGCCCCAGGGCAGCGACGAGCCGCCGACCAGGATCTGGTTGAGGGTGGTGGCCACCGCCGGCGACACCGCCTCCGGCGTGCAGGAGGCGCCGGTGCCGACCGGGGTGCCGTCCTCGCGGGTGAGCGGCTGCCCGTCGCGGTCGAGGACCTCCACGACCGGCACCGGGGCGCAGCGGGTCCCGTTGGCGGCGAGGGTGGAGTAGGCGCTGGCCAGCGCCAGCGGGCTGGTCGCCTCCGGGCCGAGGGTGAACGAACCGCGGTTCTCGGCGACGACCTGGTCGGCCACCGGGTCCAGGGAGAACAGGCCCATCCGCTGCGCCGCCCGCACCGGGCCCTCGATGCTGCCCAGCTGGTCCTCCAGGGCGACGAAGTAGGTGTTGGACGACCGCTGCAGGGCCTCGGCCATCGAGAGCGTCGGCGGGATGCTGGTGCCGAAGTTGTGCACCGTGTACGGGTCGAGCCCGTTGCGGTACACCCGCGAGGTGTAGGTGTTCCCGCTCGTGATGACGTGCCACGGCGGGATGCCCCGCTCGAGGGCGGCGGTCGCGACGAAGACCTTGTACGTCGAGCCGGCGCCCTTGCTGGCGGCCACGTTGAGGTTGACCGACGACTGCGCCGGGTCCTCCCGGTCGTAGCCGAACACCCGGTTGGCGCTCATGGCCAGCACGTTGCCGGTGCCCGGCTCGACCGCCGTGAACATCGCCGCCACCGGGTCGCCCATCGGCTGGTTGGCCAGGACGGCGGCGTCGGCGGAGCGCTGCAGGTCCGGGCGCAGCGTGGTCCGGATGGTCAGCCCGCCCTCCTCCAGCGCGGTCTGCGTGATGCCCAGCGTCTCGACCAGGTGGCGCTGCAGGAAGTCGCAGAAGAAGCCGCCGATCAGGGCGCCCGCGCACCCGTTGGGGGGCCGCGGCTCCGGGACGGTCTCGACCGGGCCGGCGGTGGCCTCGGCGAGCTGCTGGTCGGTGATGACGCCCAGCTGGTGCATCCGGGTGAGCACCTGGTCGCGGCGTTCCCGGGCCTGGTCCGGGGCCGCCAGCGGGTTGTCGCTGGCCGGCGTCTGCACCAGGCCGGCCAGCATCGCCGCCTGCGGCAGGGTGAGGTCCGCGGCGTCGACGGAGAAGTAGGTCCGGGCCGCGGCCTGCACGCCGTAGGCGCCCTCGCCGAAGTACACGATGTTCAGGTAGCGGGTGAGGATCTCCTGCTTGTCGTAGGTGTCCTCCAGCGCCAGGGCCAGCCGCGCCTCCTTGAGCTTGCGGGTGACGCTCTGCTCCGTCGCGGCCTGCCGCTCCTCGGGCGTGGTGGCCGTCTGCAGGAGGGTCTGCTTCACCAGCTGCTGGGTGAGCGTCGAGCCGCCCTCGCGCACCCCGCCGGAGGCGAGGTTGCGCACCAGCGCCCGCACGGTGCCCTCGACGTCCAGGCCGTTGTGCGAGTAGAAGCGTTCGTCCTCGATGGCGACGATCGCCTCCTCCATGACGTCGGCGATCCGCTCGGCGGACACCGGCGTCCGGTTGTCCCGGTAGAAGTAGGTGATCACCGAGCCGTCGGCGGCCAGCACCACGGTGTTGCCCGGTGGTGTGGCGTCGGTGAGCTCCACCGGCAGCGGCGCGAGCAGCCCGGCGGAGCTGTCGGCGACCAGGGCCGGCACGACGACCCAGGGCACCAGCAGCCCCGCGACGAGCGCGCCAGCCGTGGACAGGGCCAGGACCAGGCCGCCCGCGGCGCGCACCCGCGGGTCCGAGCGGCGTCCCCCGTGCGAACGTGACATGTTCGACCTCGCCTGCGCCGCGCGTCCCGGTCTGAGCGCCCCGGCGCGCCCCGATCATCCCGGATGACGCGGGATCGGGACAGTCGGATGCGTGCGGTCGCCGCTGCGGCGCGGGACGGGTCGTCCCGGCGGCGCGAGCACGCAGCCGCCGGGACGCCGGGACCGGGGGTCAGCGGGAGGCGGGCAGCTCCGTGGTCGGCACCGGCTCCGACCAGGCGTCGGGGTGCGGCCGGCCGGTGGCGGCCACCCACCCCGCGGCGCTGCCCGAGCCGCGCGGGGGGGCCGGGCGGGCGCTCAGGGCGACGATGAGCGCGAGCAGCACGACGAGCCCGACGAGGACACCGCCGATCACCAGGAGCGTCGTGAGCATGCACTGACAGTAAGCACCGGACCAGTCCGTGTCACCGGGCAGGTCCGGGCAGATCCGGCCGAACCTGGCCGCCCGCTTGCGCAGGTCCTGCCAGTTGACAGGGCCGCGCGGGGCACCCCGCGTCGGGCGCCGGACCGCGGGTCACCCGGTCAGGGTGGTCAGCGCCTCGTCGAGCGCCGCCCAGGGCCCGGCGGCCGCCCCGGCGGCGCGCTCCCGCTGCTCGGCGTCGGGCCCGAGGGCGGCCCGGATGCCCTCGGCGAGCCGGTCGGCCAGCGGCTGCAGGGGTGGCCACACGGCGACGTCCAGCTGCGCCCGGGCCGCCTCGGCGGCACCGGCCAGCCGGGCGGCGCGGGCCGGGTCGCCCGAGGCCAGCGCCAGGCCGGCCAGGCCGTCGAGGCAGTACGCCAGCCCCTCGAGGTCGCGGATCCGCCGGTGCAGCGCCGCGGCCTCGGCGAGCCGCTCCCGGGCCCCGGGGAGGTCCCCGGTCAGCAGGGCGTCCAGCGCGAGCTGGTCGTCGAGGGTCGCGGTGAGGGTGTCGTCGCCGAGCGCCCGGGCCAGCGCCAGGGCCTCCCGGTGGGTGGCGGCCGCCTCGTCCGGCCGGCCGGCCAGCACGGCCACCGCCCCCCGGAACAGCAGGGCGAAGGCGACCGACCAGGTGTCGCCGCTGCGCCGCAGGGCGGCCACCGCGTCGTCCAGCGCCGGGGCGAGCCCGGCGTCCCCCGGGGGCAGGGTCATGGCCAGCCCGTTGAGCCCGTGGCCGAGCAGCCAGGGGTCGTCCCGCTCCCGGGCAAGGGCGACCAGCCGCTCCAGCAGCGGCCGGGCCTCGGCGGTGCGTCCGAGGGCGACCCGGGTGGCGCCCCGGGCCCACAGCAGCTGGCCGGCGAGCTCCGGCGGGAGCCGCCCGGCCGACGGCAGCGCCGCGGTGCGCTCGGCCATCTCCGCCATGGCCCCCAGCAGCCCGCGGGCCCACCACCAGCGGGCCAGCGGCCCGGCCAGCCGGACGGCGAGCTCGGCCCGGTCGTGCTCCACCGACCACAGCAGCGCCGCCTGCAGGTCGGCCACCTCGTCCCGCAGCCGGGCCTGCCAGCGGCGGTGCTCGGGGCCGGACAGCCCGGCACCGGCCTCCGCGCTCACCCCGGCCAGGTGCTCGGCCAACCGCTCGCGGACGGCCTCCGTCTCGCCGCGCTCGTCGAGGCGCTCGGCGGCGTAGGCGCGGACGAGGGTGAGCATGCGGAAGCGCGGCTCCCCGGCCCCGGTGTCCGTGGAGGTCACCAGGCTGTGCCCGACCAGCGCGGAGAGGGCCTCGAGGACGTCGAGGTCGTCGTCCACCGCGCCGATCGCCTCGGCGGTGTCGAGGGTGCACCCCCCGACGCAGACCGACAGCCGGGCGAACAGGGCCCGTTCGGCCTCGCTGAGCAGGTCGTGGCTCCAGGCGATGGTGTCGCGCAGGGTGCGCTGCCGGCCGGGGGCGTCGACGTCGGCACCGCGCAGGTCCAGCGCCCGGCCCAGCCGGCGCAGCAGGACCGACGGCGGCAGGGTGCGCACCCGCGCCGCGGCGAGCTCCACGGCCAGCGGCAGCCCGTCGAGGCGGCGCACGACCTCGGCGACCGCGGGGCCGGTGGTCTCGGTGACGGCGAACGCCGGGTCGGCCCGGCCGGCGCGGGCCACGAACAGCTCCACGGCCGGGGTCGCGGCGAGCACGTCCGGCCGGGTCTCGCCCTCCTCGGGCACCGCGAGCGGGCCCAGCGGCACGTCGTGCTCCCCGCGCAGGCCGAGCACCGCACGGCTCGTGACCAGCAGCCGCGTGCCGGGGCAGCGGGCGAGCAGGGCGGCCGCGGCCGGCGCGGCGCCCAGCACCTGCTCGGCGTTGTCCACCACGAGCAGCGCCCGCAGGCCGGCCAGCCGCTCGGCGACCAGGTCCAGCAGCGGGCGACGGCCCTCGGGCACCACGCCCAGGGCCGCCGCGACCGTGCCGGGGACCTCGCCGGGGTCCCGGACGGGGGAGAGGTCGACCCACCACACGGCGTCCTGCTCGGCCACCAGCCGCTCCGCCACCGCGAGCGCCAGCCGGGTCTTCCCCGTGCCGCCGGGCCCGGTGATGGTGACCAGGCGGACGGCGGGGTCGCGCAGCCGGCCGGTCACCAGCTCCAGCTCGGCGCGCCGGTCGACCAGCGGGGTGGCCGGCGTGGGCAGCCAGCCGGCGGCCAGGCCCGGGGCGGCCGGTGCCGGGGCCGTGAACCGCTCGGTGAGCAGGACGGCGAGGTCGTCGGCCACCAGGTCGGCCAGCTCGGCCGGGTCGTCGTACGGCGTGGTGGACGCGCCGCTCTCGGCCTGCATCCGGGTGATCAGGTCGGCGAGCCGGGGCTCGCGCCCGGGTGCGGTGCGGCGCACGTACAGCAGCCGCGGCATGCCGGCGGACAGGTCGTACTCGTCCTCGAGGCCGGAGACGTCCATGCCCGGGGCGATCCACCCGTAGCGCTCGCCGTAGACCCCGACGAACACGTCGCTCTGGGCCAGGTAGGCGCGGTAGAGGTCACGCGGCGGGTGCGGCCGGGCGCCGAGCTCGAAGAGCACCGGCGTCAGCCGCATGCGGGTCACCGCGTCGCGCACGGCCCGGCGCTCGGCGGCCAGCTCCTCGATCGTGGAGGACACGAAGACCCGCAGCCGCTGGTCCGGCGTGGCGATCGGGCGCGGGACACCGTCGGTCCGCGGATCGGCCACGGCCACCTCCCGCCCCGGCACCGCGCGCGGCCCGGCCCGGCACGACGTGGCACGGCACGCCACAGCACGGCGTGGCCGGGAGTCTAGGCAGCGCCCGGAGGTGCGCAAACCCCGTGACAGCGCGGTGCCCGGGGTGCTTGCATCGGATCACCGTCCGAGACCGTGCACGGGGGCCGATGCCCGGGAGGTCCGATGGACTCCCCCACCACCCGCACCAGCGCACCCGCCCGGCGGCTGCTACCCGGTATGCGGGTCCTGCTCCTCGCCTTCAGCGTGCTCACCGCGCTGGCGGTGGGATCGCTGTTCGTCCTCGCCGAGCAGACCGACGAGACCTTCGCCTGGACGATCCAGCCGCCGCTCACCGCGGCCTTCCTCGGGTCCGGCTACGGCGCCGGGTGCGTCCTGGTGGTGCTGTCGCTGCGCGACGGGGTGTGGGCGCGCACGCGGGTCCCGCTGCTGACGATCCTGGCCTTCGTCGTCCTCACGCTGGTGGCGACCCTGCTGCACCTCGACCGCTTCCACATGGCCGAGGAGTTCGCCGACCGCGGCGCGCTGGCCGAGGCCGCCGCCTGGTTCTGGCTGGCCGTCTACGTCGTCGTCCCCGTGGCGATGCTGGCCCTGCTGCTACCGCAGGAGCGGGCGCCGGGGATCGACCCGCCCGACCGCGCACCGGTGCCGCGGTGGCTGCGCGTGGCGCTGGCCGTCGAGTCGGCGGTGCTGGTCGTGGTGGGCGCGGCGCTGTTCGTGGCGCCGGCGACGACGGCCGCCTGGTGGCCCTGGGAGCTCACGCCGCTCACCGCGCGGGTCGTCGCGGCCTGGCTGGTCGCCTTCGGCCTGGCGACGGCGCTGGCCGCGGTCGGCGGCGACCTGGAGCGGCTGCGGACGGCGGCGATCGCCTACACGGTCTTCGGGGTGCTGGTCGCGATCTCGCTGGCCCGCTTCGCCGGCACCGTTCAGTGGGAGGAGCCCTCGGCCTGGGTGCTGGTGGCCATGGTCGTCGCCGTCGTCCTCACCGGGGCCGCCGGCTGGCGGCTGGCCCCCGTGCCGGCGCGGGAGCGGACGTGAGCGCCCACGCCGCGCTGGTGGTGGTGACCGGTGACGACGTCCTGCGGGCGACCACCACGCGGGAGCTGGAGCGCCGCTACTCCGCCGACTACGCGATCGTCTCCTGCGCGTCGGCCGAGGGGGTGCCCGCCGCCCTCGAGGACTCCGGCGGGCCGCCGGTGGCCGTGCTGTACGGCGGCCTGGCGGACGACGACCCCCAGGAGGGGCTCGGGGTGCTCCGCCGGCTGCACGCCGCCCACCCGGAGGCCGTGGCCGTCGCGCTGGTGCGGTGGGGCGCCTGGGAGACCACGCGGCCGATCTTCGAGGCGCTGACCCTGGGCGAGCTGGACCGCTGGCTGATCGGGCCGGAGGGGCCCCTGGACGAGGCGTTCCACCGGCAGGTCGCCGAGCACCTCGAAGAGTGGGCGTCGCGGCGCGGCGGGGGCTTCGAGGCCTTCCGGATGATCGGGCACCGGTGGTCCCCGCGGACCCAGTACCTGCGCGACCAGTTCAACCGCAACGGCGTCCCCCTGGGCTTCTACGAGGCCGACTCCGAGGAGGGGCGCTCCCTGCTGCAGGGGCTGGAGCTCGACGCCCCCCGGTTCCCGGTCCTCGTCGTGGGGTTCAAGCCCGAGCGCCCGGTGCTGCAGGACCCGACCGACGTGGAGATCGCCGAGGCGCTGGGGCTGTTCACACCCCTGGACCCCGACGTCGTGTACGACGTCGTCGTGGTGGGGGCGGGGCCGGCGGGGCTCGGGGCCAGCGTGTACGCGGCGTCCGAGGGCCTCTCCACGCTCGTGCTGGAGGCCGAGGCCGTCGGCGGGCAGGCGGGGACGAGCTCGAAGATCCGCAACTACCCCGGCTTCCCGACCGGGATCAGCGGGAACCGGCTGACGTTCAGCTCCTACCAGCAGGCCTGGGCCTTCGGCAGCACCTTCCACTTCATGCGGTGGGCCCAGCGGCTGCGCCCGGAGGACGGCCTGCACGTGCTCGACCTGTCCGACGGGACGTCGGTGCGCGCCCGGACGGTCATCCTCGCCCTCGGGGCGAGCTGGCGGCGGCTCGGCGTCCCGGAGCTGGAGGCGCTGGTCGGCCGGGGCGTGTTCTACGGCGCGGCGGTCAGCGAGGCCCCGGCGATGCGCGGCCGGCACGTCTTCGTCGTGGGCGGCGGCAACTCCGCGGGCCAGGCGGCGGTGCACCTGTCCCGGTACGCCGAGCAGGTGACCGTGCTGGTGCGGCGACCCTCCCTCGTCGACACCATGAGCGACTACCTGATCCGGGAGCTGGAGGCGCTGCCCAACGTGGCGATCCGGCCGCGGGCGCAGGTCGTCGGCGGCGCGGGCACCGAGTTCCTCGAGCACATCGTCATCCAGGACCTCGACACCGGTGCGGAGACCCGCGAGACCGGCGTCCTCTTCCTGCTCATCGGCAGCGAGCCGCGCACCGACTGGCTGGCCGGCACGCTGGCCCGCGACCGGTGGGGCTTCCTGCTGACCGGGCAGGCGCTGCTGGCCCCCGGCGTCGCGCCGACCTGGCCGCTGGAGCGGCCGCCGGCCCTGCTGGAGACCAGCGTGCCGGGGGTTTTCGCAGCCGGTGACGTGCGCGCGGGGTCGGTCAAGCGGGTCGCCTCCTCGGTGGGGGAGGGAGCGCTGGCCGTCACGCTGGTGCACGCCCACCTGGCGGCGCGGACCGCGGCGGCGACCGCGGCCGCGCAGCCCGCCGGGGGCTGACCCGATCGGGTGAGGGGGACGCTGGTTCGATCGTGCGCCACCGGGTAGGACGGTCTGCCCGACCGAACCGCCGAGGAGAACCGCCCCTGCCGTCGCAGTGCGCGGCCGCAGGAGGACACGAGCGCGTGAGCGACGAGGAGGACCGCCCGGTCCGCGTGGTGACGATCCCGCACACCGACCCCTACGTGGACGCGGTGCTGCCCGAGGACGTCGTGCGGGTCGGCCCGGGGCACGCGCCCAGCCCGTGGCTGGACCCCGGCTACCTGACCAGCAACGCCCCGTCGGTCGACGTGCTGCACGTGCACGGCGGGTACGGTCACCTGCCCGAGGACGAGGTGGTCAGCTGGACCGAGGCGCTCCGCAGGACCGGCGTCCCGCTGGTGACGACGGTGCACCAGCTGCGCGACCCGCGGCAGGACGCGCCGCGGCGGCACGACGCCCACCTCATGGCGCTGCTCGACACGGCGGAGGTGGTGCTCACGCTGACCCCCGGGGCCGCCGAGGAGATCGCCGACCGGTTCGGGCGCACGGCGATCGTCGTGGCCCACCCCTCGGTGGCGGTGCCCGAGCCGGGCCTCGGGGCCGAGCGCGGCCTCGTCGGGATGGCCCTCGGCGGGCCGCGGCCGGCCGTCCCGGACCCCTCGGGGCTGGTGCGCGCGGCGCTCTCCGGCGCGGTCAACGGGGGCGGGCGGCTGCGGGTGTTCCTCGACGAGGACGGGTACGCGGCGCCGCCGGTGCCGGCCGCCGCCGGGACGCTGGAGTACGTGCCCCGCGAGCCCGGCCGGTGGGCGGCGCAGCTGCAGGAGCTGCACGTGGCGGTGCTGCCCGAGCGCTGCGGCACCCACTCGATGGACCTGGAGGTCTGCCGGGACGTCGGCACCCGGGTCGTCGCCCCCAGTTGCGGCTGGTTCGCCGACCAGTGGGGCGACGTGGTGGTCTACGGCAACGACGAGGACGGCGGCTTCGACCCGGTGTCGCTCGACGGCGCCGTCGCCGCCGCGCTCACCCGGCCGGCACCGCGGCCGGCCGACCGCGCCTGGCGGGCCGAGCAGCAGGCCGCGGTGCGGGCCGTGCACCGGCAGGTCTACGCCCAGCTCGCCGCCGACCGGGTGGGGGCCTGACCCGGCACGTCCCGGCCCCGGGGGCCGCGCGGCCCCCGTGCAGGGTCCCGCCCCGAGCGGAGCGAGGGGCGGGGGGCACGGGGGTCCTTCTAGAAGGCGATGGCCCAGATCGTGAGCATCACGATGATGATGCCGGCGATCACGCCGAGGAGCGTCAGCCCCACGACGGCCCGGCCCCGGTTGCCCCGCTGCTTCGGGGTGGAGTCGCGGTCCTCGGGATCGGGACGGCGTTCGGGGTGGCTCATGGCGTCCTCCTGCTGCGCGGTGGCCCAGGGCCCACGGGTCCGGGAGGGCGGCTGGGCCGCCGGGCCCGTGACGTCTGGGGCGTCCCTGAATCCGGTTGCCCAGCGCCTACCCGGCCGTCGCGCGGGGCATGCGGGGGGCCGCCAGCCGGCGCACCGGCGTGAGGAGGTGGTGTGGGCAGGGGCGGGGTCGAACCGCCGACCTCTCGCTTTTCAGGCGAGCGCTCGTACCGACTGAGCTACCTGCCCCTCCCGGTGCTCGGCACCGGGGAGCGACCCTGACGGGACTCGAACCCGCGACCTCCGCCGTGACAGGGCGGCGCGCTAACCAACTGCGCTACAGGGCCTTGCTGGTACTGCTGGTGGTGCGTGCCCCCAACGGGGTTCGAACCCGTGCTACCGCCTTGAAAGGGCGGCGTCCTGGACCGCTAGACGATGGGGGCTCGTGTTCGCCGGGGGCAGCGAGAACGATACATGGTCCGCCGAGGGGGGCGGACGGGGGGTCGGCGCCGGTGTCCGACGGCCTCCCGGCGGCCGCCCCGAGGGCGGTGACGCCGGGCGGCCGACCAGTGGCCGAGGTGACCGACACGCCGTCCCCGGTGCTGCCCGGCGGGTCCCCGCGGCTGCCACCCTCGGAGCCGTGGACCGTCGTCTCGCGCTCGTCTGCCCCTCGCTCCTGCTCGCAGCGATCCTCGTCACCGGGTGCGCGGAGGGCGGCACCGACACCGCCTCCGGTGGGTCCCCGTCGTCGTCCTCCGCGCCCGCCGGGGGCCCGACGACCGGAGGTGCCGCCGCGCCCGCGGGGGACGGCGGGCCGACCGACGTCCCGTCCTTCCCGGCCGACACGTCGCCCGACACGGCCGAGGCGTCCGGTGACGCGCTGGTGACCGTCACGGACATCCGGACCGGCCGGCAGGAGGGCTACGACCGCGTCGTGCTCGAGGTGGGGGGGACCGGGACCCCCGGCTGGGACGTCCGCTGGGTCGACCAGGCCGCCTCCCAGGGCAGCGGCGAGCCGGTGGAGGTCGCCGGGGACGCCGTGCTCCAGGTGACGCTCACGGGCGTCGGCTACCCCTACGACACCGGCGTCGAGGAGTGGGCCGGACCCGACCCGCTGCCGGGCTCGGGCACGACCGTGGTGACCGAGGTCGCCTGGGACGCGACCTTCGAGGGGACGTCGGTGGCCTTCGTCGGCGCGAGCGCGCAGGTGCCCTTCCGGGTCCACGCCCTGGAGGGGCCGACGCGCGTCGTCGTGGAGCTGGCCGACCCCAGCTGACCGGCCCGCGGCTCAGCTGAGCGAGGCGGTCAGCTCCACCGAGTCCTCCCCCACGGAGGTGCACTCCAGCGACAGGGGCCCCGCGGAGACGGTCTCCCCCTGCGCGCACGAGACGGACGCGTTCCCCACGGTGAGGCTGGCGCGGTCGCCCTGGACGCCCTCGAAGCCCAGCGTCGTGCCGAGGATCTCGACGTCCGAGCCGTCGCCGGTCAGGGTCACGGTGCAGGAGCTGGCGCTGCACGAGAAGTTGCTCGAGCTGAAGGTGCAGGCGCCCAGCGAGGCCAGGGCCAGGCCGCCGAGCAGGGAACCGGCGGCGAGACGGGTGGCACGGGCAGCGGTCGGCGGCATGGACGCGAGCCTAGGGGTGCCCGGTCAGCCCTCCGGGGAGCCGCCGACCAGCGGCACGTCCTCCCCGGCGGTCCCGGCGCCCTCCTCGACCGGGACGCCGCCGTCCTCGGGTGCGGCGCCGCCGGCGTCGGGCGGCGGGACCACCGTCCGCTCGATGGTGACCTCCGTCTCGCCGAGGCCGCCGAGCGTGATGTCGTCGTAGGCGGTCAGCGCGCCGGTGTCCGGGTCGAGGTAGAGCACCGTGCAGGTCAGCGGCTCGGGGTACTCCCCCTGCAGCGCCCGCAGGCCGGCGCCGCCGGTCGAGCCCTGGACCATGAGCAGCGTCCCCTCGTCGAGCTCGGTGACCGCGCGCTCGTGGGTGTGCCCGGCCAGCACCAGGGGGACGACGCCGTCGAGCGGCCCCGCCTGCGCCGGGTCGTGGACCATCGCGATCGCCGGGGGCCGGTCGAGGCCCTCGACGAGCTCGGCGAGGTCCGCACCGGTCCGCTCCAGGCTGTCCCCGTCGACGGCGCTGCCCGGGTCGGGGGTGAAGCGGGGGTCCGGGGTGCCGACGACCTCGATGCCGGCCACGGTCACCGCGGAGGTGTCGAGCAC
This sequence comes from Geodermatophilus sp. SYSU D00758, assembly GCF_054049955.1. Taxonomy (NCBI): domain Bacteria; kingdom Bacillati; phylum Actinomycetota; class Actinomycetes; order Geodermatophilales; family Geodermatophilaceae; genus Geodermatophilus; species Geodermatophilus sp. SYSU D00758. The sequence continues at coordinate 26,181 of NZ_JBJGYK010000032.1, forward strand.
GGTCGCGTTGTCCTGGGTCGCGACCAGCGCGGCGGTCACCGCCGAGTCGTGGTTGCCCCGGATGTAGACGTAGGGGACGCCGAGCAGGCCCACCCGGGCGACGAGCTGGTTCTCCGGTGGGCTGCCCCAGTCGGTGATGTCCCCGGTGTCGAGGACACCGTCGACGCGGAACTGCTCGGCCACCTGCGCCATGAGGTCGAAGCCGGCGGGGTTGAGGTGCAGGTCGGAGACGTGCAGCAGGGCGACCGCGTCGTCGGGTGCGCCGGGTGCGGGCAGCGCCGACAGGGTCGAGTAGAGCGTGCTGACGTTGGTGACGATGTCCTCGAGCGAGGCCCGGTAGGCGTCGAACCGGGCCACGATGTCCTGCGCGGTGCCGATGAGGCTGGTGGCGTTGACCAGCAGCCCGGTGTAGGTCGGCTGGGACAGCGCCTCCGGCCGCCAGGTGGCCCCGGCCAGGCCGGCGGTGCCGCCGACGAGCAGGGTCGACAGGCCCAGGGCGATGACCGTCTCGCGCCGGCGCCGCAGGACGACCAGCGAGGTCACGGTGGCGCCGGTGAGCGCCGCGAGGGCGGTGAGGACGGCGACCCGCTCCACCGCGTCCCGCAGGTCGGCGCTGACCTGGTCGACGACGTCGTCGAGCTCGCTGGGGTCGGTGGCCAGGGCGGTGGCGCGCAGCTCGTCGACCCGGTTGAGCTGGATCTCCAGCCGCAGCGGCCCGTCGTAGGCGTCCACCTCGAGCGCCCCCAGCGGGGGGATGTCGAGGTCGGCGCCGCCGCCGAGGGGCCGGAAGGCGAGCGTGGCGTCGAAGGGGCCGATGGGCGCGTCCACCCGGCCGAGCAGGGCGATGCCGATCAGCGCGCCCCCGGCCGCGAGGCCGATCCGGCCGGCCCAGACGCCCAGGCGCCGCAGCCCGCGACCCGCGCGCTGCCCGCGCTCGGGCTCCGGCTGCTCGTCCACCGGCACAGGCTACGCAGCGCCGGCGCGCTCTCCGGGTGCCGCCGCGGAAGGCGCGTCGCAGCACCTCCGCGGCGGCACCCGATCGGGCGACGGGCGCCCCGATCAGGCGACGAGCTTCGCGGTGACCTCGGCCAGCCGCCGGCCCTGGTACCGGGCGGCCGCCAGCTCGGCCTCGGTCGCGGTGGCCGACTTGCCGCCGGAGGCGTTCGACGTGCCGTAGGGGTTCCCGCCGGCCTCGAACAGCAGCGGGTCGGTGTAGCCGGGCGGCACGATGACGGCGCCGAAGTGGGAGAAGACGTTGAAGAGGGTCAGGATCGTCGACTCGGTGCCGCCGTGGACGTTCTGGGCGCTGGTGAAGGCGGTGGCGCCCTTGTTCGCGAGCTTGCCCTCGAACCACAGCCCGCCGAGCGTGTCGACGAACTGCTTCATCTGGGCGGCCGGGGTGCCGAAGCGGGTCGGCGTCCCGAGGGCGTACCCGTCGGCCCACTCCAGATCGGCCGGCGCGGCCTCCTCGACCTCGCCGGCGGTCGCGTCGACGTGCGCCCGCCACAGCGGGTTGGAGTCGATGGCCTCCTCGGGTGCGAGCTCGGGGACCCGGCGCAGCCGGACCTCGGCGCCCGCCTCGCGGGCCCCGTCGGCGACCGCCGCGGCGAGCTGGTGGACGTTCCCGGTGGACGAGTAGTAGATGACGGCGATGTTCGGCACGGTGCTCCCCTGCAGATGTGGTTGCGCGTTCAACGACTGCAGGCATGGCGATGCCCGCGACCCGGAACGGCCAAACACGGGCCGGTGGGGAGCGGGTCAGGCGGCGTCGGGCGCGGGAGCCCGGAACAGCCAGCGCAGCGCGACGAACCGCATGAGCCCGATGGCCGCCGTCACGCAGACGACCAGGGTGACCTGCGTGACCACGGAGGCCTCGCCCGCGTGCGAGTCCAGCCAGCCGAGCGCGGCGCTGGTGGCCATCAGGCCGACCACGGTGACCCCGCCGGCCTCCCACTGCGCGGTGAACCAGTGCACCCGCTCGTCGGCCCGGAAGGTCAGCCTGCGGTGCAGCTCGTTGGCCAGGATCGTCGAGACCACGGTGGCGGACACGTGCGCCGGCAGGTAGCCCAGCCAGCCGAGCGCGACGAACAGCGCCGCGTACACGACCGTGGTGGACCCGCCGACCAGCACGAAGCGGAGGAACTGCCCGAGCGTGCCGCCCCCGCGCACCTGCTCCACGACCCACTCGGCCGGCCCGGTCGCCCGGCCCTCGACGAGCTCACCGACCACCTGGCGGCGGCAGAGCAGCGACGGGCAGGTCACCGGGGTCTCCTGGTCTCTCGGGGTCATGACGGCCACGCCGTCCGTTGTGCAGGTTCCTCCTGGGCATCGGCTGGATGCCAGCAGTTATTCCCCGGTGGACGACGATTTCTCCGTGTCGTGACCCACACGGCGAACTCCCCGCGGACGGCCAGCCGGCTCACAGGCGTGGCGGTGACGCTGGGGTCATGCAGCGTGACGGTCCCCCCGCCTCCTCCGTCCGGCTCCCCGGCCTCGTCGTGGCCGGTGCGGCGCTGCTGGTGGCCCTGCTGACCCTGACCCCGGCCGGTGGGGAGGGCTGGGCCTGGGGCGCCCCGCTCGTCGAGCTCCGGTGGTACCTCGGCGGCCTGGGTTCCGACGCGGTCCGCCTCCAGCTGCTCGGCAACCTGCTGCTGCTCGCCCCGCTCGCGACGGCCGCCGTCCTGCGCTGGCCGGCGCTGCGGCACTCCGCCCTCCTCGTCCCCGCCGCCGTCGCCACGGGCGCCGCCGTGGAGCTGCTGCAGCTCCTGCTGCCGCTCGGCCGGGTGGTCTCCCCGCTGGACGCCGCCCTCAACGCCACCGGGGCGGTCGCCACCGGGCTCGTCGTGGCCGCGCTCGCCGCGTGCGCCGAGCGGTACCGGCGCACCGGCTTCGAGGCGGGCGCCCGCGGGTAGAGGCCGCCCATGAGCCTCATGGGGATCCTCGACCGGGTCGCAGACGTGCCGACCTTCGACAAGGCCATCGAGCCGGCGCGCAAGGCCGTGCAGGCCGCGCTCCCGCAGGGCCTCAAGGACCTGCTGCACGGGACGTGGCTGGGCCACCCGGTGCACCCGGTGGTCGTCCAGGTCCCCGTGGGCAGCTGGGTGTCGGCCGGCCTGCTCGACGCCATCCCGCCGATGCGCCCGGCGGCGACCCTGCTCATCGGCACGGGTGTGGCGGCGTCGATCCCGGCGGCCCTCACCGGTGCCGCCGACTGGTCGGAGCAGGGCTCGGGGGTGCGCCGGCTCGGGGCGCTGCACGCGCTGACCAACACCGTGGCGCTCGGCCTCTACGTGGGGTCGCTGGCCGCGCGGCGCCGGGGCCGGGGCGGGCTCGGGCGCGCGCTGTCCTACACCGGCCTCGGGGTGGCCACGGCCTCCGCGGCGATCGGCGGGCACATGTCCTACGCGCAGTCGTCCGGGGCCTCGCACGCGGCCACGGCCGCCCGCGCGCTGTCGAGCGACTGGCTGGACCTCGGCCCGCTCGACGACCTGCCCGAGGGGCGTCCCGCCCTGCGCACCGGGCGCGGCGGGAGCGTCGCCGTCCCGCTGGTCGCCGTGCGGCGCGGCGGGCGGGTGGACGCCTTCGTGGGTGCCTGCTCGCACCTGTCCGGGCCGCTCTACGAGGGCACCGTCGAGGACGTGCGCGGGCACTCCTGCCTGGTCTGCCCCTGGCACGGGTCGGCCTTCGACCTCGAGGACGGCTCCCCGCGCCGCGGCCCGGCGGCCAACCCGCAGGAGAAGCTGGAGACCCGCATGGAGGCCGGGCGGGTGATGGCCCGGCTCCCCGGACGCGAGCGCTGACCACCGGGGCCGCGCGGGACCTACGCTCCGCCCGTGCGGTGGGCGGCCCCGGTCCTGGCGACGGCGCTGTGCGCGGCCTGCGCCTCCGGGTCGGCGTCGTCGGCCCCTGGCGCGTCGTCCGCCGGTGCGTCCGCCGGTCCGCCGTCCTCCGCCGCGCCCGCGCTGCCCGCCGTCCCCGGCATCGCCGGTGAGGTGGTGCGGCTGCGCACGGACGAGGCGGTCGGCGGGCAGGTGCAGGTCAAGGTCACCGACACCGGGGACATGCCGTTCACGGTGACCGCCGTGGCCATCGACTCCCCCGGCTTCACCCCGCTGCCGCCGCGGGAGGTCACCGCCGCCTTCGAGCCCGGGCAGCGGATCAGCCTGCCCACGCCCCACGGCGAGCCGGTCTGCACGATCGCGCCGCAGCCGCTGGCCGCCCGGCTGACCGTGGTGCGGCCGGACGGCGCCGTCGAGGAGGTCCGGGTCCCGCTGGCCGGCGACGACCTCGACGAGGTGCACGCCGAGATGTGCGCCGTCGCCGGCGTGCTGGCGGTGGCGACGGTGACCCTGGAGGACCTCCGGGACGACGGGGAGGTGGTGACCGGGCGCGTCGTCCTGACCCGGGCCGGGGACGACGACCGGGCGGTGACCGCCGACCGGCTGACCCGGAGCGTGCTGCTCGACGTGGCCGCCGACGGGCTGCCGCTGCGGCTGGCCGAGGGGGAGGAGCGGGCCGCGACCGGGGTGTCGTTCACCCTGGCCACCTGCGAGCCGCACGTCCTCGCCGAGACCAAGCAGCCGTTCCTGTTCCCGCTGCGCGTGGTGGTGGAGGGGGAGGACGCCGTCCCGGTGCCGCTGCCCGTGGACCGGTCGCAGCAGGACGCCTTCTGGGCGCTGGTGCAGCGGGTCTGCTGAGGTGGACCCGGTCCGGCCGTCCCGGGGGGAATCAGGACGGCCGGACCGGAGTGCGGGGCCGGTCGCGGGGGCCGCGAACCGGACGTGATCACGCTACGGAGTCCTGCGTGCTTTCCGGGATCCCCTGTCCGGGTGAGCGGGGGTGAGCCCCGTCACCGGGCGTCAGCGGGGTTGGTGCCCGCCGGACCGGGCACCACCCCGGGGTGTTCTTCCTTTTCTCCAGCCGCCTGGGCTGCCTCGGGTCACTGCTGGTCTCGGCGCTGCTGACCCTGCTCCTGCTGTTCCTCCTCGACGTGCTCTGACCCCGAGTGCTCCGACCACCCCGGCCCGGTCGGCGCCGTCAGCGGCCGGGCCGGTCCAGCTCGCGGGCGGCGGCCGCGAGCAGGGCCTCGCGGACGCGGTCGAGGGTGGCCGAGCGCAGCCGCCACTGCTGCCAGTGCAGGACGACGTGCACCGCGGCGGCCGGGTCGAGGACCTCCAGCTCCGCCGCGAGCCCTCGCGCCTGCTGGTCGGGCACCATGCCCCAGCCGAGCCCCAGGGTGACGGCGGCGACGAGGTCGGCCGCGGCGGGCACGTGGTGCACCGGCGGGGCGACCCCGGGGCCGGCCTGCGCGTGCAGCCAGCGGTGCTGCAGGTCGTCGGCGCGGTCGAAGACGACGACGGGGGCCCGGGCGAGCGCCTCGGCGGTGGGGCCTTCGGGGAACCAGCGGCGGGCGAAGGCCGGTGCGGCCATCGGCCGGTAGCGCATCCCGCCCAGCCGGGTCGAGGTGCACCCGGGCACCGGCTCGGCCTCCGCGGTCACCGCCGCCATCACCGTGCCGGCGCGGAGCAGGGTGCTGGTGCGCTCCTGGTCCTCCCGGTGCAGGTCGAAGCAGACCTCGCCGGCCAGCGGCGCGAGCGCCGGCAGCGCCCAGGTGGCCATCGAGTCGGCGTTCAGCGCGATCGGCAGCGCGGGGAGCCCCTCGGACGACGAGGCGCCACCGAGCTCGCGCACGACGTCGGCGGTGAGCAGGTCGACCTGCCGGGCCAGGCGCAGCACCGCCTGCCCGGACTCCGTGACCTGCACCGGCTTGGTCCGCACCAGCAGGATCCGGCCGGTCGCGACCTCCAGCGCCCGAAGCCGCTGGCTGATCGCCGACGGGGTGACGTGCAGCGCCCGCGCGGCTGCCTCGAGCGTGCCCCCGCGCACGGTGGCGTCCAGCGCCCGCAGCTGGCCGAGGTCCAGGTCCATGAAGTGATGCTAAAGATGCTGCAGGATCTTGAGCTGGACCGTCGGGCCGCGGCTTCCTACCGTCGTGCCCGTGCTCACGACCCCCGCGCTGCTGGCGCTCGCCTCGGGCCTCGCGCTGGGCCTGGGGCTGATCGTCGCCATCGGCGCGCAGAACGCCTTCGTGCTGCGGCAGGGGCTGCACCTGGAGCACGTGGCCGCGGTGGTGGCGGTGTGCGCCCTCTCCGACCTCGCGCTGATCATGGCCGGGGTGCTCGGCGCCGGCGCGGCCCTGTCGCGGCTGCCGTGGCTGATCCCCGTGGTGTGCCTCGCCGGGGCGGCCTTCCTGCTCGGCTACGGCGTCCTGGCCGCGCGGCGGGCGCTGCGGCCCGGCGCGCTCCTGCCCGACTCCGCCGGGGCCCGCGCCGGCCTCGTGGCCACCGTCGGCACCTGCCTGGCGCTGACCTGGCTCAACCCGCACGTGTACCTCGACACGGTCGTGCTGCTGGGCTCCATGGCCTCCACCTACGGCGAGCACCGCTGGCAGTTCGCCGCCGGCGCGGGTCTGGGCAGCGTGCTGTGGTTCGCAGGCCTCGGCTACGGCGCCCGCCTGCTCCGGCCGGTGTTCGCCCGCCCGTCGGCGTGGCGGGTGCTCGACGGCGGCATCGCGGTCGTGATGGCCGCGCTCGCCGTCTCCCTCGCCGTCCGCGGGCTCGGCGGCGCCTGAGCGCGGCGACGGCACCGGTGCCGCGCACGCCGCTCCGGACGGACCCGCGCCGGGCGGCGGGTCGGGTCCCCGGCGGTAGCCTTCCACCGGGCTGCCGCTGCCCTCGGGGATCCCCACGGTCCGTGCCGTGGGTCGCCCGGAGGCACCTCGGTGCCCACCGGGCCTCTAGCTCAACTGGCAGAGCAGCGGACTTTTAATCCGCGGGTTGTGGGTTCGATCCCCACGGGGCCCACCGCGACGGGTTCCCGAGGGGCTCGTCCGCGAGGCGACGCCGAGCGCCGAGGCCGGGTTCGACGCGGCAGAAGCCCGGCGTCGGCGCACAGCGTCCGGCGTCAGGGAGGTCGCGGGGCCTACGAGGCCAGCTGCCCGCCCGCGCTCGCCGGCCGGGACCCGGCCTCCCGCCGGTTGATCTCCGACCACACCTCGTCGAGGGAGAGGCCGAGGACGTCGGCGACCGCCGCGACGGTGGGGAAGGCGGGGGTGGCCACGCGGCCGGACTCGATCTTCCGGAGGGTCTCCGGTGAGACGCCCGCGGCCAGCGCGGTGTCGAGCAGCGGCCGCTCCCCCCTGGCGCGCCGCAGCAGGGCGCCGAGGCGCTGCCCCCGTTCGACCTCTGCGGGGGTGAGCGGCAGCCTGACCACGGTCCGATACTAATACCGGGATAACATGGCCGGGATAGTTATCGGACGCACGAGCGGGGGCGCCGCGTGATCGAGATCCTGGACCGCACCCAGCTGCCGCGCGCGAGGGCGGCGGGCGCGCTGGTCGCCGGCATCCTGCAGACGCTGCGGAGCCGCTGCGAGGTGGGCACGAACCTCCTGGACGTCGACAGGTGGACCCGGGCCATGATCACCGAGGCCGGGGCGCAGTCCTGCTACGTCGACTACGCGCCGTCCTTCGGGCGCGGCCCGTTCGGCCGCCACATCTGCACGTCGGTCAACGACGCCGTGCTGCACGGCCTGCCGCACGACCGCACCCTCGCCGACGGTGACCTGCTGACCCTCGACCTCGCCGTCTCCCTGGACGGGGTCGTCGCCGACTCCGCCGTCAGCTTCCTCGTGGGTGACTCCCGCCCGCCCGGGAGCGTCGCGCTGATCGAGGCGACCGAGCGCGCGCTGGCCGCCGGGATCGCGGCGGCCGGGCCGGGGGCCCGCATCGGTGACCTCTCCCACGCCATCGGGTCGGTCCTCGGCGAGGCCGGGTACCCGATCAACACCGAGTTCGGCGGTCACGGCGTCGGGTCGACGATGCACCAGGACCCGCACGTCCCGAACCGGGGCCGGCCCGGTCGCGGGTACCGGCTGCGCCCCGGGCTGCTGCTGGCCCTGGAGCCGTGGGTCATGGCGGACACCGCCGACCTCGTCACCGACGCCGACGGCTGGACGCTCCGGAGCGCGACGGGCTGCCGGACGGCGCACAGCGAGCACACGATCGCCATCACCGACGACGGGGCCGAGGTCCTGACCGCGCCGCAGCAGGCCTGACCGGGAGCGCGACGGCGCCGCCGCGGGCGGGGACGGCGCTCCCCCGGTGGTGCGGCGCGGCCGTCCGGGTGCCGATGCAGGGCGGGGCCCTCGGAGCCCGTGCCGACCGGCGCCGGCGGTGCCGCGGGACACGCCGGTCGCCGGGCCGGCCCCGGTGTGACCGGCACGACGGTCACCGGTCCCCACGCTCGGACCCAGGGCGCAAGTCGACAAGGAACCGCAGGTGGGGAGGGGTCACCGGCCCGCCGCGGGCCCCCGGACAACGGTTCGGGAACGGGCCCGCCGGGGAGGGGTCCGGGCGGGTCCGCGGAACCGGCCCGGCCCCTAACTTCGACCCCGTCCGCGGCACTTCCCCGGCCGCGACGGACCGTCGAGGAGTACCTAGGTGACCGCACTTCCCGCACCACCCGCCCCACCCGGCCGCTTCCTCATCCCCGCCCTGCGCGTGGAGGAGGTGGGGTTGGCCACTCTGCTCGACCTGTGCGACCAGGACGACGCCGTCCCGTCGGGCCGGCCGCACCCGTCCCTCCGCGAGGTGCTGTCCCGCATCCCGGGCGAGGTCGCCCGGCTGCGCCTGCTGGCGCGCTGCTGGACGCGCCGCGCCGCGGCCTGGGGAGCAGGTCCGGGGGGTGCCTGGCGTGCATGGTGACCTGATCTGGCTGGCGGTGGCGGTGCTCGGTTTCCTCGCGCTCGGCGCGGTGGTCGTGGCGCTGGGCACGAGCTCGACGGCGCGCTACGAGTTCGAGCGCAACCGGGCCCAGGAGCGGCGGCAGCAGGCCGCGCCGGTCGCCGCGGCCGCGGCGCCCCGGGCCGCGGCCGCTCAGGCGGCGCCTGCCGTGGACGGCGGTCGCCCGGTGCAGGCCGGCCCGGTGCAGGCCGGCCCGGTGCAGGCCGGCCCGGCGCAGACCGCCCCGGTGCGGGTGGCCACGCACCCGGCCGGCGAGCGCGGTCGCCGGACCGCACCGGCGTGGTGGCTGGTCGACCAGGCCGCCGACCTGCCCGGCGGGGAGGTCGTGGCGGGCCCGTTCAGCGACCAGCTCGACGCCGACTGGGTCGCGCTGTCCCGGCAGCTCGCCGACTCGGTGCGGGCCGACCACGGGGTCCTCCGCGAGGACGGCGGCCTGGACCGGCGGTCCCAGCCCCACGAGCGGGTCTGGACGCAGGAGCTCGGCAAGCACCTGGTGCGGCTGGGCGAGGAGTGGGACGACCTGGTCACCGACGACGACGCGCTCGGCACGCTGGTGGTCGACGTGGCCGCGGCCCTCGTCGAGGCCGGCCTCCCGGTGCACGACTGCGCCGGCGCCGGCTCCGAGGGCGGGGTGTGCCTGACCCCGCGGGCCGACCGCGGGGGAGTGCTCGTCAGCTGGCACCGGCACGAGCGGATGAGCGTGCACCGGGCCCGCGGCGAGGCCCTGGACACGGCGCTGCAGCGGACGATGAACGCCGCCCTCGCCGAGGTCCTGGTGCAGATGGGCTGCACCGTGCAGCCGCACGGCCCGACCGGGTGCTCCCTCGTCACCGCCGCCCGCCCCTGACCCACGGGGAGGGCGGCCGCCGCGGTGGGCGGGGTGCTACGGCCGGGCGGGGCCGTCGAGGAAGCGCTCCACGACCGGCGCGAGGTGGTCGGCCTCGGTGACGAGGGCCAAGTGCCCGCCGGCGTACAGGTGCAGCCGGGCGTCGGGGATCAGCCGGGCCATGAGCCGCGCGTTGACCGCCGGGATGATGGGGTCGTCGTCCCCGGCCAGCACCAGCGTGGGCTGCCGCAGCAGCCGCAGGAACGGCAGGCTGCTCCAGCCGGCGCTCGCGGCCAGCTGGTAGTAGTACCCGCGCTGCGGCCCGACCCGGGAGGCCGAGTGCAGCACGCGGGCCGCCCGCGCGGGATCGCTGCGCACCGTGCCGCCGTAGATGGTCCCGGCCACGGCCTGGGCGTAGGCGGGGTCGCGGTGCCGCCGCGGGGTGAGCATGTGGCTCAGGACCCGCGGCGAGGCCGGGACCATGAGGCTGCCCGTCCCCGTCGCGGCCAGCACCAGGCGCCGGACCCGTCGCCGGTGCTGGACGGCGAGGTGCTGGGCCAGCGCGCCGCCCCAGGAGAGCCCCAGGACGTCGACCGGCCCGGGGTGGCCGAGCCGGTTGAGCAGCCCGGCGACCACCGGGCTCAGCGTCGCCAGCGTGTAGGGGACAACCGGTGGTGGGGAGCCGCCCACGCCGGGGACGTCGAAGCGGACGACGGTCCGCCCCGGGGACAGCGCGTCGACGAAGGGCTGCAGCACCTCCAGGCTCGCGCCGATGCCGTTGCACAGCAGCAGGGGCGGGGTGGCCCCGTCGCCCGGGCGCAGGGCCACGCGCAGCATGCGGCCGCCGACGGTGAGGGTGCGGACGGTCTCGGTGGCACCCGTTCCCCGCGGTTCGCCGGTCGAGGACACCCCCGTCCCCCGCGGTTCACCGGTCGAAGACATAGGTCCCCGGTGCGTCGCCCAGCGGCGGGAGGTCCGCGGTGCCCAGCGCCTCCGGGGCGGGCACCTCGTCGCCGGAGCGCTCGGCCAGCCAGGCGGTGAAGTCCGGCCACCACGAGCCGGTGACCTTCTCCGCGGCGGCCAGCCAGGCCTCGGGGTCGGCCGGCGTCTCCGGCGCCACCTGGAAGGTCGACTTCGGGTTGCCGGGCGGGTTGACCAGCGAGGCGATGTGCCCGTTGGTGGAGAGCACGAACCGGCTGCGCCCGCCCAGCAGCTGGGTGCTGCGGTAGCAGGACTGCCACGGGCAGAGGTGGTCGGCGATGCCCGCGGTCACGTAGGTGTCGACGTCCACCTTCGACAGGTCCACCGGCGAGCCGAGCATCGTCGCCCGCCCCGGTTCGGTGAGGGAGTTGCCCAGCGCCAGCTCGATGAAGTCGCGGTGCAGCGCCGCGGACATCCGGGTGGTGTCGGCGTTCCAGTAGAGGATGTCGAAGGCGGCCGGGGGCTTGCCCTGCAGGTAGTTGTTGACCCAGTAGTTCCACACCAGGTCGTTGGGGCGCAGCCAGGCGAACACCTCGGCGAGCATCGCGCCGTCCAGGTAGCCCTTGCGCCTCGACTTCTCGACGGCGTCCTGGACCGCCTCCGGGTCCATGAGCGCGCCGATCGTGCCGGCCCGTTCCCAGTCCAGCACGGTGACGGCGAGGCTGGCCGCGGCGACGCGGTCCTGCCGGCCGGTCGCGGCCAGGTGGGCCAGCACCATCGCGGCGATGATGCCGCCGGAGCAGAACCCCTGGAGCGCCACCTTCTCGCCGCCGGTGACGGCGGTGGCGGCGTCCATGGCGTCGAGGACGGCCTGGCCGTAGGTGTCCAGCCCCCAGTCGGCGTGCCGGGCGTCGGGGTTGCGCCAGGACATCATGAAGACCTGGTGCCCGGCGCCGACGTAGTGCTCCACGATGCTGCGGCCCGGCGCGAGGTCGGTGATGTAGTACTTGTTGATCGTCGGCGGGACGATCACCAGCGGCACCTCGCGCACCCGCTCGGTCGTGGGCCGGTACTGGATCAGCTCGAAGACCGGCGTCCGCAGCACGACGGCCCCCGGCGTCACCGCGAGGTCCTCGCCGACGGTGAAGGCGTCGGGCTCCACCATGGAGGGCACCCGCGGCGGGGAGGCGAGGTCGGAGACCAGCCGCCGCAGGCCCGTGACGGCGTTGCGCCCGCCGGTGTCGATGACCGCCTTCCACAGCAGCGGGTTCAGCGGCGTGTTGCTCGGCGCCAGGGCGTCGACGAGGTTGGTCAGGCTGAACCGGATGCGCTCGTCGTCCTGCCAGTCGAGGTCGGCGGCGTCGACCAGCCCGACGGCGGTGCGGGCACCGGCGATGTGGGCCTGCATCGCCCGGCGCATGAGCGGGTTGCCCGTCCACGCCGGGTCGGCGAAGCGCCGGTCCTTCGGGTGCGGCGCGATGTCCGAGCGGCCGAGCGTGATCCGGCCGAGCTCGCCCACCAGGCCGGCGGCCTTCCGGGCCACCTCGTCGGGCCGGCCGGCCAGCGCCCGCGCGAGGCGGAGCGCGGTCCCCGCCGGGGGGACCAACCGGCGCAGCGGCCCGCGGGCGCCGTCGACCAGCAGCATGTCCAGGCCCATCACGGCCTCGCCGGCCTCGGGGGTGGGCCCGTCGGTCGTCTGGCGCTTGCGGGTGGGTGCCGCGGCGGTGTCGGTCATGCCGGCCTCCTCGGTGCTCGGGCCTCGCGGGGTGACCGCCTGCACTCAACCACGGTGCCGGGTGCGCCGCCCGCTCAGACCGACTCGGGGACCAGCGGCGTGCGCGGAGCGGTGTTCGGCGGCCGCCGCCAGGACCGGTTGGTGCGCCAGAACAGGTAGGTGCCCAGCCCGAGCGGGATGGGGAGCACGTAGGTCAGCGCGCGGAAGAGGAGGACGGCGGCCGCGACGAGCGCGCGGTCGCCGCCGGCGGCGGCCAGGCCGGCGATCAGGGCGACCTCGACCACGCCGAGCCCGCCGGGCGTGAACGGGACGGCGGTGAGCAGCCGCGCGAAGGCGAACACCGCCAGCGCCTCGACGACACCGACCTGCCCGGCGTCGACGCCGACCACGCGCAGCGCCGTCAGCAGCACCAGGAACAGGGACAGGTGGCTGACCAGGGTGGCGGCGGTGATCAGGTGCCAGCGGGCGTGCAGCAGCAGCGCGGTCCGCTCGCGGAACCGGGTCGTGGCCCGGTCCCACCCCTGGACGGGGGGACGGCCCAGCGGCCGCAGCACCGCGGTGACCGCCCGGGCGGCGCCCCGGCCGATGCGGGCCGCGGCGACGGGGCTGTGCAGCAGCAGCCCCAGCAGCACGACGACGGCGACCAGGCCGGCCAGCCCGGCCACCCCGGCCGCCACCCGGCCCGGGCTCGGCTCGGACCCGAAGGCCAGCAGGCTCAGCGCCAGCACCGGGAGCGCCAGCTTGGCGAAGTTGTTCCACAGCCCGGCGACGAGCAGGGACACCGACGTCCGCCCGCGGGAGAACCCCCAGGAGGAGTTCAGCCCGTAGGTCAGCCCCAGGGCGATCGCCGCGCCGCCGACGACGGTGTTGGAGACTGCCGTGGTCGTGAGGGTCGAGACGGTGGCCTGCCGCAGGTTCAACCCCGGCATCGTCGCGACCACCACGAACTGGTAGGTGACCAGGTTCCACACCGTGACGGCGGCGAGGAGCCCGACCTCGGCCCAGGTCAGGGCGCGCACCGAGTCCCACACCGCCGAGAGGCTGGTGAACTGCGGGAGGAACCAGAACAGCACCGCCGCGGCCAGCGCCAGGGACAGCACCGGGGTGAGGGCGCGCCGCCAGCGTCCCCGTGGCGGCCGGGGAGGGACGGCGGGCAGGTCCGCGGCCGTCACGGCGTGCCCTCGGCCTCGGCGGGCGGGTCGAGCTCCAGCCGGCCACCGCTGGCCTGGCGCACCTGCTCGGCCAGGTCCGCCCGCCGCAGGGCCCCGATCGCCTGGGTGGCCAGCGCGAGGGGCTCCCCCCGGCTGTCCCCGGCGAGCCGGAAGACGACGGTGATGCAGCCGCCGCCGAAGGTGTAGTAGCGGCGGCCGTGGTACTGCGGGCTGACCTGGGTTACCTGCTCGAAGCGGCGCATGCCCGGGCGGTCGCTGCGGATCTCGGTGGCGTCGTCGGTGTCGCAGCGGCCGCTGAGCCGGACCTCGATGGCGTGCACGCCGTCGCGGTCGGAGTCCAGCCAGAACCGGCCCGAGCCGGAGCGCACGTCCAGGCCGGCGACGTGCCACCCCAGGGGCAGGCCCTCCACGCAGGGCACCCAGGACGCCGTCGGCACCGCCTGCGCCATGAGGACCACCCCGCTGGCCGCGGCCCCCTGGTCGCCGATCGCGCACGCCGGGACCTGGCCCGCGGGGACGCCCGGGGCGACGCACCCGGCGAGGAGCAGGGAGAGCACCGCGGGCGCCGCCGCCCGCCCGGCCGCCCGGGCCGCGCTCACAGCGGGGAGTCCAGGACGTCCACGCCGACGAGCAGCGCCGCCGCCACGCCGAGCAGCGCGGCGAGCGAGAGCCCGACCCGCCGCCAGCTCCACCGCTGGATGCGCACCGGCGGCAGGCGGTAGGGCAGCAGCCGCAGGAACTCGGCGTGCAGGTCCCGGCCCTGCGCGCGCACCATGCGGCGCAGCTGGGTGGGCATCGTGAGACCCCGGGTGGCCGCGAAGGCCTCGGCGATCTCCTCGTCGGAGAACACCCGCCGGGCCCGGGCGAGGACGCGGGCGGGGTCGGTCCGCAGCGCGAGGGTCAGCATCATGTTGGCCAGGTCGACCGCCTGGCGCCACGGGCTGGGCCGGACCTCGGCGAACGCCGAGTCGATGAGGTACAGCGTCCCGTCCCGCACCAGGACGTTGGCCGGCTTGAGGTCCCGGTGCGCCACGCCGATGTCCCACATCCGCCGCACCACGGCCAGGCCCTGGTCGATCACCCCGTCGTCGACGACGACGCCGGGGTCGCCGATCTCCCGCGCCCCGGCGAGGAACTCGGTGACCAGCAGGTACTCGCGCTCCGGGGTGATCTCCACGATGCCCATCGGCTGCGGGACCGGCAGCCCGGCGTCGGACAGCAGGCGCAGCACGTAGTCCTCGTACTGCACCAGCCGGCGCACGCTGTGGAAGGGCTTCTCGTCCTCGAGCCGGCCGTAGAGCAGGGTGCGGCCGAGCTTGAACCAGCGGTCCGAGCGCAGGTGCGTCGCGGCGTAGAGCTTGGCGAAGACGTAGCTCTCCTCCTCCGGCCCGGCCGGATCGGCCTTGACGGTGATCCGCAGCGGGGTCGAGCCGCCGGACCCGGCCAGGTTGAAGGGGGCGCACGCGGTGGCGAGCAGGCCCAGCTGGTCCTGCAGGGCACGCACGATCGCCTCGCCGCGGGCGCCGCTCACGTCCAGGTGCGCCGGCCGCCCGCGGCGGTAGCGCACCGGGTGGACGTCGTTGGGCGTCAGGAGCCGGAAGGCGGCCAGCGGCACCGCCACGCCGAGGACCACCGCCGCCAGGACGTCGCTCGGGTGGTCCTGTGCCAGGTACAGCCGGGAGGCGACGGTGACCGCCAGCAGGGCCACCACGACCCACTTCGCCACCGTCCGCGGCCGGCCCGCCGGGACCAGCGCGTACACCGTGCTCACCAGGAACGCGGCCAGCACGGTGACCGGCAGGGACGGCATCGAGTAGCCGGACCACTCCCCGAGCAGCTCGACCTCCACGGGCCGGGGCCGCTGGAGCAGGGTGGTCATCAGCGCGCCGACGTTGGGCACCACCAGGCCGACGCCGACCCAGACGAACAGGTGGTGCCAGCGCCGCCAGGCGACCAGGACGACCAGGTTGACCAGCCACAGGACGTGCAGCGCCCGGGAGGTGGCGAGCAGGCCGGCGACCTCGGCGACGTCGGTCAGGGCGGGGGAGCGCAGCCGGGCGATCGCCTGCAGCACCCGCGTGTCGGCCAGGTCGACCAGCGGGACGGTGCCCGTGGCCAGCACGGCGGTCCAGGCCAGCGCCACGCCGGCGGACAGGCCCAGCCACCACCGCCCCGACGCGTTGAGGCTCCGCGGCAGCGGCGGGGGCTCCCCGGAGGGCCGGCGCCGCCGGCGCACGCGCTGGATCGCCGGCGGCTCGGTCCGCCGGGCGGGACCCGCCTCGGGGGCAGCTCGCGGCAGCGGCGCCATGTCGGACGATGCTCCACCCCCTCCCGTCGCCGGGTCCATCGGAATGCGCGCCGTCCGGGGCTAATGTCTGTCGTCACCCGCCGGGAGGAGTCCTGCGATGCGGCGTCCCGGGGCGGTGACCGCCGTCCTCCTGCTGCTGGCCGTGCTGCTCGCCGGCTGCGGGGGCGGAGCCCCGGAGCCGGGCCGGCCCGCGCCGGAGGCCGTCCGGATCGCCTCGTACGACTTCGCCGAGAACCAGGTCCTCGCCGAGGTCTACGCCGAGGCGGTCCGGCGGGCCGGGCAGCCGGTGGCGGTGCAGCACGGCATCGGCACCCGCGAGGTGGTGCTGCCCGCGCTCGAGCAGGGCGTGGTGGACCTCGTCGTGGACTACCTCGGCACCGCCCTGGAGTTCACCGAGCCGGGGCAGCCGGTCGGGCAGCGCGCGCCGGAGGACCTGCACGCGGAGCTCGGCCGGGTCCTGGCGCAGCGCGGTGCGACCGTGCTGGCGGCCGCGGCGGCCGAGGACCAGAACGGCTTCGCCGTCCGCGCCGCGTTCTCCGAGCAGACCGGGGTGCGGCGGCTGTCCGACCTCGCGCTCGTCGCGGGCGGGCTGGTCTTCGGCGGCCCCCCGGAGTGCCCGGAGCGGCCGTACTGCCTGCCCGGCCTCCGGGACGTCTACGGCCTGGAGTTCGGCGAGGTCCTGGCGATGCCCTCGCGCGCCGCCACGGTCGAGGCGCTGCTGTCCGAGGAGATCGACGTGGGCCTGCTGGAGACGACCGACGGGCGGCTGGCCGACGCCCCGCTGGTGCTGCTCGACGACGACCGCGGGCTGCAGCCGCCCGAGAACGTGGTCCCCATCGTGCGCACGGAGGTGCTGGAGCGGGGCGGCGAGGAGCTGCGGGCGGCGCTGGACGCCGTGAGCGCCCGGCTGACCAGCGCCGACCTGGTGCGGCTCAACCGGCTGGTCCTCGACGGCCGGACCCCCGCCGAGGCGGCGGCGCTGTGGTGGGAGGGCCGCTGAGCGCATGCCCGGGTGCCGCACCGGGCACCGGTACGGAACCGTCCGCACCGACCCCCGGGAGCAGCCCGTGCCACGGACCATCGCCGACCAGACCGTCGAGGAGCTCGGGGGGCCGGGCAGCGTCCTGGCCCGCCAGCGCCGCGACCACGAGGAGCTCGACCGGCTCCTGCACCGGCTCGACGGCACCACCGGGCGGGAGCAGGAGGAGGTGCTGACCCGCATCGACCGGCTGGTCTTCAGCCACGCCTTCGCCGAGGAGACCGTGCTCTGGCCGGTCATCCGGCGGGTGCTGCCCGACGGGGACGACCTCACGCTGCGGGTCGAGCGGGAGCACCAGGAGGTCAACGAGCTGGTCAGCGAGCTGGAGGGCCTCCCGCACGACGGCCCCCGCCGGGCCGAGCGGCTCGCCCGGCTGGTGACCGTGCTGCGCGAGGACGTCCGCGACGAGGAGGACGTGCTCCTCCCGCGCCTGCAGGAGCGCCTCGACCCCGCGGCCCTGCGCCGGCTGGGCCGCCGGTGGGACCTCGCCCGCCGGGTGTCGCCGACGCGCCCGCACCCCACGGTCTCCCGCCGTCCCCCCGGCAACGTGCTGTCGGGGCTGCCGCTGTCGGTGCTCGACCGCACCCGGGACGTCGTCGACGCGGGGGCCCGCCGGGCCCCGGCGGCTCTGGCGCCCGCGGCGGGCCTGCTCAGCCGCGGGTTGGCGGGAGCGGCCGGCCTCGTGGAGCGGGTCCCGGCCGCCCGCCGCGGTGACCGGCCGCCGACGTCCCGCTGACGGGCGCGAACGCCGAGATCCCGCGATCTCGCACGCCGGAGAGGCCTCGGACGTGCGAGATCACGGGATCTCGACGGGGCAGGGGGTCCTCCTAGGTGTACTGCTCGGACAGGTTGGTCAAGCGGGTGATGGGCGGGCGGTTGCCGATCGCGGTGTGGGGCCGGTGATGGTTGTACTCGTGCAGCCAGGCCGGCAGGGCTTTCCGGCGGGCTGACTCGCTGAG
>NZ_JBJGYK010000033.1:0-43849 GCF_054049955.1 Geodermatophilus sp. SYSU D00758
CCCCCGCGCCCCCCCCCCCCCCCCCCCCCCCCCCCCCCCCGCGCCCCCCCCACCCCCGCCCCGCCCCCCCCCCCCCCCGCCCCCCCCCCCCCCCCCCCCCCAGGACCGGCAACGGTGAGCCAGGACGCCCCGGGTCGGTCCGCCTCCCCTCTCCGGTCGGGCAGGTGCACCTGGCCGGCCGGGCGGACCTGCTCCTCCGGACGGCCGGTTCCCCACGCGGACCCCTGCCCGGGCTGTGACCGCCGCCATAGCGTCCGCGGCCACGGCACGGCACACCCCAGCAGGGAGGACCCACCCATGAAGGTCGAAGAACTCCTCAAGCCCTTCCCGATCAAGGAGTTCCACCCGTTCCCGCGGGCGATGATGGGCCCCGGCGCGCACGAGCTCATCGGCCCCGAGGCGCTCAAGCTGGGGTTCAAGAAGACGCTGATCATGACCTCGGGCCTGCGCGGGACCGACATCGTCACCAAGATCGCCGAGTCGATGCGCTACCACGGCCTCGAGGTCGTCGTCTACGACAAGGTCGAGTCCAACCCCAAGGACTACAACGTCATGGACGCCGTGGGGATGTTCCAGGAGAACCAGTGCGACAGCTTCGTCTCCATCGGAGGCGGCTCCAGCCACGACGCCTGCAAGGGCGCGCGCATCTCGGTCGCGCACGACGGCCGCAGCGTCAACGAGTTCGAGGGCTTCAACCAGTCGGAGAACCCGAAGAACCCACCGCACATCGCGGTCTCGACCACGGCCGGCACCGGCTCGGAGACCTCCTGGGCCTACGTCATCACCGACACCACGACCGACCCGGACAACCCGCACAAGTACGTGGCCTTCGACGACAACTGCCTGGCCACCCTGGCGATCGACGACCCGGTCCTCTACTACGACTGCCCGGTCGACTACACGGCGCAGTGCGGCTTCGACGTGCTGGCCCACGCCAGCGAGCCCTACGTCTCCCGGCTGGACTTCCCGCCGTCCCTGGGCAACGCCCTCTACGCGGTGAAGATGACCGCCGAGCACCTGCGCCAGGCGGTCTGGAACGGCCAGGAGCTCGAGGGCCGCCGCGGCATGATGTACGCCCAGTACATCGCCGCCCAGGCGTTCAACTCCGGCGGCCTGGGGATCATCCACTCCATCAGCCACGCGGTGAGCGCCTTCTACGACACCCACCACGGGCTGAACAACGCCATCGCGCTGCCCCGGGTCTGGGCGTTCAACATGCCGGTGGCCTACAAGCGCTTCGCCGACATCGCCCGGGCCATGGGCGTGGACACCCACGGCATGACCGACGTCCAGGCCGCCGACGCGGCGCTGGCCGCGGCGATCCGGCTGCTGCGCGACGTGGGCATCCCCGAGCGCTTCGTCGACGTCAAGCAGGACACGTACTCGAAGAACCGGCTCGGCCAGGGCCCGACGAAGTTCTACGAGGGCGCCGGGGTCATCGCCGGCGACGACAAGGACGTCGACCGGATCACCCACCACGTCCTGGGCGACGCCTGCACCCCCGGCAACCCCAAGGAGTGCACCTTCGAGACCGTCCGGCCGGTGGTCGAGCACTGCATGACCGGCGAGCTCGACGAGCTCCTGTCCTGACCCCGCCTACCGTGGAGGGGGTGGCCCCGGTCACCCCCTCCACGGCCGTCCACCCCCGCCAGGAGCCTGTGTTGAGCCTGCAGCCCGTCCCCGCCGACGCCGCCCCCGCCGACTTCGACAGCCCGGACGACGTCGCCCGCGCCTTCGCCGAGCAGGGCTACATCACCGACCGCCGCCTGGCGACGACGACCTTCGTCATGTCCCGGCTGGCCAAGCCGCTGCTGCTCGAGGGCCCGGCCGGGGTCGGCAAGACCGAGCTGGCCAAGACCCTCGCCGCGGCCACCGGGCGCCGGCTGCTGCGGCTGCAGTGCTACGAGGGCCAGGACGAGACCAAGGCCCTCTACGAGTGGGACTACGGCAAGCAGCTGCTCTACACCCAGATCCTGCGGGAGAAGACCGCCCAGCTGCTGGCCGACTCGGGCACCCTCGAGGAGGCGGTCGCCCGGGTCGCCGACGCCGACAGCGCGTTCTTCAACGAGCGGTTCCTGGCCCCGCGGCCCCTGCTCGAGGCGGTGCGCTCCCCCGAGCCGGTCGTGCTGCTGGTCGACGAGGTGGACCGCGCCGACGAGGCCCTGGAGGCGGTGCTGCTGGAGATGCTGGCCGAGTACCAGGTGTCGGTGCCCGAGATCGGCACGTTCCGGGCCACGCAGCCGCCCTACGTCGTCCTCACCTCGAACAACACCCGCGACCTCTCCGCCGCGCTCAAGCGGCGCTGCCTGCACCTGTTCCTCGAGTACCCCGACGCCGAGCGGGAGCTCTCGATCCTCCGGTCCAAGAGGACCGGGCTGGACGACGCGGCCGCCACCCGGCTGGTCGACATCGTCCGCGGCCTGCGCGGGCTGGACCTGCGCAAGGCGCCGAGCATCTCCGAGACCATCGACTGGGCGCGCACCCTCGCCGTCCTCGGCGTCAGCGAGCTCGACGCCGAGGTGCTCGCCGACACCGTCTCGGTCGTGGCCAAGTACGAGCGCGACGTGCAGCGCTCGCGCGAGGCGCTGCCGCGGCTGGTCGACCCGAACGCCGCCGTCCCGGCCCGGCTGCCCTCCGACCACGGTCACGGGCACACCCACTCGCACGGCGCGCACACCCACGGCGGGCACACCCACGACCACGCGAGCCAGGACCACGCGCACCAGGACCACGCGCACCAGGACCACGTGCACCAGGACCACGCGCACCCCGACGACGACGCCCCCGGCCGGGCCGTGCGAGCCGGCAAGGACCGCCCGGGCCGGCACGACCGCAACTACTACGGCCAGCAGGCCCCCGACCAGGACCCGGGTCCGGCCGCGCCCGCCGTGCAGCGCCAGGTGCGGGCCGGCCAGGGCCAGCGGTCGTTCGCGGCCAACCGCGGCGGCAGCGCGCGGCGCCGGCCGGTCTGACGGGGAGGGCTCGTGGAAGCGGCGCTGCACCGGTTCGTCCGGCTGCTCCGGCTGCGCGGGATGCGGGTGTCGACCGCCGAGGCCGTCGACGCGTTCGCCGCCGCCGCCGCGGTCGGGGTTGGGGACCGGACGGCCCTGGAGGCGGCGCTCGGCGCGGCCCTGCTCAAGGACCGCCGGGACGCCGAGGTCTTCGCCGACACCTTCGACCGGTTCTTCTCGCTGCGCCCGGTGGTGGAGGCCCCCGAGGAGCACGGGCACGCCCACGACGACCTGGCCGACACCGGCGACCTGACCCGGATGACGTGGTCGCCGGACCCGGACGCCGAGGTGCAGGAGGGGCACAGCCACGGCAAGCCGGTCGACATCAAGGAGTTCTTCCGGCCCGAGGACCTCGCCGCGCAGTACAACCTGCACCAGGAGGCCAACAAGGTCGACCTGGCCTCGCTGACCCAGCAGATCGTGCTGTCCTCGGAGAGCAGCGGGGCGCCGGCCGACGACGCCCAGCAGGTGCAGCTGGAGGTCAACCGGCTGCACGACCCCGGCCTGCCCGGCGACCTGGTCCGCGGCGGCGGCACGCCGCTGGACGTGGAGCTCACCGTGGCCCAGCAGCAGGCGTTGCGCGACTGGCTGGCCGACCCGGTGGGCGACCTCGACCCGGAGGTGGCCGAGGCGCTGCGCCGGCAGCTCGCCGGGGTGATCGAGGACCTCCCCGAGCTGCTCGCCGCGCACCTGCAGAAGCTGGCCGAGATGACCGACCTGGCCGTCGAGGAGCGCGAGCTGGCGCGGGCGCCCGTGGAGAAGGTCACCGAGAGCGAGCGGGCGCGGATCGAGGAGTCGCTGCGCCGGCTGGCCACCTCGCTGCACGGCGGGCTGACCCACAAGAAGCGGCAGTCCCCGCGCGGGCGGGTGGACGTCGCCCGCACCATGCGCCGGAACCTGCGCTACGACGGCGTCCCGTTCCGGCCGGTGACCACCCGGCTGGCCGAGGACAAGCCGCGGCTGGTCGTGGTGGCCGACGTCAGCCTCTCGGTGCGGACGACGGCGCGGTTCACCCTGCACGTGGTGCACGCCCTGCAGGACATGTTCGCCCAGGTGCGCACCTTCGCCTTCGTCGACGACGTCGTCGAGATCACCGACCTGTTCGACGAGCACCCGCTGGAGACCGCGCTGGGCCTGGTCTTCGGCGGCGACGTGATCGACGTGGACGCCTCCAGCGACTACGGCACGGTCTTCGCCACGCTGGCCGCCGACCACTCCGGCGCGTTCACCCGCCGCTCGACGCTGCTGGTCCTCGGCGACGGCCGCGGCAACGGCAACGCCCCCCGGCTGGACGTGTTCGCCGACCTGACCCGGCGGGTCCGCGAGACCATCTGGCTCACCCCGGAGCCGCGGTACTCGTGGGCGCTGGGCGGGTGCGACCTGCCCGCGTACGCCGAGCACTGCGACCGGGTGGAGGTGATCCGGGACCAGTCGGGGCTGGAGACCTGGGCGACCGACGTCGTCACCCGCGCCGCCCAGCGCTGAAGAAGGACCCCCTGCCCCCGCCACTCGCATGCTCGCGGCAGGCCCCTGCAGGGAGCCACCACGTCCCCGGGCGGCTGCGACACTCCCCCGGTGACCGACCTGACGCACTCCGGCTCGATCCTCGTCGCCGTCGACCCCGGGACCCTGTACGACCTGGTCTCCGACGTGACCCGCACCGGGGAGTGGCGCCCGGTCTGCCGGGCCTGCTGGTGGGACGAGGGCGCGCGGGCCGAGGTCGGCGCCGGTTTCACCGGCCGCAACGAGACCCCCGAGCGGACGTGGGAGACCCGCAGCCGGGTGGTCGCGGCCGACCGCGGCCGCGAGTTCGCCTGGGTGGTCGGCGACGGGTTCGTCCGGTGGGGCTTCGAGCTCGAGCCGGCGGACGGCGGCACCCGGCTGACCGAGTCCTGGGCGTTCCTCCCCGCCGGGCTGGCGATGTTCGACCGGAAGTACGGGGACGACGCGCAGCGGCAGGTCGAGCAGCGCACCCGTGCGGCGCACGAGGGCATCCCCGCCACCCTGGCCGCGATCAAGCGCATCGCCGAGGCCGGCTGAGCGACGCGGTGGAAGGACCCCGACAAGGACCCCGACCCTCTCCCCGCTCGCGAGCTCGCGGCGAGCCTCCGGACGGGGCCTAGATGAGGCCGAGCTTGCTGCCTGCGTAGACCGCCTCGGCGCGGCGGGAGACCGAGAGCTTGCGCATCACGTTGCCCACGTGGAACTTCGCCGTGGTCGCCGAGATGTAGAGCTCGCGGCCGATCGCCTCGTTCGACAGCCCCCGCGCGAGCAGGGTGAGCACCTCGCGCTCGCGGGCGGTGAGGTCCGGGCCGGCCGGGCCGGGCGCCGGGCCGGAGAGCGATTTGACCACCATCGACGCGCTGTGGCTGTCGAAGGCGCTCTCCCCGCGGTGCACCGCCCGGATCGCGCCGACCAGAGCCACGGCGTCGACGTCCTTGAGGACGTAGCCGCGGGCGCCCCGCTGGATCGCCTCGAGGACCAGCTGCTGGTCGAGGAAGGTGGTCACCACCAGCACCCCGGGCGCGGGGGTGGCCTGCGTGAGCCGGCCGCACAGGGCCAGGCCGGCGACGTCCGAGCCGGCCGAGAGCTTGAGGTCGAGCAGCACGATGTGCGGCCGGGTGGCCGCGACCAGGTCGAGGGCCTCCGGGGCGGACGACGCCTCCCCGACGACGTCGATGTCGGGCTCGCGCTCCAGGATCGAGCGCAGCCCCTGCCGGACGATCGCGTGGTCGTCGACGATCACCAGCCGGATGACCTCAGCCATCGTCGTCCCCCAGCGGCAGCCGGACCTCCACCCGCACGCCTCCCATCCTGGCCCGGGTGAACCGCAGCGTCGCCCCGATCTCCCGGCACCGGGAGGCCATGTTGCCCAGGCCGCGGTGGTACCCGTCCTCCCGCCGGCCCGAGGCCCGCAGCGCGCGCCGCAGCAGTTCGGGGTCACCGCCGCCGTCGTCGGCCACCGAGAGCCGGACCTCGGTGGGGCGGTAGGCCAGCCGCACCGTGCAGCGGGTGGCGCCGGCGTGCCGGACGGTGTTGAACAGGCACTCCGAGGCGATCCGGAACAGCGCGTGCTCCACCGCCCCCGGCAGCTCGCGCGGCACGCCCTCCACCCGGACCGCCAGCGCCGGCCCGGGCGCCGGCACGAGCACCGGCAGCCGGCCGAGCAGGGCGGGCAGCCCGTCCCCCAGGCCACCGCCGTCGGCACCGTGCCCGTCGGTGGAGAGCGCGTGGATGGCGCCGCGCAGCCGCTCGACCGCCTCGCGGGTCAGCGCCTTGGCGTGCCCGAGCCGCTCGTGCACCTCGGTGTGGTGGGCCACCTCCGGCCGGCACCACTCGATGGTCATGCCGGCCGAGAGGACGTGCTGGGCGACGCTGTCGTGCAGCTCGCGGGCGATGCGGTGCCGCTCGGCGTCCACCGCCTCGCGCTGGGCGGCGACGTCCAGCCGGCGCTGCGCCTCGTCCAGCTGCCGGTGCTGCTCGGCGAGGGTCCGGGCGCGCTCCTCGGCCTGGGCGTAGAGCCGCTCGGTCTGCCGGCGCAGGGACTCCGACCGGGCCAGCAGGTGGTCGCTCAGCAGCGCCACCGCGGACTGGTTGGCCACGATGCGCAGGATGGAGAGGTCGGCCGGCCCGACCGTCCGGCGGGGGCCGCCGCAGGCGACCAGCGCACCGACCGGTTCGCCGTCGACGACGAGGGGGACGACGACCGCACCGTCGGCGTCCTGCCAGGGCTCGACGGCGTCCGCGGCCAGGGCCGCCTGGACCGGGCGGCGGACCACCTCGGGCAGGAGCGCGACCTCCCCGACCGGCGCACCGGCGGGGCCGCGACCGAGCAGCCGGGGGCGGGCCAGCGGGAGCGCGGTCGGCGCCAGCGCGAGCACCACCCACGGCTCGCCGAGCTGCTCGGCGGTCGCGTCGACGACCTCCCGGCACAGCGCCCCGGCGCCCTGCCCGGTCGCCGACAGCACCCCGGCGACGTGCTCGAGGGAGTCGAGGGCGCGGTGCAGGTCCCCGGCGGTCTGCCGGTACTCGGCGTACCAGCTGGGCTTGGAGGAGCGCAGCCCGGTGAGCGCGGAGATGTCCGGGGTGCGCCCGGTCCCGGGGTGCACCGGCCCTCAGAGCGCGGCGCGGAACAGCGCGGCGACGTCGGCGCGGTCGGCGTCCCGCGGGTTGGTCGACAGGCAGGCGTCGCCGAGCGTCGTGGTGGCCAGCGTGTCGATGTCGGACTCGCGGACCCCGAGCTGGGCGAGCCCGCGGGGGACCCCCAGGTCGGCGGCCAGCCGCGCCACCGCCTCGGCTGCCTCCTCGGCCGCCACGTCGCCGGGCATCCCGGTGACGTCGATGCCCATGGCCCGGGCGACCGGGACGAACCGGTCCGGCGCGCTGCGGGCGTTGAACCGGATGACGTGCGGCAGCAGCACCCCGTTGACCACGCCGTGCGGGAGGTCCAGCAGGCCGCCGACCTGGTGGCTCATCGCGTGCGTGGCCCCGAGGATCGCGTTGGTGAAGGCGAGCCCGGCCTCCAGGCTGGCCTGCGCCATCCCGGTGCGGGCGACGTCGTCGTCCCGGTCCCACAGGGTGCGCCGCAGGGAGCCGCAGATCAGCTCGACGGCGTGCAGGGCGTGCACGTCGGTCAGCGGCCCGGAGGCCTTCGACACGAAGGCCTCGATGCCGTGGGTGAGCGCGTCGAGGCCCGTGGCGGCGGCGAGGTCGTCGGGCATGGTGCCCAGCAGCCTCGGGTCGGTGATCGAGATGTCGGGCACCAGGGCCCGGCCGATGAGCGTGGCCTTGAGCCGCCGGGTGGTGTCGGTGATGACCGCGAACTGGGAGACGTCGGCCCCGGTGCCCGCGGTGCTGGGGCACATGAGGGTCGGCGGGATGGCCGCGGTGACCTTGTCCACGCCCTCGTAGTCGAGGATCCGGCCGCCGTTGCTGGCCACGACCGCGATCGCCTTGGCCGCGTCGATGACCGAGCCCCCGCCGAGCCCCACGATGACGTCGCAGCCGCTGGCCAGGTAGGCCTCGGTGCCCGCGGCGACCTCGTGGTCCTTGGGATTGGGGGTGAGGCCCCGCCAGACGGTGGCCCGCAGGCCCGCCTCCGCCAGGTGCCCGGCCAGCTCGGCCTCCCAGCCGGCCTGGGCGAGGCCCGCGTCGGTGACCACGAACGGGCGCTGGGCGCCGAGCCGGCGTGCGGCCCAGCCGGCCTCGGACAGCGCCCCCCAGCCGAAGACGACCTCGGGCACCAGGTACTTGGTGAAGCCGGCCCGGCGCGGGGGGACGGTGGGCCCCGGCTGCGGCCCGGCGCGGGAGGCGGTGTGGGCGACGGGTGGGGCGGTGGGCACGGCGACCTCCCGGGGCGCGCGGTCGGCGGTCCCGAGGGTAGCCCGCCCGGTGAGAGCCGTCACAGGATCCGGTCGCGCACCACCGAACCGGCGGGCGGAGTGCCCCCGCGAGGATCCCTCGCACGGGGCACTCCACGAGGTCAGCCGGCCAGCCACTCCCGCAGGCCGGAGAGCAGGCGGTCGACGTCCTCGTCGTCGCTGTAGGGCGCCAGCCCGACCCGCAGGCCGCCGGTGTCCCCCAGCCCCAGGTGCCGGCTGGCCTCGATCGCGTAGAACGAGCCGGCCGGCGCGTTGACCCCGCGCGCGGCGAGGAACCGGTAGCCGTCCGCGGCGTCCCGCCCGTCGAAGGTGAGCAGCAGGGTGGGCGTGCGGTGCCGTGCCCGGGACCGCACCGTGACCCCGGGGAGCGCGTCCGACTCCTCCTCGATCCGCACCCGCAGCCGGTCCTCGTGTGCCTCCACCGCGGCCATCCCGGCCTCGAGCCGGGCCCGGCGGTCGCCCTCGGGGCCGCCCAGCCCGGCGAGGAAGTCGACCGCCGCCGTGGTGCCGGCCAGGAGCTCGTAGGGGAGGGTGCCCAGCTCGAAGCGCTCGGGGACGGCGTCGGTGGAGGGCAGCAGCTTGTCCGGGTGCAGCGTCTCCAGCAGCGCCGGTGCGGCCACCACGCAGCCGCAGTGGGGGCCGAGGAACTTGTACGGCGAGCAGGCGTAGAGGTCGGCACCGAGCGCGGTGACGTCCACGGCGGCGTGGGCGGTGAGGTGGACACCGTCGACGTAGGTCAGCGCGCCCGCCTCGTGGGCCAGGGCGGTGATGGCGGGGACGTCGGGCCGCGTGCCGATGAGGTTGGAGGCGCCCGTGACGGCGACCAGCCGGGTGCGCCCGTTCAGCAGGCGCCCGACCTCCTGCGGGTCCAGCTCGCCGGTCGCCGGGTCGAAGTCGGCCCAGCGGACGGTGGCGCCCCGCGCAGCGGCGGCCTGCACCCACGGGCGGATGTTGGCGTCGTGGTCCAGCCGGGTCACGACCACCTCGTCGCCCGGACCCCACGAGGCCGACAGGACCCGGGAGAGGTCGTAGGTCAGCTGGGTCATGCTGCGGCCGAAGAGGACGCCGCCGGGGTCGCCGGCGACCAGGTCGGCGACCGCGCGGCGGGCGGCGAGGACGACGTCGTCCGCCGTGCGCTCGGCCGCGGTGGTGCGACCCCGGTTGGCGATGGGTGCGGTGAGGGTGGCCGCGACGGCGGCGGCCACCGGCTCGGGGACCTGCGAGCCCCCGGGCCCGTCGAAGTGGGCGGCCCCGGCGCGCAGCGCGGGGAAGGCGGACCGGACGGCGGCGACGTCGTAGCTCATGGCCCGCCGAGCATGCACCCCGGGTCGACCACGGCTCCCGCCGGGGGGCGCCCCCGGGAGCCGTCCGCGGGACCCGCCGGGAGCAGACCCGGGGTCCCCCTGGGCGCGCCTACGCCGCTGAGTGCAGGTGCACTCGGAGGCGTAGGCGCTCGGGAGGGAGGTGCGGGTGGCCGGCCACCGGCGACCCGCACCACCCGCCGGGTCAGCGGCCTAGGATGCCGCCCAGCTTGCCGGCGATCCCGCCGCCGCCCTGGCCGCCGCCGCCGGTGAGCATCGTGACCAGCTCCATCGGGTCGATGCCGAGCTGCTGGAGCAGGCCGGCGTGCTGCTCGGTGTCGACGGTGCCCGGCAGCTGCTGGTCGGCCCGGTCGGCCTTGCCCTGGTCGCCCTGGGAGCGGAGGAGGTCGAGGATCTGCGCCTTGTCGATCTGCATGACCCACCCCTACCCGAGCGGGGAGATCACGACCCGTGCGCCGCGGCCACGATGCGGTCGGGACGGACGACGACCTCCGCCGCCCCCGCCGACCGGAGCCGGCCGGGCAGCACGCCGGCCGGGTCGGTGACCACCCGCTCGCGGCCGCCGGCGGGGTGCACCGCCACCCGGCCGCCCCCGAGCAGCCGCAGCCGCGCCCACCCGGGGCCGAGGACGTCGTCCACCGGGCAGCTCCCCCCACCGGCGAGCACGGCCGCGCGCGGCAGCAGCGTCCCGGCCAGCCGGCGCCCCGCCGGTCCGGAGCGCCGCACCAGCGGGCCGGGTCGCAGCGCCGGCGTGCGGCTCTCCCCGGCGTAGGCGGCCAGCGCGGGCACCCGCCCCACCCCGGCCAGCACCCCGCGGCGGAGGACGGCGCCGCCCGCCCCGCCGCCGGTCATGAGGCGGCCGACCAGCACCGCGAGCCGCACCATGGCGCGGGCGTGCGGGCCGCGCTCGGCGCCGTGGGTGTCGAGCAGCCGCTCCGGCGCCGACCCGTCCAGCACCGCGGCGAGCTTCCACGCCAGCTGGTGCACGTCCCGCAGCCCCAGGCCGAGCCCCTGGCCGACGAACGGGGGGCTCAGGTGCGCGGCGTCCCCGGCCAGCAGCACCCGGCCGGCACGCCACCGGTCGACGGCGGCGGCCCGGTAGGTGTACTCCGCCACCCGCTCCACCACGGCGCCCCCCGCGCCGTCGGCGGCCAGCAGCGCGGGCAGGTCCAGGCGCCCGGCCGTCTCGCCGGGCGCCAGCCGGAACTCCCAGCGGTAGCGGTCCCCGGTGACCGGCATCGCGGTGGCCGGCCGGCGCCGGTCGCACACCTGGGTGGTGCCCGGCCACACCGGCAGGCCGCGGGGTGCGCGCAGGTCGGCGACCAGCCAGCGGTCGGCCGGCCCGAGCTCCCGCAGCCGGGCGCCCACCAGCCGCCGCACCGTGCTGTTGGCCCCGTCGCAGCCGACGACCGCCGCCGCGGCGACCGTCGAGACCCGGTCGGACCCGCGGTCGCGCACGGCGACCACACCGGGCGCCGGCAGCCCCACCACCTCGGCGCCGGCGCGCAGCTCCACCCCCGGTGCCGACCGGACGGCGGCCAGCAGCAGCTCCTCCAGGTCCGGCTGGTGGAACATCGAGCCCTGCGGCCAGCCGTGCGGTCCCGGACCGCGGCCGAAGACGGCGAGCACCCGGCGGTCGCCGTCCACCAGCCGCAGGCCGGGCATCGGCCGGCTGATCCGCAGGAACGCCTCGGCCACCCCCGCGTCGGCCAGCGCCCGCAGCGCCTCGTCGTCGAGGTGCACCGCCCGCGGCTGCCCGTAGGGCGCCGGCTGGCGCTCGAGCACGGCCACCGGCAGGCCGCGGCGGGCCAGCAGCAGCGCCGCGGTCAGCCCCACCGGCCCGGCGCCGACGACGACCACGGGTTCGGGCACGGGCGACATCCTCCCCGGTGGACGGAGCGTGGACGTTGCACCGGTCTTCCCCGCGGTGTGATCGCCGCCATACGGTGTCGGCACGGTCATGCACCGGTGCATGCCAGGACGGCCCTCAGTGGTGAGGGCGAACGAGGAGGTTCATCCGTGCCTGTGAACACCCGCGGGGCGATCCTGCGCTCCGCCCCCGGCAAGTGGGAGGTCACCGACCTGGTCGCGGACGACCCGCGGACCGGGGAACTCCAGGTCAAGGTGGCGGCGTCGGGCCTGTGCCACTCCGACGACCACGTCGCGACCGGCGACATGACGGTCGGCCACTACCCCTTCCTGGGCGGTCACGAGGGCGCCGGCGTCGTCACCGCCGTCGGCCCCAACACCCCCGGGTTCAAGGAGGGCGACCACGTCGTCTTCTCCTTCCTGCCCGGCTGCGGCCGCTGCCGCTACTGCGCCAACGGCCAGCAGTACATCTGCGACTCGGGCGCCAACCTGCTGATCGGCTCGCGGTGGGACGACGCGGAGAGCTTCCGCTTCCAGACCGGCGACGGCACCGCGGTCGGCCAGATGTGCGGCCTGGGCACCTTCGCCGAGGTCACCACGGTCGACGTCCGCTCGACGGTCAAGATCCCCGAGGACATCCCGCTCGACGTCGCCTGCCTGGTCGGCTGCGGGGTCGGCACCGGCTGGGGGACGGCGGTGCAGGCCGGTGAGGTCAAGCCCGGCGACACCGTGATCGTGATGGGCATCGGCGGCATCGGCATCAACGCGGTGCAGGGCGCGGCGCACGCGGGAGCCAGCCACGTCATCGCCGTCGACCCGATCGCCTTCAAGCGCGAGAAGGCCCAGGAGCTCGGCGCCACCCACGCCTTCGAGAGCATCGAGGAGGCCGGCGAGTTCGCGCGCAGCGTCACCAACGGCCAGGGCGCGGACAAGGTGCTGATCACCGTCGGGATCCTCAAGGGCGAGCACGTCGCCCAGGGTGTCGAGGCGCTCGGGAAGGGCGGCCGGGTGGTCATCACCGGCCTCGGCGACCTCACCGACGTGGGCATCCCGATCAACCCGAGCATGCTGGCGCTCTTCACGAAGGAGATCCGCGGCGCCCTGTTCGGGGACCAGAACCCCAGCGCCGACATGCTGAAGATGCTGCGGCTCTACCAGGAGGGCAAGCTCAAGCTCGACGAGCTGATCACCAAGCGGTACAAGCTCGACGACATCAACCAGGGCTACGAGGACATGCACGCCGGCAAGAACATCCGCGGCGTCATCGTCCACGACCAGTAGGACCCGACTGGTCCCTGAGGCCGGGGCGCTCCCTCGCGGGGGCGCCCCGGTCGCACGTCGTCACCCGAGGAGCAGCAGCAGACCATGAGCACCACCGCACGCCGGCTCGACGTCACCGGCATGGTCCGGGTGGCCCGCGAGCGGGTGGTCGCCCGCATCCGGGAGGCCGAGGTCGTCGCCGCGGCCCTGTCGGCCGGGCGCAACGTCCTGCTCGAGGGGCCGCCGGGCACCGGCAAGACGACCCTGCTGCGCGCCCTGGCCGACGGCGCCGGCGTCCCCCTCGTGCTGGTCGAGGGCAACGCCGAGCTCACCCCCACCCGGCTGGTCGGCCACCACGACGCCTCCCGGGTGCTCACCGAGGACTACCGCGCCGAGAACTTCGTCCCCGGCCCCCTCACCCGCGCCATGACCGACGGCGCCGTGCTCTACGTCGAGGAGTTCAACCGGGTCCCCGAGGAGACGATGAACGTCCTGCTCGGGGTGCTCTCCGAGCGGGAGATGCACGTGCCGCGCTACGGCCGGGTGGTGGCCCGGCCGACGTTCCGGCTGGTCGCGGCCATGAACCCGTTCGACGCGGTCGGCACCGCCCGGGTCACCCCGGCCCTCTACGACCGCTCCTGCCGGGTGGCGATGGGCTACCAGGACGAGGACGCCGAGCTCGCCGTCGTCGCCGCGGCCACCGACGGTCCGGACCCGCTGGTGGCGCAGGCGGTGCGCACGGTCCGGATCACCCGCGACCACCCCGAGCTGCGGATCGGCTCCTCGGTGCGCGGGGCCATCGACACCGTGCTCATCGCCCTGGAGCTGGCCACGGTGCGCGGCCACGACGCCGTGGAGGACGAGACCGGCCTGGACGCCGCGCTGGCCGCGCTCACCGGCAAGGTGACGCTGGCCGACGGCTCCTCCCGGACCGTCGAGGACGTCGTCACCGACATCTGGCACCGGGCGGGTGAGGAGCTGGGAAAAGCCTGACGCCCGACGAGGCGGGCGAGAGGGAGGCGGGCGAGAGCGAGGCGGGTGAGGGCGGGCCACCCCCGGCGCCCGACGGCGACGCGCTGCGCAACCCGCCCGGCGGACGGCGGCCGCAGCAGGCCCCCGTCGAGGACCCGGGCGAGGTCGAGGAGGTGCTGCGGGACAACGCCGCGCGCAAGGCCGGCCGCGACGAGCTCGCCCGCGCCCACGGGGACTTCCGGCAGGTCTCCCCGCAGGCCGGCGAGCTCGACGAGGAGGCCATGGCCGACCTCGCCGCCCGGGACCCCGACGCCGCCGCCCGGCTGCTGGCCGCCCTCGGCCGCGCCTTCGACCCCCGGCTGCGGGCGGCCGCGCGGCGGCTGGCGACCCGGTTGCCGGTGGCCACCCCGCGGGCCGGCGTCCCCGACCGGCCGGGCACCCGGCGGGTGGTGACCCGCCGCGACGCCACCGGCGGCGACATCGACCTCGACGCCACCCTCGCCGCGCGCGGGGCCGAGCCGCACTGGCGGGCCGAGCACCTGCACACCCGCGGCTGGCGCTCCACCGGCCGGGCGTGCGTCCTGCTGGTCGACGCCTCCGGCTCGGTCGCCGGGGACGAGCTGGCCGTCGCCGTCCTCACCGCCTCGGCGCTCGCCCAGCGCATGCGGCCCGAGGACGAGCTGGCCGTGGTGGCCTTCTGGTCGCAGGCGGTGGTGCTGCGGCCGCTGTCCTCCGACCCGCGGGTCGACGTCGTGGTGGACCGGCTGTTCGACCTCGGCGGCGGGGGGACGACGGACCTCGACCTGGCGCTGCGCACGGCCGCCACCCAGCTGGGCCGCTCCCGCGCCGCCGCCCGCGACGTGCTGCTGCTCTCCGACGGCGTCCCCACCGACAGCCCCGACCCGCTGCCCGCCGCGGCCGCGCTGGCCCGCGTCGGGGCGCACCTGCACGTGCTGTCCCTGTCGGAGGAGGCCGGGTCGGTCGCGGCCTGCGCGGCGCTGGCCGCCGCCGGCGCCGGGCGGGTGGCCCCGCTGCTCAGCCCGGCCGGCGCCCCGGCGGCGGTGCGGTCCCTGCTCGGTTGAGCGGCCGCCGGCGGCCCGAGCGGGCGGCGGTATCACGGCAGCGGGTGCGAACCTCGGTCCGATGGGTGGGCAGCTCCCCGGCCGCACGGCCCCCGCGGACCGCCCGCAGCGAACGGAGGTCACCCCGATGCGCAGCCCCGTCCTCGACCCCGCCCTCCCGGTCCCGCGCCCGGTGCCCGACGCCACTGCAGGGGCTCCCCGCCCGGTGGTGCTCGACTTCGCCGACCGCCGGCTGCTGGCGCGCGCGAGGGACGCGCTCGCCGGCGACCGGCCGGTGGTGGTCCGGCTGACCGGGGCCGCCGCGCAGCGGGCGGCCACCGTCTTCCTCGGCAGCGACTACCGGCTCTACGACCGGGCGCGGACCGTCCTGAACCCGGCCCCGCTGCCCTTCGTCCTGGGCTGCTGCGGGCTGGCCGACCTCGCGCGGGTCGTCGCGCTGGGCCGGTTGCACGGCCACCGGGTCGACGTGCAGCACCTCGACCCCGTGCACGAGTTCCGGCTGACCCTGACCCGGCCACCCGCCGCGTGACCCGGGGGTGGGGTGCCCCGGCGCGGAGAACGCGCCCGTGGCACTCCACCGGCGGGCTGCATCAGGCGCCGAACCGGCCCAGGTCCAGGGCGTCGGCGGGCGCGGTTATCGGGACCTGCTCGCCGAAGCGGCTGAAGGTCATCGTCCCCGCGGTCGTCCCCGAGCTGGTGGCCTCCAACGGGTAGGACGGCCCCTCGGCCGCGACGGTGAGCGTGCTGCCGTCCGGCTGGCGGACGACCACCGCCGGCTCCCCGGCCACCTCGACGGACCGGACGGCGTCCTCGATGCGGCTGGTCGCCGCGTCAGCGAACTCTGCGGCGAGGGCCGCGATGGACAGCTCGTCGAGGCCGAGCCCCGTACCGGCCGGGACGAACACCCACACGCCGTCGACCACGGCCGCCGTGCCGGCGGGGACCCCCACCGCGGTCCAGAAGTCCGCGGAGCCCTGCAGGTACACGGTGCCGGCGAGTCGCCGGAACTGGACGGTCCGCCCGTCGATCCCCAGGGCACCGACCGCGTCCGCGCCCTGCAGGTGCATGTCCACCGTCACCTGCTCGGCCCCGGTCGACACCGTGCCCCGGACGGTGGCCGCCCCGGCCTCCTCCAGCGCGGCGGCTGCCGCGGCGGCGACCTCGGGGCCGCTCAGCCCGGCCAGGGGGCCGGCGGTCTCCGAGGCGGTGCTCGGTGCGGGAGCCGGGGCAGGTGTACCTGCGACCTCCCGAGCACCCCCGCACCCGGTGAGCAGGACGGCGGCCGTGCCGATGACGGCGACGGTCCGGATGCGCATGGTGGCGACTTCTCCCGGGAACTCGTCCGGAACTGTGCGGCGTCCGGTCCCGGGGAGCATGCGGCTCGGCCGAGATCGGCGGGCGACACGGACGGTGGCGGATCGCCACTTCGGGTGAGTGACCCCGGACACCGGGCGCCGGCCGGTGGGTCAGCCGCCCGGGACCAGGCCGCCGACGTCGAGGGCGGACCCCGGCGCCTCGACGGTGCGGTCCGAGCCGAACCGGTCCAGCCGGAAGTCCCCTTCGGCGCTGTCGATCCGCAGGGGGTACGGCTCGCCCTCGGCCGCGACGCGCACCGACGCACCGTCGGCCCCGGTGACCACGAGCACCGGCCGGCCGGCGAGCTCGCCGTCCCGGACGTCCTCGCGGGCGTCCCCGGCGCGGGCCCGCAGCTCCTCGGCGAACGCGGCGACGGACACGGCGTCGAGGCCCTCGGCCTGCCCCTCCGGGACGGTGACCCAGACGTCGTCGAGCCGCCCGGCCACGAACCCCGGGACCCCGCGGTCCTCGTAGAAGCCGGCAGGCGCCCGGGCGTAGAGCTCGCCGTCCGCCCGGACGATCTCGACGGTCCGGCCCTCCAGCCCGACGGTGCCGGTCAGGTCGTCGCCGCGGAGGAACAGGTCGACGGGGACCTCCGCGCCATCGCCCGTGGCCGTTCCCCGCACCCGGACGGCCCCGGCCTCCTCCAGCGCGTCGGCGGCGGCCTCGACCAGCTCG
This sequence comes from Geodermatophilus sp. SYSU D00758, assembly GCF_054049955.1. Taxonomy (NCBI): domain Bacteria; kingdom Bacillati; phylum Actinomycetota; class Actinomycetes; order Geodermatophilales; family Geodermatophilaceae; genus Geodermatophilus; species Geodermatophilus sp. SYSU D00758. The sequence continues at coordinate 16,932 of NZ_JBJGYK010000033.1, forward strand.
GGACCGGACGGGCGCGGCTCCCGGGTCGTCGCGCCCGCCGGTGCGCCGCCGGTCGCGGCCGGGCCGCCGGCGTCCCCTCCTCCCCCGCAGCCGGGGACGAGCAGGGCGGTCAGGACGGCGATGGCCGCGGCTCGGGTGCGCACGGGTGCCCCGTACCCCGTCCCGGCGCGGTCACGACCGCGCGCGCAGGACGGCGGCCCCGGCCCGGGCCGGGTCCAGCGGCACCGGTGCGGTCAGGACGGCGGGGCCCAGCCGGAGCACCCCGTCGGACAGCGCGGCGCAGCGCACCCCGCCCCGGCCGCGCAACCCGCGGTGCGCCCCGGGCGCGAGGACGACGTCCATCCACGCGCACGGGTGCGCCGGGCGGCCGCCGCGCAGCCGCACCTCGCCCTCCCCGCAGTCGAGCGCGAACTCGCGCCCGCGCAGCGCCTCCACCTCCGCGCCGCGCAGGACGACGGTGCGGCGGGCGAGCAGCGGGTCGAACCGGTCCGTCCCCAGCTCGTCGGCGAGCGCCTCGAGCGCCTCCACGGCGAGCACGGTGAGCCGGGCGTCCCGGTGGGCCGGCCGGCCGGCGTAGCGGTCCCCGACGACCCCGTGCCCCGCCCGGACCTCGATCTCCGTGCGGCGGTCTCCGGCCTGCTCGGGCACCGGCCGCTGCGGCCGGCCGTCGTAGCGGTGCCCGGGCGAGGCCAGCAGCCCGACCACCTCGACGTCGTAGCGGTACGGCGCCTCGCTGCCCACCTGACGATGATCGCTCACCCCGTCCGGGCACCGGAGGGGGCTGCGGAGGCGCTGCGGTCGAGGCCCTCGCTCCCTCCTCTCGACGCACGAGAGCACCGGGACCGTCGTCGACCGCGGTTCCGCCGGATCGAGGCCACGCCCGGTGACGCCGCCCGGGGTCCGCGGTGACACGACCGTGACGGCCGGGTGACAGGGCACACCTACCGTGCTCGCGCACCCACCGGTCGACGCAGAGGCGAACGGCTATGGACCTCGAGCAGCCCAGGCCTGAGGTCCGTGACGCCGAGGAGGCCGGCGCTTCGGCACCGTCCGGCTCGCGGCGCCGCTCGGGGAGACCGCGGGAGGCAGCTCCGGAGGTCACCGAGGAACCCGCAGGACGTCGCCGCCGCTTCGGCAAGCGGTTGCTGGCGCTCGTCGGAGCCCTCGGGATCGCGGGTGCGGTCGGGGGGATCCTCGTCCAGTCGGCGTTCGAGGCCGCCCAGGACCGACTCCTCGACCCCGTCGTGGTGCAGGTCGAGGACCGGACCGGCACCCCGAACCACCTGTTCCCGGTGACGGTCGATCCGGCCGGTGCTCCTGTCGACATCGACACGGTCGACACCGCCGAGTTCGAGCGCTGGGCGACCGAGAACGGCGGCATCCCGTACGGGGATCGTTCGCTCGAGCTGGTGCTCAGGGGGCGGGAAGCAGAACCGGTCGTCATCGACGAGATCCGGGTCCGCGTGCTCGAGACCAGCCCCGTGCCCGACGGGACGTGGGTCAACTCCTGGGAGGGGTGCGGCGCCGCCGTGCCGGTACGCGTCCTGGTGGTCGACCTGGCCGGCGACCCGCCTTCGGTGGAGGTCTACGTCGACGGGGTGCTGGAGGACTCCCCCGTCTTCCGCGTGTCGGACAGCGACGTCGAGGTCTTCCACGTGGAGGTCGTGGGCGGCCCGGGTGTCGTGTCGTGGGCGCTCGAGATGTCCTACTCGGCCGCGGGCGAGGACGGCACCGTGACCGTTGACGAGGTCGACGGGAGGCCCCTGCGACTTGCGCACGGCGGAACCCCGCTCGTTTACTCGGTGGCTCCTGGTGCCCGCGGGCTGGTCCGTGCCGATGAGGTCCGCGACGCCCTGCTCCGAGGGGAACCGCTCTGCTGACTGCGCGACATCCCTCATCGACCCGTCAGCGGTCCGCCGTCCGGTGGATCGGGCCCTCCGTGCCGGTCAGCCGCTCCCCGGTGCCGCCCCAGCGCCCGGCGATGACCTCCGCGGCGATCGAGATGGCCGTCTCCTCGGGCGTGCGGGCACCGAGGTCCAGGCCGATCGGGGAGGACAGCCGGGAGAGCTCCTCCTTGGACAGGCCCGCCTCCTCCAGCCGCGCCAGCCGCTCCTCGTGGGTGCGCCGCGACCCCATCGCGCCGACGTAGGCCACCGGCAGGCGCAGCGCGACCTCGAGCAGCGGGACGTCGAACTTGGGGTCGTGGGTGAGCACGCAGAGCACGGTGCGCTCGTCGATGCGCCCGGCGTCCACCTCGGCCTGCAGGTAGCGGTGCGGCCACTCGACGACGACCTCGTGCGCGTCGGGGAACCGCTTGGGGGTGGCGAACACCGGGCGGGCGTCGCACACGGTCACCCGGTAGCCGAGGAAGGCCCCGACCCGGGCGACGGCGGCGGCGAAGTCGATGGCGCCGAAGACGACCATCCGGGCCGCCGGGGCGAAGGAGTTCACGAACAGCGACAGGTCGTCCCCGCGGCGCTCGCCGTCGTGGCCGACGTGCAGCATCCCGGTGCGCCCGGCGGCGAGCATGCCGCGCGCATCGGCGGCCACGGCGTCGTCGAGCCGCTGCAGGCCGAGGGTGCCCGACGCGCGGTCGGGCCAGAGCACCAGCCGGCGCCCGACCCGGTCCTCGGGGCCGGCCACGCAGGTGACGACGGCGACCGGCTCGTGCCGGTCGACCGACTCCTTGATCTCCCCGAGCTCGGGGAAGGACTCGCGGGAGACCCGCTCGACGAAGACGTCGAGGATGCCGCCGCAGGTCAGGCCCACGGCGAAGGCGTCGTCGTCGCTCACGCCGTACCGCTCGAGGGTGGGGACGCCGGAGTCGACGACGTCCTTGGCCTCCTCGTAGACCGCGCCCTCCACGCAGCCGCCGGAGACGCTGCCGACCGCCGTCCCGTCGGGGCCCACCAGCATCGAGGCGCCGGCCGGGCGCGGCGCCGAGCGCCAGGTGGCGACCACCGTGCCCATCCCGACGGTCTCGCCCGCCTGCCACCAGCCGACCAGGTCCTCGAGCACGTCACGCATCGCTGCCCCTCCTCGGCAGTGGAGTGCCACGGCGCGGGGATCGCGCCCCTCCCACTCCGCTCAACAGCTCAGGCATGCGAGATCACTCCCGCGAGCTCCTCGAACGCCGCCATGCTGTGCCCGGCGACGAACGCGTCGACCGAGGGGAGGGCGGCCTGCATGCCGGCGGTGAGGGGCTCGTACCCCTCCCGGCCCTTGTGCGGGTTGACCCACACCACGGCGTGCGCCAGCCGGTGCAGCCGGCGCATCTGCTCGGCCAGGAGGTCGGTCCCGCCCCGCTCCCAGCCGTCGCTGCACACCACCACCACGGCGCCGCGGGCGGTGCCGCGCTGGCCCCAGCGGTCCAGGAAGGCCTTGAGCACCTCGCCGAGCCGCGTGCCGCCGGACCAGTCGGGGATCGCGCCGGCGCTGGCGGCCAGCGCCTTGTCGGGGTCCCGCAGCCGCAGCTCACGGGTCACCCGGGTCAGCCGGGTCCCGATGGTGAAGACCTCGGTGGCCGACGGGTGCGCGCGCACGGCCGCGTGCGCGAACCGCAGCAGCGCGTCGGCGTAGGGGCTCATCGAGCCGGAGACGTCGACGAGCAGGACGACGCGCCGCGGCCGCGGCCGGGCCCGCCGGTGCAGCAGCCGGGTGACCTCCCCGCCGCTGTGCAGCGCCCGGCGGACGGTGCGGGAGGGGTGCACGGCCCCCTGCGGGCTGGACTGCCGGCGGCGGGACGGCCGCATCGGCGAGGCCGGCACGAGCAGCGCGAACAGCCGGCGCAGGTGCTCCCGCTCGGCGATGGACATCTCCGCGACGTCCCGGTGCCGCAGCACCTCCTCCTCGCTGGCCCGGCCGGCGAGCTCCGGCGGCTCCTCGTCGCCCTGCTCGCCCTCGCCCGAGGGCGGCTCCAGCGGCGCCGTGGTGGCCACCTGGCGGTCCGGCGGACCGGGGGCCGGGCGCGGGACGCGCGGGGCCTCCCCGCCGAAGAAGGCAGCGAACGCGGCGTCGTAGCGGTCGAGGTCGTCGGGCCCGCCGCACAGCGTCAGCCGGCCGGCCCAGTAGACGTCGGTGGCGTCCAGGACGTCGAGGGCGCCGACCGCGCCGAGCATCGCCTCCACCCGGTCCGGGGAGGCCGCCACGCCGGCGTGCCGCAGCGTCCGGGCGAAGGACAGGACGGTGTCGACGACGTCCCGGCCGGGTGGGGACGGCCGCGGGGCCGCTTCAGCCGCCACCGAACAACGCCCCCCGGGTCAGCTGGTGCACCCGGTCGGTGTCCTCCCGGTACTTGAGGACGGCGCCCAGCGTGCGGGCGGCGATGTCGGGGTCGAGGTCGCGGGCCCCCAGCGTGTGCAGCGCGGTCGCCCAGTCCATCGCCTCGGCGACCCCCGGTGGCTTGAGCAGGTCGAGGGTGCGCAGCTTGGCGGTCGCGCGGGCCACCTCGCGGGCCAGCTGCTCGGTGACCTCGGGAAGCCGGGTGCGCAGGATGGCGACCTCGCGGTCGAAGTCGGGGTGCTGCAGCCAGTGGTAGAGGCAGCGGCGCTTGAGGGCGTCGTGCACCTCGCGGGTGCGGTTGGAGGTCAGGATCACCAGCGGGGGCGTCGACGCCCGGATGGTGCCCAGCTCCGGGATCGAGATGGTGAAGTCGGAGAGGACCTCGAGCAGGAAGGCCTCGAACTCGTCGTCGGCGCGGTCGACCTCGTCGACCAGCAGCACGCTCGGGGAGTCCTCGAGGGCCTGCAGCAGCGGGCGGGCCAGCAGGAAGCGCCGGTCGTAGAGCGAGGCCTCGAGGGTCTCGGTGTCCCCGGTGGCGTGCGCGGCCTCGGCGGCGCGCAGGTGCAGCAGCTGGCGGCCGAAGTCCCAGTCGTACAGGGCCTGGCTGGCCTCCAGGCCCTCGTAGCACTGCAGGCGGTAGAGCGGCCGCCCGGTGACCTGGGCCAGGGCCTGGGCCAGGGCGGTCTTGCCGACGCCGGCCTCCCCCTCGAGGAACAGCGGCCGGTGCATGGCCAGCGCCAGGTAGGCGGCGGTGGCCAGCCCCTCGTCGGGCAGGTAGCCGGTGGAGCGCAGCGCCGCGGCCAGCTCGTCGGGGTCGGCGGACCCCACCTGGGGGGTGGCCGTCTGGGTGTCGCTCACCAGCTCGCTCACGCCGACGAGCATCCCACCTGCGGTGGGCGGACGACGCTGCCCGGTCGGGCAGACACCGCCCGGACGCGCGTCGGCGCCCGCCCGGGGGACCGGGCGGGCGCCGACGTGACGTGCGGTGCCGGGGTCGTGCGCGTCAGACGCGCCGGTCGTCGTCCCGGACGCCGTCGACCTCGATCTCCTCCTTGCGGACGTCGGCCGACACCCGCTCCTGGTCGGTGACCGTCTCGGTGTCGAGGCGGACGCGCTCGACCGGCACGGCCTCCTTCTCCACCACGGGGCGCTCGGCGTGGAGGGTGACCTCGTGCTCCTCCTCGCTGATCGCCGGCCCGTCCATGGCGTTGCCGACGTTGGCGTCGGTGATCGGCTCGCGCTCGACCCGGACCTCCTCGCGGGTCACCGGGACGGTCTCGCTCACGTTCTCCGTGACGACGTACTTGCGCAGCCGGGCCCGGCCGGTCTCCTCGCGGCGCGTACCGACGTTGACGCGCTCCTCGGAGCGGGTCATGGCGTTGTCGGTGGTCGGGCCCGAGGTGTCGCGGCCGACGGCCGGGCGCTCGTCCACGCCGGTCCGGGCGGTGCCGGTCTCGACCACACCGGTCGTGGTGGTCTCCCGGGCGGTGCCGTACTCCATCGAGTAGTAGCGGTAGAGCTCCTGCTCCTCGGCCGGGGAGAGGTGCCCGTCGGTGTCGATCTTGGGGGCGTCCTTCACGGCGCTCTTGCTCACCGGGACGCGCAGCCCGTCATCGGTCATGGCGGCGTCGCGGATCGGGACGAAGGACTCCTTCGTGCCGAACAGACCGGTGCGGACGGTGACCCACTCCGGCTGACCGGTCTCGTCGTCGAGGTACACCTCGGAGGCCGAGCCGATCTTGTCGCCGGACTCGTCGTAGACGTCCTTGCCGATCACGCGGCTGATGGACTCGGTGCCGATCATCGTCGCTGTAGCTCCCATCGGGGTTGCTGCTCGGAACGGTCGCTCCATGGGTGACCGCCGACCGGCGCGTCGAAACAGACCGGATCCGTCCGGCACGCCGGACGGCCGGGCGCACGGGCGTCCGGCACCGGCCCCGCAGCCCCTCCGCCGAGCGCATCCGCCCTGCTCAGGCCGGGGGTGAACCGGGCGCCGGCGCCGTGCTCGCACCGTGGAGACGCTTGTGACGCACCGTGATCGGTTCCCGGTCGGGCGTGTCGGACGAGCCGCTCCCGGCGCGTCGCTGGCGGGTCGGCGGCCACGGGCTGCTCAAGCTTGAGGGCGTGCCTCCACGCTCCCCCTACGACAACCTGGTGCACCCGCGCACCGTGAAGAAGCCGGTCCCGCAGGTCGAGGCCGAGCGCGACCTCGTCGTCGAGGACCCGAGCTCCGGGTTCGTGGGCGCCGTCGTGCGCTGCGAGAAGGACGTCGTCCACCTGGAGGACCGGTTCGGGAAGGTGCGCGGCTACCCGCTGGGGCCGGGGTTCTGGGTCGACGGCCGGCCGGTCGTGCTGGTCCGCCCGAGGCCGCAGGCCCCCGCCGGACCGGCCCGCAGCGCCTCGGGCTCCACGTACGTGGCCGGTGCGCGGGCGCGGGTCGCCCGCGAGGGCCGCATCCACGTCGAGGGCAAGCACGACGCCGAGCTGGTCGAGAGGGTGTGGGGCCACGACCTGCGCATCGAGGGCGTCGTCGTCGAGCCCCTGCACGGCGTGGACGACCTGCCGGGCATCGTGCGCGACTTCCGGCCCGCGGCCGGGCGCCGGCTGGGCGTGCTGGTGGACCACCTCGTCCGCGGCTCGAAGGAGTCGCGCATCGCCGAGCAGGTGACCGGTGAGCACGCCCTGGTGGTCGGCCACCCGTTCGTCGACATCTGGCAGGCGGTCAAGCCGTCGGTCGTGGGCATCCGGGCCTGGCCGACCGTGCCCAAGGGCGAGCCCTGGAAGGAGGGCGTCTGCCGCCGGCTCGGCTGGGAGGACGACACCGGCTACGTCTGGGCGCAGCGCATCCTCGCCCGGGTGCGCACCTGGACCGACCTGGAGCCCGCGCTCATCGGCCGGGTCGAGGAGCTCATCGACTTCGTGACGACGGACTGAACACCCCACCGAGATCACGCGATCTCGGCGGTCCCCCCGCCCGGGACGTGCGGGATCACGGGATCCCGACACGTCCCGGGCTGGGTCCGGCTCAGCCGGGGACGTAGTCGAACGTGTCCGGGTCGGGGCCGGTGCGCTCGCCGCGGTCGAGCGCGGTGAGGGTGGCCATCTGCCCCTCGTCGAGCTCGAAGTCGAACAGCGCGAAGTTCTCCTCCATGCGGGAGCGGGTCACCGACTTCGGGAACACCACGTCGCCGCGCTGCACGTGCCAGCGGAGCACGACCTGGGCCGGGGTGCGGCCGACCGCCCGGGCGACCTCGGTGATCGCCGGGTCGTCGAGCACCTTGCCCTGCGCGATCGGCGACCATGCCTCGGTGACGATCTCGTGCTCGGCGCCGAAGGTGCGCACCTCGTCGTTGGCGAGGTACGGGTGGACCTCGATCTGGTTGACCGCGGGCCGGACCTCGGTCTCGGCGAACAGCCGGCGCAGGTGGTGCGGCTGGAAGTTGGAGACGCCGATGGCCCGGCAGCGACCGGAGGCGTAGATCTCCTCCATGGCCTTCCAGGTCTCGACGTAGTCGACGTCGATCGTCGGCAGCGGCCAGTGGACGAGGAACAGGTCCAGGTGGTCGGTGCCGAGGTCGGCCAGCGTCCGGTCGAACGCGCGCAGCGCGTCGTCCCGGCGGTGGAAGCCGTTGTTCAGCTTGCTGGTGACGAAGACCTCGCCGCGGTCGATGCCCGAGCGGGCGATGGCCTCGCCGACGCCCTTCTCGTTGCCGTACATCTCCGCGGTGTCGATGTGCCGGTAGCCGATCTCCAGGGCGGCGCCGACCGCCTCGGCGGTGTCCTCCGGCGGGACCTGGTAGACGCCGAAGCCGAGCTGCGGGATCTCGACGCCGTTGTTCAGCCGGATCGTGGGCACGGTGGCCACAGGGGACTCCTCTCGGGACGGGTTCGGGGAGGCGCGCGCGACCGGGTCGCGCGCTGCCGACCCGGGACGCCTACCCGGCCACGGAGCGGCCAACCGGTGCGCCGGTCACAGCGGCGCCCGGCGCCCCGGGGCGGCGCAGCAGCGGGGCGCCGGCCAGGGCCACGAGCCCGGCCAGCGCCGCGCCGAGCGCGGGGACGGCGAACGCCGCCTCCGCGCCCCAGGCGTCGACGGCGGCCCCGGCCAGCGCGGACCCGGCCGTGACCCCGAGGGTCAGCCCGGTCGTGGTCCACGACAGCGCCTCGGTCAGCGCCGACCGGGGGACCCGGGCCTCGACCAGCGACGTCCCGGAGACCAGGACCGGCGCGATGGCCAGCCCGGCCACGAACCCCACGCCCACGAGGACGGCGATCGAGCCGACGCCCCACAGCAGCTGGACGGCGAGGGCGAAGAAGACCGCCGTCCCCAGGAACCGCGCGCTCAGGCCCCCGGGCAGGCGGGCCACCCCGTAGACCAGCCCGGCGAGCAGGCTGCCGCCGGCGAAGACCGCGAGCGCCAGCCCGGCGAGGGCCGGCACGCCCTCCACCTCGGCGAACCCGATGACGACGACGTCCACGGCGCCGAAGACGGCCCCGATGGCGAGGTAGGTGGCCGAGACCACGAGCACCGCGCGGTTCAGGGCGGCCCAGCGGCGGGCCGGCGCGTCGGGGTCGGGCGGCTGCACCACCGGCTCGGAGCCGCGCTGGCCGGCCAGCCAGAACCCGCCGAGGGCCCCCAGCGTGATCCCGGTGAGGAAGCCGGCCGGCGGCGCGACGAGGGTGGCCAGGAGCGTGACCAGCGGCGGCCCGACCACGAAGACGACCTCGTCGACGACGGCCTCGAGCGCGAACGCGGTCTGCCGGCGCTGCGCGTCCTCGAGGGCGGCGGCCCAGCGGGCGCGGACCAGCGAGCCGATGTTGGGACCGCTGGCCCCGCACAGCGCGGCCAGGACGAACCAGCTCCACCGGGGCGCACCCGCGGTCACGGCGGCGACGAAGGCGACCCCGGAGGCCGCGTAGGCCGTCATGGCCCAGCGCAGCACCGGGCCCTGGCCGCGGCGGTCCATGGCCCGGGCCCACTGCGGGCTGGCCACGGAGAAGCTCAGCGCCAGGGTGCCCGAGACCGCCCCGGCCAGGGCGTAGCTGCCGGTCTCGCCGGCCACCAGCAGCACGGCGCCCAGACCGAGCATCGGGATGGGCAGCCGGGCGACCCACCCGGCGAAGGAGAAGGCCCGGGACCCGGGCACGGCGAACAGGCGGACGTAGGGACCGAAGACGGTGCGGGGTGACACGGACGTTCTCGCGCTTCCTGGCCACAGGCGAGTGCGGTCGGCCCGCAGGTCTCTCGGGTGGCCCCGCGACCGTAGCAACGCCGACCGGGCACCGCCCCGGTTTCACCGGCCGGCGCCGTCCCCTGTCCGGGGGACGGGCACGGACCGGGACTCCGCCACTACATTCGGGGTGTGACCTCGCCGACGCCGCTGCCCGACCCGGTCCCGCGCCGGCCGGACCCGGTCCCGGGCACCGGCGGCCTGGTCGACCGGCACGGCCGGGTGGCCACCGACCTCCGCGTCTCGCTCACCGACCGGTGCAACCTGCGGTGCAGCTACTGCATGCCGCCGGAGGGCCTGGACTGGCTGCCCAAGGTGGAGGTGCTCACCGACGACGAGGTCGCCCGGCTGGTGCGCATCGGCGTCGAGCAGCTGGGCATCCGCGAGGTGCGCTTCACCGGCGGGGAGCCGCTGCTGCGGCCCGGCCTGGTCGGCATCGTGCAGGCCGCCACGGCGCTCACCCCGCGGCCCGAGGTCAGCCTGACCACCAACGCGATCGGCCTGGCCCGGGTCGCCCCCGCGCTCGCCGCGGCCGGCCTGGACCGGATCAACGTCAGCCTCGACACCCTCGACCGGGACCGCTTCAAGCAGCTCACCCACCGCGACCGGCTGGACGACGTCCTGGCCGGCCTCGCCGCCGCCCGCGACGCCGGGCTGACCCCGGTGAAGGTCAACGCCGTCCTGCTGCGCGGCATCAACGAGGAGGACGCCGTCCCGCTGCTCGACTACTGCCTGGAGCACGGCTACCAGCTGCGGTTCATCGAGCAGATGCCGCTGGACGCCCACCACGCCTGGACCCGCGGGGAGATGGTCACCGCCGAGGACATCCTCGAGCGGCTGTCGGCGGCGCACGCGCTGACCCCGGACACCGAGGAGCGCGGCTCGGCGCCGGCCGAGCGCTGGCTGGTCGACGGCGGCCCGGCGACGGTCGGCGTCATCGCCTCGGTCACCCGCTCGTTCTGCGGCACCTGCGACCGCACCCGGCTGACCGCCGACGGGCAGATCCGCAACTGCCTGTTCGCCCGCGAGGAGTCCGACCTGCGGACGCCGATGCGCGACGGCGCCACCGACCGGGAGCTGGCCGACCGCTGGCGGATCGCCACCCTCGCCAAGCTGCCCGGCCACGGCATCGACGACCCGAGCTTCCTGCAGCCGTCCCGGCCGATGTCGGCCATCGGGGGCTGAGCGTGGCCGGCCCCACCGTCACGGTGCGGTACTTCGCCGGTGCGCGCGCGGCCGCCGGCGTCGACACCGAGACCCGCACCGCCGGCACCCTCGCCGAGCTGGTCGAGCAGGTCGTGGCCGCGCACGGCGAGCGCCTGGAGCGGGTGCTCACCGCCTGCTCGTTCCTGGTCGACGGAACACAGACCCGCGACCGCTCGTTGGAGCTGCAACCCGGGGTGGTCGTCGACGTGCTGCCCCCGTTCGCCGGAGGTTGATCCCGACGCCGTGACGGCGCTGCCTCACCATCCCCCTTCCCCTGCCCTCCCGCCGGGCGGCACCCGGTGATCGAGTGGTTGCTCGTTCTCGTCGGCATCCTGCTGGTGCTGGCCTGCGCCGGGTTCGTGGCCTTCGAGTTCGCCCTCGTCACCGTCGACCGGGCCACCGTCGAGCGCCGCGTCCAGGAGGGCGACCGCCGGGCGCCCGGCGTCCTCGCCGCCCTGCGCACGCTCTCGACCCAGCTCTCCGGCGCCCAGCTCGGCATCACGGTGACCAACCTGGCCATCGGTTTCGTCGCCGAGCCCTCGATCGCCGCGCTGCTGCGCGGCCCGCTGGAGGGCGTCGGGCTCTCCGGCACCGCCGCCCGGTCGGTCTCGATCACCCTGGCCCTGGTGCTGGCCACCGCGCTCACCATGGTGTTCGGCGAGCTGGTGCCCAAGAACCTCGCCATCGCCGACCCGCTGCGGGTGGCCCGCGCCGTCTCCGGCTTCCAGCGCGGGTTCACCCGTTCCACCGCGCTGGTCATCCGGCTGCTCAACGGCTGGGCCAACGTGATCCTGCGGCGGGTGTTCGGCGTCGAGCCCCAGGAGGAGCTGGCCTCGGCGCGCTCCCCGGAGGAGCTGACCTCCCTGGTCCGCCGCTCGCGGGCCGTCGGCACCCTGCCCGAGGGGACCGCCACGCTGCTCGAGCGGGGACTGGCCTTCGGCGAGCTGCGGGCCAGCGACGTCGCCACCCCCCGCATCCGGATGACCACCGTCCCGGTGGACGCCCCGGTCGCGGCGGTGCTCGCCGCGGCGCGGGAGTCGGGGCACTCGCGCTTCCCCGTCGTCGCGGGCGCGGGTGCGGACGACGTCGTGGGGATGGTCCACGTGAAACACGCGCTCGGCGTCGAGCGGTCGCAGCGCTCCGACGTGCCGGTGGAGCGGGTGATGGTGCCGGCGATGTTCGTGCCGACCTCCCGCCAGCTCGACGAGCTGCTCGTGGACCTGCGCCGCGGCGGCCTGCAGATGGCGGTGGTGGTCGACGAGTACGGCGGCACGGACGGCGTCGTCACCGTCGAGGACCTGGTCGAGGAGCTGGTCGGCGCCGTCTCCGACGAGCACGACGAGGAGCCCGAACCCGAGGCCGTGGACCTCGGGGACGGCTCGTGGTCGGTCTCCGGGCTGCTGCGCCCGGACGAGGTGACCGCCCTGACCGGGCTGCCCGTCCCGGCCGACCGGCACTACGAGACGGTGGGCGGGCTGGTCCTGCACCACCTGGGCCGCATCCCCGAGGCCGGTGACCGCGTGACCGCGGTGCGCCCGCTGCCCCCCGAGCTGGCCGGCGAGGCCGAGGGCCACCTGGGCGGGGTCTGGGTCGAGGTCCAGCGCCTCGACGGCACCCGGGTGGACCGGGCCCGCGTCGGCGCGGTCCCGGCGTCCGAGACGGTCGAGGAGGCCTCCCGTGGGTGACTGGGTCGGGGTGCTGGTCGCCGTCGTCCTGCTGCTGGCCAACGCCTTCTTCGTGGGCGCCGAGTTCGCGCTGATCTCCGCCCGCCGCTCGTCGATCGAGCCGCTGGCCGAGGCCGGGTCCCGGCGCGCCCGCACGACGCTGGGGGCGATGGAGCAGGTCTCCCTGATGATGGCCGGCGCGCAGCTGGGCATCACCGTGTGCTCGCTGGGGCTGGGCGCGATCGGCGAGCCGGCCGTCGCCCACCTGCTGGAGCCGGTGTTCGAGGCGTTCAGCGTCCCCGAGGCGCTGGTGCACCCGATCTCGTTCGTCATCGCGCTGACCCTCGTCGTGGCCCTGCACGTGGTGATCGGCGAGATGGTGCCCAAGAACCTCGCCCTGGCCGGTCCGGACCGGGCCGCCCTGGCCCTGGCCCCGCCGCTGCGCGCGGTGGTCACCGTGCTCAAGCCGGTCATCCTGGTGCTCAACGCCCTGGCCAACGCCACCCTGCGCCTGCTGCGGGTGCAGCCCAAGGACGAGGTGACCAGCTCCTTCACCCGGGACGAGGTCGCCGGGCTGATCGACCAGTCGCGCGAGGGCGGGCTGCTGGACAAGCGCGGGCACGACCTGCTCACCGGCGCGCTGACCCTGGAGGACCGCGACACCCGCTCGGTCCTCATCCCCCGCGCGTCGCTGACCACCGTCGACGCCGCGGACTCCGCGGTGGCCGTCGAGCGGGCCGCCGCCCGCACCGGCTTCTCCCGCTTCCCCGTCGTCCGGGACGGCTCGTTCACCGGGTACGTGCACGTGAAGGACGTGCTGGTCGACGACGGCCGGCCCGACGTCCGGGTGGCCGACATCACCCGGCCGCTGCCCCGGGTGCCGGCGCGGGGCGACCTGCGCTCGACGCTGCAGACGATGCAGGCCGGCGGCGCCCAGTTCGCCGCCGTCGTGGAGGGCGGCTCGCTGGAGGACGGCGCGGTCGTCGGCGTCGTCGCGCTCGAGGACATCCTCGAGGAGCTGGTGGGCGAGATCCGCGACACCGTGCACCGCTGACCGCAGCGGACCGCCGGCCCCGCAGCGCACCACCGGACCCGCAGCGGGTCGCCGAACCCGCTGCGCCGCCCACCCCCGCGCGGGAGGATGACCCCATGAGCATCTGGGAGAAGGCCAGGGCGAAGGCCGAGGAGCTCTACGGCCGGGCCGAGGAGCTCTACGGGGAGTCGCACGGGGACGCCGCCGCCCAGGTCGCCGGGGAGGCCCGGCGGCTGGAGGGCGAGGCCGAGGAGGAGGCCGCCGAGCGGGCGGACACCGCACGGGAGCACGGCGACGCCGAGCGGGACCTCCGCGACGACCGGCGGGGGTCCTAGCCGAGGACGTGTCGGGGCCGGGCATCACCGACGTCGCCCCCTGGCGGGACTTCCCGGGGGCGGCGTGCGGCGCGCTGGAGTTCCTGCACGACCAGCTCGGCTGGGACGTGTGGGCGGTGACCCGCGTCGTCGGGGACCTGCAGGTGGTGCTGCACGCCTACCCGGCCGCCGTCCTGCCACCGGGGTCGGCGCTGCCCTGGGCGAACAGCTTCTGCCAGCTGATGACGGTGGGGGAGGGTCCCCGCGCGGCCACGGTGACCGCGGCGGTCCCCGCCTACGCCTCGCGCCGGCTCGGGCCGCTGACCGGGGTCGCCGCCTACATCGGCGTCCCGCTGGTGACGGCCGGCGGGGAGCTGTTCGGCACGGTCTGCGGCCTGGGCTTCCGCGCCCGGCCCCGCAGCGCGACCCGCGACCTGCCGCAGGTGGAGTTCGCGGCACGGATGATCAGCACGCTCATGGCGGCGGGGGTGCCGCCCTCCGACCCGCCGCCCGCACCGCGGGGGCGCCGGGCCACCGACCGGCTCTGACCGGCCGCCCGCTCAGGGGCAGGCGACCCACTCCTCCTCGCCGTCGGTGAAGACCTGGCGCTTCCAGATCGGCAGCCGCTTCTTCACCTCGTCGACGAGCTCGGCGCAGGCGGTGAAGGCCTGGCCGCGGTGGCCGGCGCTCACCGCGCACGCCAGGGCGACGTCACCGATGCCCAGCAGCCCGATGCGGTGGGAGACGGCGACGGCGTGGACCTCGGGGCGGGCGGCGAACTCGGCGGCGAGCTCGGCGATCACGTCCTGCGCCGTGGGGTGCCCCACGTACTCGAGCTCGGTCACCGACCGGCCGCCGTCGTGGTCGCGGACGACACCGGCGAAGGACACCACCGCGCCGGCCCGCTTGTCGGCCACGGCGTCCTCGTGCTCGGCGACCGAGAGGGGGACGTCGACGACTCGCGCGATCACGGCGCCGACGGTACCCGGGCGGCGGGTGCGCATCGGCCGGTCGGTGCGCACCCGTCGGTCAGTCGCGGCGCAGCGGGGCCGCCGCGAACTCCACCTCGTCGTAGCCCCCGCCCGCCGAGCCGCCGGCCCGCACCGCCGCCCGGACGGCCTCGGCGAAGGCGGGGTCCGCCAGGGCGGCCTGCCCCTCCGCGGAGAGCTCGACGCGGGCCCGGGCCCCCAGGTGGCGGACCCGGAGGTCGCGCAGGCCGAGCCGGCGCAGGCCCGCCTCGGCCCGCTCGACCCGGCCGAGGTCGCCGATCGTGACCGGGGTGTGCACGGGGATGCGGCTGGCCAGGCAGGGCGCGCTGGGCTTGTCCCAGACGGGAAGCCCGAGCGTCCGCGCCAGCTCCCGCACGGTGCGCTTGCCGATGCCGGCCTCGGCCAGCGGGCGGCGGACGCCGAGCTCGGCGGCGGCCCGGCTGCCCGGGCGGTCGCCGCGGACGGCGTCGTCCGCGGTGTCCCCGTTGAGCAGCAGGTCGACGCGGTGCGCCCGCACCACCTCGGCGAAGGAGCGGGTGTAGAGCTCGTGCTTGCAGAAGTAGCAGCGGTCGCCGGCGTTGGCGACGTAGCGGGGGTCGTCGAGCTCGGCGGTCCGGACCTCGACCAGGCGGACGCCGACCTGCGCCGCCGTGGCCCGCGCGGACGCGCGCTCGTCGGCGGCCAGGCTCGGGCTGACGCCCAGCACGGCGACGACGCCGTCCCGGCCCAGGGCGCGGGCCGCCAGCGCGACCACCACGCTGGAGTCCACGCCGCCGGAGAAGGCCACCGCGACCCTCCCGGCGTCGCCCAGCGCCCCGGCGAAGCGCTCCGCGGCCTCGGCGAGCGGGCCGGGCGGCAGCGGTCGCGTCGGGTCGGTGCTCACCGGGCCCCCGCCGGGGGGACGTCGAGGTCGACCGGGTCGGCCAGCCCCGTGCAGTCGACCTCGGTGACCTCGTGCTCGGCCAGGTACCGGCGGGCCCCCTCGTCCCCGGTGACCGTGGCCGCGACACCGGCCCAGTGCTCCCGGCCCAGCAGCACCGGGTGGCCGCGCACCCCGTCGTACGTGGCGACCGCCAGCACGTCGGGCGCGGCGTGCGCGGCCACCCGCTGCAGGGCCGCCGGGGTCATCCCGGGCATGTCGACGAGCAGCACGAGGGCAGCGTCCACCCTCCCGGGCCAGCCGCGCAGCCCGTCGAGCCCGGTGCGCAGGGACGACGCCATCCCGGTCTCCCAGTCGCGGTTGGCGAGGACGACGGCGTTCCCCAGCCGGGCGGTCCGCCAGACGTCGACCGCCCGGGCGCCGAGCACCACCAGCACCGGGTCGCAGACGGCCGCCGCCGTCGCCACGGCCCGCTCCACCAGCAGGCTGCCCTCGTACTCGACCAGGGCCTTGGGCATCCCGTAGCGGCGGCCGCCCCCGGCGGCCAGGACCATCCCGGCGACTGCGCTCACCCCTCCAGCCTCTCAGCGGGTGTAGACCGCGATCTCGGAGGCCTTCACGGTGGCCCAGACGGCGACCCCGGGCGCGAGCCCGAGCTCGGCGAACGCGGTCGCGGTGACGTCGGCGATCATCGGCACCTCGCCGTCGAGCTCGCAGCGCACCGTCGCCCCGTGCGGGGTGGCCGAGACCAGCCGGGCCGGCCACACGTTGCGCGGGCTGCCCTCGGGCCGGCTGAGGTACAGGGCCACCGACTCGGGGCGGACGGCGACGAAGACCGGGCCCGACGCCTCCTCGGCGACCGCCACGCTGCCGCCGCCGTCCAGCCGCACACCGGTGCCGTCCGCCGTCCCGGGCAGCAGGGACAGGCCGACCAGCCGGGCGACGTAGTCCGTCCGCGGGTGCCGGCTCACCTCGGCCGGCGTCCCCTCCTGCACGACCCGCCCGCCCTCGACCACCACGACGCGGTCGGCCAGCGCCATCGCGTCGACCGGGTCGTGGGTCACCAGCACGGTGCTGCCGGGGTAGTCGGCGAGGTGGCGGCGCAGCTCGGCGCGCACGGTCAGCCGGGTCCGGGCGTCGAGCGCCGACAGCGGCTCGTCCAGCAGCAGGACGGCGGGGTCGCCGACCAGCGCGCGGGCCAGGGCGGCGCGCTGCGCCTGGCCGCCGGAGAGCTGCGCGGGCCGCCGGTCCCCCAGCTCCCCGATGCCGACCCGCGCCAGCCAGCCCCGGGCGGCGGCCCGCGCCTCGGCCTTGGGCACGCCGCGGGTGCGCAGCCCGAAGGCGACGTTCTCGGTGACCGAGAGGTGCGGGAAGAGCAGGTGGTCCTGGAACACCATGCCCAGCCGGCGCTCGTGGGCGGGTACGTGCCGCCCCGCGGCCACGTCGTCCCAGACGTCGTCCCCCACCGCCACCCGGCCGGCGTCGGGGAGCAGCAGCCCGGCGAGCACCCGCAGCAGCGTGGACTTGCCCGCGCCGTTGGGCCCGAGGACGGCGAGCACCTCCCCGGGCGCGACCGCGACGTCGAGCGCGACGGTGAACGCCCCCCGCCGCACCTCGACCGCCGCGGTCAGGGTCACGCGGCCGCTCCGCTGCGGGGGAGCCAGCGGTCGCGGAGCAGCAGCAGCGTGCCCAGGGAGACGGCGAGCAGCAGCACCGACAGCACGATCGCCGCCGGCGGGTCGCTCTGCAGCTCGAGGTAGACCGCCAGCGGCATGGTCTGCGTGGTGCCGGGGAAGTTGCCGGCGAAGGTGATGGTGGCGCCGAACTCCCCCAGGGCCCGGGCCCAGCACAGCACCGCCCCCGCCGCCACCCCGGGAGCCACCAGCGGGAGGGTGACGCGGCGGAACGTCGTCCACCGGTCGGCGCCCAGGGTGGCCGCGGCGTCCTCGAAGCGGGCGTCGGCGGCGCGCAGTGCACCCTCGACGCTGATCACCAGGAACGGCATCGCCACGAAGGTCTCGGCGATGACGACCGCGGTCGTGGTGAACGGGATCGTGACCCCGAAGGCGTCGTCCAGCCACCGGCCGACGATGCCCTGCCGGCCGAGCACCAGGAACAGGGCGACGCCGCCGACCACGGGGGGCAGCACCAGCGGCACGGTCACCAGCGCCCGCAGCACCGAGCGCCCGCGCGCCCGCGACCGGGCCAGCACCCAGGCCAGGGGGACGCCGAGCAGCAGCGAGACGCCGGTGGCCAGGGTCGCCGACACCAGGGACAGCCGCAGCGCCTGCCCGGCGGCCGGCTCGGCCAGCTGGGCGGGCAGGTCCGCCCACGGGGTGCGGATGAGCAGGCCGGCCAGCGGCAGGACCAGGAAGGCGACGGCCACCGCCGCCGGGACCAGCAGCGGGGCGGGGACGCCGGTCTCCCGCCGCCGCCTCACGGGGCGCGGAACCCGGCGTCCGCCAGGGCCCGCTGCCCGGTGTCGGAGGTGACGAGCTCGACGAACGCGGCGGCGGCGTCCGGGTTGGGCGCGTCGGCGAGGACGGCGACCGGGTAGTCGTTGACGGCGTCCTCGGCCTCGGGGAAGGCGATCCCCTCCACCGCACCGCCCTCGGCGGCGTCCCCCGCCGCGGCGACGTCGCTGGCGTAGACCAGGGCGGCGTCGACCTCGCCGAGCTCCAGCTTGGTCAGCGCCGCGCGCACGTCCTCCTCCAGGGTGTCGGGGGCCGCCGTGACGCCCGCCGCGGCGAGGACCTGCTCCGAGGCGGCGCCGCAGGGCACCTCGGGCGCGCAGAGGGCCAGGGCGAGGTCCTCGCGGGCGAAGTCGGCCAGGCCGGTGACCCCGGCCGGGTTGCCGGCCGGGACGGCGATCTCCAGCACGTTGGTCGTGAACACCTCCGGGTCGCCGGCGGCCAGGCCGGCGTCGGTGACCACGGCCATCTGCGGTGGGTTGGCGGAGGCGAACACGTCCGCGGGGGCGCCCTGGGTGATCTGGGTGGCCAGCGCCGAGCTGCCGACGAAGCTGAACTGCACGGACAGCCCCGGGTTCTCCTGCTCGAGCTGCTCGCCGAGCTCGGTGAACACGTCGGTGAGCGAGGCGGCGGCGAAGACGGTGAGCGTGCCGCCGAGCTGCTCGTCGGCCGGGGCGCCGGAGGCCGCCGTCCCCGCGCCGTCGGCGGAGCCGCCCCCGCAGCCGGCCAGCGCGAGCAGCGCCGCGCCGGTCAGCGTGCCTCGGATGCGGTCGCGCACATCGTCCTCCCGTCCGCAGGTGCGGGAGGAGGAGACCAGATCGGTGCGCGTCTGCGCAAGCTCCCCCGCGTGCAGGCGACGTGGTGGGGTGGGGTCAGGGGACGTCGACGCTGACCTGCGTGGCCTTGACCGTCGCCACGGCGCGGACGCCGACCTCCAGCCCCAGCTCGTCCGCGGCCTCCCGCGACATCAGGGACACCACCCGGAACGGACCCGCCTGGAGCTCCACCTGCGCCATCACGGTGTCGCGGACCACGCGGGTGACGATGCCGGTGAGCCGGTTGCGTGCCGAGGAGGAGCGGGTGGCGCCCGGCTCGGGCGCGTCGTGCAGCTGCGCCGCCACCCGCGCCAGGTCGGCGCCGGCGACCTGGGCGGGCGCCCCGCCCTGGCGGCGCGCGGGCAGCCGGCCGCTGTCGATCCAGCGGCGGACGGTGTCGTCGCTGACGCCGAGCAGCTCCGCGGCCTCGGCGATGCGGTAGGAGGCGGCCACGGGGGGACCCTAGGGGCCGCCACCCCGCCGCCGGGGTTGTGGACGGCACCCCGCCGTCCCCAGGCGGTCCCGGGTGCCGCGGGCGCCGGCGGGCAGCATCGCCGGCATGGCTGACGACGCACGGGTCCGGACGCTGCTGCTCGCCCGGATGTTCCCCGACGACGAGGGGCTCCCCGCGGCCGCCGAGGAGCTGGCGGCGCTCGACCCCGCCGTCGACCGCGCCGGTGCGGCGACCGGCGTGCTGCTGACCGCCCTGGAGGAGGCCTTCGAACGCGGCTGGCAGCCCGCGGACGTCGTGCACGCGGTGGCGCGCGAGGCGTCCGCGCGGTCCGCCCCGCTGGCGGTGGCGCTGATCGCCGAGCACGCGCGGGCCAGCGGTGCGCAGCGCCGGGCGCCGGAGGGCTGGGTCGAGCAGCTGCGGGAGCTCGGTGCCCTCTCCCCGGGCGAGCCCGCGGTCGTGGCCGCCTGGCACCGGGCGCACCGGCGCCCGGCACGGGAGGCGTGGCGCGTGGTCCTGCTCCTGGCCGCCTCCCTGCGCTGGCTGGCCCGCCTCGACGTGCTCATGCCGCCCCCGTCCCGGTGGGGCCCGCCCCGCTCCCGGCCCGCCCCCGGCGCCGGGGCGGCGCCCGACGACTCCCGGGTGCTGCGCCGCATCCGCGGGTTGCTGGCCAAGGCCGAGTCCACCGAGTTCCCCGACGAGGCCGAGGCGCTGACCGCGAAGGCGCAGGAGCTGATGACCCGCCATGCGGTCGACGCCGCCCTGCTCGGGCCCGGCCCGTCCCCGTCCCCGTCCCCGGGGGCCGAGGTCGGCACCCGCCGGGTGCACGTCGCGGAGCCGTACGTGCGGGCCCGGATGCAGCTGCTGGCCGCGGTCGCGGAGGCCAACGACGTCCGGCTGGTCTGGTACGGGCGGCTCGGCATCGCCAACCTGGTGGGCGCCCCGCCGGACCTCGACGCGGTGGAGCTGCTGTTCACGTCGCTGCTGCTGCAGGTCGCCCAGGGGTTGTCCGCGGCCGAGCGCGGGGCGGCACGCGGTGCGGCGTCCCGCTCGTTCCGGCGCTCGTTCCTGCTCGGCTACGCCGCCCGGATCGGCGAGCGGCTGCAGGCAGCGCGGCGGCGGGCCACCGCCGAGGCGGCGGCCGAGCACGGCGTCGACCTGCTCCCGGTGCTGCGCAGCCGCCAGGAGGCGGTCGAGGCCCGGGCGGCCGAGCTCTTCCCGCGGGTGCGCAGCCGCCGCAGCCGGGCCTCGGTCGACGCCGGCGGCTGGTTCGCCGGCCGGGCCGCCGCCGAGCGCGCCGACGTCGGCACCCGCCGGTCGTCCCTGCGGTGACGCCGGGGGCGTTCCTTCGGGAACACCCCCGCTCACCCGGTGTCCGCCACCTGCGGCGACTCCCCCGGTAGCCGGTGCCGCGCCCTGCGGCTCGACATGGGACGGCGGTCCGGCGACGTCCCGGGTGGTCGACGGGTGTCCGCGCCCGCCCGGGGTCTCGGCTTCGACACGAGCGCCGACGAGCGCGCTTCCACCGCCGAGAGGCGGAGACGGCGCCTGACGGGTTCTCCTCCGAAGCCACCGCCACCTACCGCCGCCTCGCCACCGGGACCGCTGCCCCGACGTCCGGCTGAGGACGTCCCCGCGGCAACGCCCCGGTCACGGGCACGCTCCACGCGCGCCGCGGACCCGGGCGAGAATGCGGAGGTGCCCCGGCTCCTCGTCGTCCACCACACGCCGTCGCCCGCGATGCAGGCCGTGCTGGAGGCGGTCAAGGAGGGAGCGGCGATGGTCGAGGAGGTCGAGCTGACCCTGCGGCCGGCGCTCTCCGCCGGGCCGGCCGACCTGCTGGCGTGCGACGGCGTCCTGCTCGGGACGCCGGCCAACATCGGCTACATGTCGGGGGCGTTGAAGCACTTCTTCGACACCGTCTACTACCCGTGCCTGGACGCCACCGTCGGGCTGCCGCACGGCGTCTACGTGCACGGCAACGACGACACCGCCGGCGCGCTCGCCGCGATCGACCGGATCACCGGGGCGCTGGGGTGGAAGCGGGTCGCGGCGCCGCTGAGCCTGACCGGGGCACCGGGGAAGGACGACCTGGAAGCGGTGCGCGAGCTCGCGGCCACGGTGGCCGTCGGCCTCTGACGGCGTCCCCGCAGGCACACCCGGGGCGGGGCGGCAGGGCGTTCCCCGGGGAACGCCCTGCGGGCGGCGAGGCGCCGGGGTGGCGCGGCAGGCGTGAGGGGAACCGGGGTGGCGGGTGTCCCACCCGCGTCCCGTTTGCCGATCACGCGCCCCGGGGAGAGGCAGCCGGTGACACGCACCGGCAAGGACGAGCCGACGAGCGCGGACAACCCGGCGGGGAAGACCGCCGCCGTCCGCACCCGCCGCATCCGCGAGACCGCCCGCGAGCTCCTGGGCTTCGAGACCTTCCGCCCCGGCCAGGAGCGGGCGATGCAGAGCGTCGTCTCCGGGCGCGACACCCTCGCCGTGCTGCCGTCCGGAGCCGGGAAGTCCGCCGTCTACCAGGTGGCCGGCCGGCTGACCGACGGCCCCGTGCTCGTGGTCTCCCCCCTCATCGCCCTCCAGCGCGACCAGGTCGCCCGCCTCGAGGAGGTGGACACGCTCGCCGGCTCGGCCGCGCAGCTGAACTCGGCGCTCTCCGCCGGTGACCAGCGCGCCGCCCTCGAGGGGCTGGCGGACGGAACGGTCCGCTACCTGTTCCTCGCGCCCGAGCAGCTGGTCAAGCCCGAGGTGGTGGAGGCCGTCGCCGCCACCCGGCCCACCCTGTTCGTCGTCGACGAGGCGCACTGCGTGTCCGCCTGGGGTCACGACTTCCGGCCCGACTACCTGCGGCTCGGCGCCGTCGTCGAGCAGCTGGGCCACCCCACGGTGCTCGCGCTCACCGCCACCGCCGCCCCGCCGGTCCGTGCGGAGATCGTCGAGCGCCTCGGCATGCGCGATCCGGAGGTGGTCGTCGCCGGGTTCGACCGGCCGGAGATCCGGCTCGAGGTCGAGCAGCACGCCGACGCGCACACCAAGCACGAGGCGGTGCTGGACCGGGTGCTGGCCGAGGTGGGCGAGGGCCGCGTGCCCGGCATCGTCTACAGCGCCACCCGCAAGGGCACCGAGGAGCTGGCCGGTGAGCTGGCCGACCGCGGGCTGCGGGCCCGGGCCTACCACGCGGGGCTGAAGAAGTCCGAGCGCGAGGACGTGCAGCGGGCCTTCATGGCCGACGAGCTCGACGTCGTCGTCGCCACCACCGCCTTCGGCATGGGCATCGACAAGCCCGACACCCGCTTCGTCGTGCACGCCGAGCCCGCCGACTCCCTCGACAGCTACTACCAGGAGATCGGCCGGGCCGGCCGCGACGGGCAGCCCGCGCTGGCACTGCTGGTCTACCGGCAGGAGGACCTCGGGGTCCGGAAGTTCTTCGCCGCGGGGATCCCGCCGGAGGAGGAGCTGCAGCAGGTGGCCGGCCTGGTCGCGGCCGCGGAGGCCGCGGGCATCGAGGACGGCGTCGACGTCAAGCAGCTGCGGGAGGAGACCGGCCGCGCCGCGACCCCGCTGGCCCGCGACCTCAACCTGCTCGAGCAGGTCTCGGCCGTCGTGCTCGACGAGGAGGGCGCCGCCCACCCGGCCGAGGGCGCCCCCGACCCGGCCGACGCGGCCGCCGCGGCGCACGAGCTGGCCGAGCACCACGAGCGGGTCGACCAGAGCCGGGTCGAGATGATGCGCGGCTACGCCGAGACCACCGACTGCCGGCGGCAGTTCCTGCTGGGCTACTTCGGGGAGCAGCTCGAGCACCCGTGCGGCAACTGCGACAACTGCTCGGCCGGGCTCTCGCAGGACCAGCCGGTCGGCGACGACGCCGACACGCCCTTCCCCGCGCAGACGCCCGTGGAGCACGCCGAGTGGGGCCCCGGGGTCGTCATGCGGGTCGAGGACGACCGCGTCGTCGTCCTGTTCGAGGAGGTCGGCTACAAGACCCTCGCGCTGGCCGCCGTCACCGAGAACGACCTGCTCACCCGCCGCGGCTGAACCCGGGGTGGCGACCGGCGAGCCGCCCCGGGCACCACCGTCTTGCCACGGTGTGACGCAGGTCATACCGTTCGTCGCCACCCGGGGCGCCGAGACGCTCCGACCGGCCCAGGAGGAGCCATGGCGACCCACGAGACCTCCGAGCCCCGGCACCTGGCGACCGAGCTGCCCAGCAAGGCGCTGCCGCCCGTCCCGTACGCCGACCTGCCGGAACCGCTGCACATCAGGCAGGTCATCGGCCCCAGCGTGCTGCTGCTGGCCGGGGCCATCGGGTCCGGCGAGTTCGTCCTCTGGCCCTACATCACCTCGCAGGTGGGCCTGGCCGTCGTGTGGCTGGTCGTCATCGGCGTCCTGACGCAGTACTTCCTCAACATGGAGATCGAGCGCTACACGCTCGTCACCGGCGAGACCGCGGTCACCGGCTTCACCCGGCTCTGGAAGCCGTGGAGCTGGCTGTTCGTCATCATGACCGTCGTCCCCTGGGCCTGGCCCGGCTGGGCGACCGGCGGGACGACGACGCTCGGGTTCGTCTTCGGCTTCAGCGAGGACGCCGTCCCCTACATCACGATCGGCGTCCTCGTCCTCATCGGGCTGGTCCTCACCGCCTCGCCCGTCGTCTACAAGACCGTGGAGAAGATCCAGTTCTTCATGGTGGGGCTGATCGTCCTGTTCTTGATCTACGCCCTGGTCTTCCTGGTCGGCGGAGAGGGCTACTCGGGCCTGGCCGAGGGCCTGGTCTCGGTCGGCGAGCTGCCCGACGCGGTGAGCCAGATCGGCACCGCCACCCTGCTCGGCGCGATCGCCTTCGCCGGCGCCGGCGGTGCCATGAACCTGGCCCAGTCGAACTGGGTCCGCGACAAGGGCCTGGCGATGGGGGCCCGGCTGCCCAAGGTCGTCTCCCCGTTCACCGGCGAGGAGGTGGCCGCCCCGACCACCGGCTTCATGTGCCGCCGCGACGAGGCGAACCTGCGCCGGTGGCGGGACTGGTGGCGGGTGGCCGACCGCGAGCAGTTCGTCACGTTCTTCGTGATCGGGCTGATCGCGCTGCTG
Source organism: Geodermatophilus sp. SYSU D00758 (assembly GCF_054049955.1). Classification (NCBI taxonomy): domain Bacteria; kingdom Bacillati; phylum Actinomycetota; class Actinomycetes; order Geodermatophilales; family Geodermatophilaceae; genus Geodermatophilus; species Geodermatophilus sp. SYSU D00758. The sequence continues at coordinate 41,352 of NZ_JBJGYK010000033.1, forward strand.
ACCTTCATGATGCTCGCCTACTCGACCATCGGGGTCGGCACCACGGAGGCGGAGAGCTTCGACTTCATCCGGCAGCAGGGCGACGCGCTGGGCGCGGAGCAGGGCGCCTGGCTGTCGACGACGTTCTGGCTGATCGGCACCGTGGTGCTCTTCTCGACCAACCTCGCCGTGCTCGACATGGTGGGCCGGGTGACCGCCGACGTCCTGAAGACCGGGGTCCTGCGCGAGAACCCGCGGTGGAGCGAGAGCCGGATCTACTTCGCCGTGGTCTGGACCGAGATCGTCTTCGGCTCGGCCATCCTGCTGTCGGGCGTGACGCAGCCGCTGATCCTGCTGGTGATCGCCAGCTCGCTCAACGGCCTGGTGATGTTCGTGTACTCGGCGCTGCTCATCCAGCTCAACCGGCACACGCTGCCGGAGCAGTTCCGCACCCGCGGCGTGCGGCTCGTGGCGCTGTTCTGGGCGGTGCTCTTCTACGGGTTCTTCTCGGTCATCCTGCTGATCGACCAGGTCGGCAACCTGCTCGGCGGCGGCTGACCGGCGCCGGGCGCGCCGCGACCTCCCGTGCCCCGGCCGCCTCCCGGCGGCGGGGAGGGGGCCGCGGCACGCGCACGGGCGGGTGATCCCCGGGCTCCCGGCCGGCGTTCGCACTGCAGGACGACGCCGGCGCCCTCATGATCACCCCTGTGCCCGGGCGATCGGCGTTCCCGGCGAGAGGAGTACACGGGTGAAGGTCCTCGGCATCAACGCGCTCTACCACGACCCGGCCGCGGCCCTGGTCGTCGACGGCGAGGTCGTGGCGGCGGCGGAGGAGGAGCGGTTCAGCCGGCGCAAGCACGGCAAGCGACCGCTGCCGTGGAGCGCCTGGGAGCTGCCCGAGCTCTCGGCGGCCTGGGTGCTGGCCGAGGCCGGGCTCACCCCCGCCGACCTGGACGCCGTCGCCTACTCCTTCGACCCGCGGCTGATGCCGAGTCCGGAGGAGACCGGGCTGTACGACGAGGGCGACGTCATGCGGAAGATGTACGCCGAGAAGGCGCCGTCCTTCCTCGCCCACCACCTGCCCGGTCTGGCCGCCGAGCGGGTCCGGTACGTCCCGCACCACGTCGCGCACGCGGCGAGCGCCGGCCTGGCCGCGCCCTACCCGACCAACTCGGTGCTGGTGCTCGACGGCCGCGGCGAGGCGGTGAGCCACCTGGCCGGCCGCTACACCGACGGGCAGCTCGAGGTGCTGGCCAGCCAGGCCCTCCCCCACTCCCTGGGCCTGCTCTACGAGGACCTCACCGAGCACCTCGGCTTCCTGCGCAGCTCCGACGAGTACAAGGTCATGGCGATGGCCTCCTACGGCAAGCCGCGCTTCGCCGCCGAGCTCGAGCCCTACGTCCACGCGACCGGGGACGGCGGCTTCCGGACCGAGCGCATCGACTTCGCCGAGTTCGCGCCGCGGCTGGGCAAGGGCGACGAGTGGACCGAGGCGCACGCCGACCTCGCCGCCAGCGTCCAGCTGCGGCTGGAGGAGACGATGCTCGACCTCGTCCGCTGGCTGCACGGCCGGACCGGCGACTCCGCGCTGACCCTCGCCGGCGGCGTCGCGCTCAACTGCGTGGCCAACAGCCGCATCTCCGCCGAGGGCCCGTTCGAGCACGTCTGGGTTCAGCCCGCGGCCGGCGACTCCGGGACGGCGCTCGGCGGGGCCATGGCCGTGGCCACCGAGCTCGGCGACACCACCGCGCCGATGCCCGGCGCCGACCTCGGACGGGGCTGGACCGACGAGGAGATCGAGTCCTGGCTGATCACCGCGGCCATCGACTACGAGCGCCCGCACGACGTGGCCGACGCCGTCGCCGCCGTGCTCGCCGACAACGGGATCGTGGCGTGGTTCCAGGGCCGCAGCGAGTACGGCCCCCGCGCGCTGGGTCACCGGTCGCTGCTCGCCCACCCCGGCTTCGAGGCCAACCTCGAGCGGATGAACGACGTGAAGGGCCGCGAGCAGTTCCGCCCGGTGGCGCCGATGGTGCTGGCCGAGCGGGCCCCGGAGATCTTCGGCCGCGGGCCGATCCCCTCGCCGTACATGCTCTTCGTCCACGACGTGCACCCCGACTGGCGCGACCGCATCCCCACGGTCACCCACGTCGACGGGACGGCGCGCATCCAGACCGTCGACCGCGCCGACGAGCCGCTGGTCGCCCGCATGCTCGAGTGCTTCGAGCGGCGCACCGGGCTGCCGGTCGTGGTCAACACCAGCCTGAACACCGCCGGCCGGCCGATGGTCGACGACCCGCGGGACGCCCTGGAGTGCTTCGGCTCGGCCCCCGTCGACCTGCTCGCCATCGGCCCGTTCGTCGTCCGCCGGGCGCGGCCCACCCAGCGCTGATCCGCGGCCGGGGGGGGGGGGGGGGGGGGGGGGGGGGGGGGGGGGGGGGGGGGGGGGGGGGGGGGGGGGGGGGGGGGGGGGGGGGGGGGGGGGGGGGGGGGGGGGGGGGGGGGGGGGGGGGGGGGGG